>NZ_JBSGFR010000040.1:0-84140 GCF_053603475.1 Actinoplanes sp. NPDC004185 | reverse complement strand
GGAGTACTACAACACTGCCCGCAGCCACTCAGCACTCGGGGGACACCCACCGATCAGCCGCCTCACCGCCTGAAACAACGTGTCGGGTCGCAACATCTAGAGCCGTTCCGGCGTGGCGATGCCGAGCAGGTCCAGCCCCTGGCGCAGGGTCCGGCCGGTCAGCTCACACAGGCCCAGCCGGCTCTCCCGGACGCCGGCCGGCGCCTTCAGCACCGGGCACGCCTCGAAGAAGGCGCTGAACGTCTGGGCCAGTCCGTGCAGGTAGCCGGCCAGCCGGTGCAGCTCCAGCGACTCCTCGAGCCCGGTGACCACCTGGGCGAAGCCGAGCAGTTCCAGCGCGAGCGCGCGTTCGGCCGCGGCGGTGATCCGGATCGGTCCCGGCGCGACCTGCGTCTTGCTCAGGATGCCCCGGGTCCGGGCGTACGCGTACTGCAGGTACGGCCCGGTGTCGCCGGTCAGCGCGAGCATCCTGTCCCAGTCGAACACGTAGTCCGACATCCGGTCACCGGACAGGTCGGCGTACTTGACCGCGCCGATCCCCACCGCCCGCGCCACCTCGGCGGAGGGGGCGAGCGCCGCGGCCCGGGTGACCGCCTCGTCCAGCACGGCCGCCAGCTTGACCGGGTCGCCGGAGCGGGTCCGGAACATCTTGCCGTCGGTGCCCAGGATCGAGCCGAAGCCGACATGTTCGGCCCGCACGCCGGCCGGCAGCCAGCCCGCGGCCGCCGCCACCGCGTAGACCATCGCGAAGTGGATGCGCTGCGGGGCGCCGACGACGTAGAGCAGCCGGGTCGCGCCCAGCTCACCGGTCCGGTACCGCAGGGCGGCGAGGTCGGTGGCCGCGTACCCGAAACCGCCGTCGCTCTTGCGCACGATCAGCGGCAGCGGATCGCCGCCCCGGCCGGTGAAGCCCGGCGGGAACGCGCACAGCGCGCCCTCGCTCTCCCGCAGCAGGCCCTGCGCGGCCAGCTCGGCCACCACGGGCTCCAGCTTGTCGTTGTAGAAGCTCTCGCCGGTGAAGTCCCGCGGGCCGAGCGTCACCCCGAGCCGGTCGTACGCGGCCAGCAGATACCGCTGCGACGCCGCGACGAAATGCCGCCACTGCCGCACCGTGTGCTCGTCCCCGCCCTGCAGCGCCACCACCCGCAGCCGTGACCGGGTCCGGAAGTCCTCGTCGGCGTCGAACCGGGCCCGCGCAGCCTGATAGAAAGCGGTCAGGTCGGTGATCTCGTCGGCGTCGCCGTCACCCAGGTGCTCGATGAGCATGCCGAACGCCGTGCCCCAGTCACCGAGGTGGTTGGCCCGCACGACGTCGTGACCGAGCCACTCGAGCAGCCGGGCGACGGCGTCGCCGATGACGGTCGACCGCAGGTGCCCGACGGTCAGCTCCTTGGCGATGTTCGGCGACGAGTAGTCGACGACGATCCGCTCGGGACGCGTCGTGCGCGGTACCCCGAGCCGGGTGTCGGCGGCGAGATCGTTGACCCCGGCGGCGATCACCTCGTCGGTCAGCCGCAGGTTGAGGAAGCCGGGACCGGAGATCTCGGCGGTGGCCACCCCGGCCAGGTCGGCCGCGGCCAGCACGCGGGCCGCGATGTCGCGCGGCGGCCGGCCGAGCGGCCCGGCCAGCGGCAGGGCCGCGCCGGACTGGAAGTCGGCGTGCCGGGAACGCCGCACGGCCGGATCGACGGTCGCCTGCGCGACCTGGGCGAACGCGGGGGCGAGCCGGGCGTTGAGGAGAGCTTCGAGATTCATGACGACCCATCGACTGGTACGCGGAGACGGGTCGACAGGTGCCGGTGCCACTCGCGCCGGCGGGATCGACCCGCCGGCTGGAGGCACGTGCTAGCGCAACCGGAGGGGGCTCATCCGGCGTCGCTCGCTGTGGTTGCTGTGCACGGCGCCGATGTTACCGGGTCGATCAGCGTGATGGGGAGGAGAATGGCCCGGGTGAAGAAGCTCATCAATGCCGTTGACGATGTCGTCAGTGAGGCCCTGGACGGACTCACGCTCACCGCCGCCGGCATCGCCCGTCTGGCCGGCTCGACCACCGCTGTCCGTACCGACATCGACGACGTCCGCGCGGCCGGGCACGTCGGCCTGCTCTCCGGTGGCGGCGCCGGGCACGAGCCGGCCCACGCCGGGTACGTCGGCGCCGGCATGCTGACCGGGGCGGTCGCGGGCGACGTGTTCACCTCGCCGTCCGTGGACACCGTCCTCGACGCCATCCGGGCGGTGGCGACACCCGGCGGTGTCCTGCTGATCGTCAAGAACTACACCGGCGACCGCCTCAACTTCGGGCTCGCCGCCGAGCTGGCCCGGGCCGAGGGCGTCGACGTGGCCACCGTCGTGGTCGCCGACGACGTCGCGCTGGCCGCCGAGGGAGGCGCCGGCCGCCGGGGCCTCGCGGGCACCGTGCTGGTCCACAAGGTCGCGGGCGCGGCTGCCGCGGCCGGTCTGCCGCTGGCCGAGGTGGCCCGCCGGGCCCAGCGCGTCGCGGACACGGTCGGCACGATGGGCCTGGCCCTCAGCGCTTGCACCGTGCCCGCCGCCGGCCGGCCCGGCTTCCTGCTCGACGCCGACGAGGCCGAGTGGGGCCTGGGCATCCACGGCGAGCCCGGGGTGGAACGGGCAGCCCTGCAGGAGGCCCGCGACGTGGCCGAGCGGCTGGTCACCGCGATCGCCGACGACCGCGGCATCGCCCCCGGTCAGCCGGTCGCGTTGCTGGTCAACGGTCTCGGCGCGACCCCGCCGATGGAGCTGTCCATCGTGGCCGACGCCGCCGTCCGGCAGCTGCGCAAACGCGGCAACCCGGTGGCCCGGATCTGGGCCGGCAACTTCCTCACGGCGCTGGACATGGCCGGCGTCTCGGTCAGCCTGCTCGCTGTCGACGACGAGCTGCTGACCGCGTTGGACGCGCCGACCACCGCGCCGGCCTGGCCCCGCACCGTCCCGGCGGCCGAGGGCGCGGTCATCCCGGCGCCGGCACCGGCCGAGGGTCCGACCGGCACGCTGCCCGCCGACGATCCCGTACGGCGGGCCCTGGAGGCGGTCGCGGAGACGCTGGTCGCCCACCGCGACGAGCTGACCGACCTGGACCGCGAGGTCGGCGACGGCGACATGGGCATCAGCATGGCGAGGGGGGCGGCGGCGGTTCTCGCGGAGTGCCCCGCATACCCGGGCGAGCAGGGCCCGGCGGCGGTGCTGCGGGCCACGTCGGCGTCCGTACGGCGCAGCATCGGCGGCACCTCCGGCCCGCTGTACGCGATCCTGTTGCTGCGCGCCGCGGCCGCTCTGGAGGAGGCCGGCCCGGACGACCCGGCCCGCGCGTGGTCGGCGGCGCTGCAAGCGGGCACCGACGGCGTCCGCGAGGTCGGCGGGGCCGAGGTCGGCGACCGCACGATGGTCGACGCCCTGGCCCCGGCCGCGGAGGCCATGGCCGCGGCGTTGCGCGACGGCGCCTCCGGCCGGGACGCTCTGGCCGCCGCGGTGGACGCAGCCCGCAACGGCGCGCAGGGCACCACGGCGATCCGGGCCCGGCTGGGCCGGTCCAGCTACCTGGGCGACCGGGTGATCGGCCACCCGGACCCCGGCGCTCGCGCCGTGGTGCTGTGGCTGTCGTCCGTGGCGTCGTCCCTGCCCGAGACATGAGCTGGGATCCCGCCGGACCCGGGATCCTGGCCCTGCCGTCCGGGCGGCTGGTGCGCGGGCGGGGACTCCGCCGGCCGCTGCCGCCCGGGCCCGTCCCGGAGTTCGGGCTGTACCTGCTGGGTGGCGAACCGGCCCCGGTGGCGTGGGAGAGCCGGTGGCTGCGCTGGCCGGACTTCCGGCTGCCGGCCGACCGGGCCCAGGCGGTGCAGCTGCTGCGCGAGGTCTGGGAGCGGGCCGCGGACGAACGGGTGGAGGTGGCCTGCGGCGGCGGCCGGGGGCGCACGGGTACGGCGCTGGCCTGCCTGGCCGTGCTCGACGGCGTGCCGGCGGCGGAGGCGGTCGACTACGTCCGCGCCGGCTACCACCGCAAAGCGGTCGAGACGCCGTGGCAGCGCCGCTACGTCCAGAACTTCCCATAGGGCCGCTCGGTGCAGCCGGCCCAGTGCGGCCGGCCCGGGAGGGTCTAGGTGGCGGGTAGGGCGGCGCCCTCGATGAGGTCGGCGACGTAACGTTCGACCCGCTCGGCCAGGGCGTCGTCCGGGATCATGAACTGGAGGCCGGCCTCACCCGCTTCGTCGCCGGTGCCCAGGCTGACCACCCGGGCCGGGATGCCTTCGTGCAGTGGCCCCAGGCTCTCGATCCGGACGGCGTCGCCGATGCCGAGTGAGCCGGCCGGGTCCAGGCGGACCCGGATGCCGCCGCGGCTGACGTTGATCAGCTCGGTGGTGTACGTGTCCCCGGCCCGCTGCACCAGGACGGTGCCGGACATGGTGACCCGGTCGCTCTCGCGGCGTTCGAGCTGCGCGGACAGGCCCGACATCTCCTCGACCCGGCCGATCGTGCGGCCCATCTGGTCGGCCAGCCGGCCCACCACCGTGCCCTGGTCGGCGGCCACCGCGCGCAGTGATGTCGCGGCGTCGCCCACCCCGGCGATGCCGGCGACCATCGCGGCGATCGTGTCGGCCATCTGCTGGGTGTCGCGTTCGAGCTCGCTGATCGTCCCGGCGATCTGCTCCGTCGAGACGGACGTGCTGTTGGCCAGCTCCTTGACCTCGTCGGCGACGACGGTGAAGCCCAGCCCCAGCTCGCCGGCACGGGCGGCCTCGATGGTGGCGTTCAGGGCCAGCAGCCGGGTCTGGCCCGCGATGCCCTTGACCAGGGTGGCCGTCTCGGCGACCCGGCGCAGGCTCTGCTCCAGCGAGGCGATCACGTCCTCGGCCCGCCGGGCGTCGGCCACCACCGCCTCGGTGGCCGCGCCGGTGGCCGAGATGCCGCTGTCGATGGTCTCGGCCGCCCGCCGCACGTCGCCGACCTGGTCGGTGACCCGGCGCAGCTCCTCGGCGATGACCGTGGTCGACCCGTCGATGATGTGCTGGGCGCGGTCCCGCAGCCGCAGCTCGGCCTGCCGCTGATGCTGGAAGCTGGTCCGCAGCTGCTCCTCGCGGACGACCTGGGCGCGGACCAGTTCCTCCTCCTGGGCCACCATCCGGGAACGCGCGGTGGTCAGGGCCAGGCCGATGTCACCGAGCTCGTCCCGGCCGGCCGGGACCGGGCGCGCCTCCAGGTCACCGTCGGCGATCGCCGTGACGCCGCGGACGGCCAGGGCGACGTCGTGCCGGGTGCGCCACAGCACGCCGACGGCGAACCAGGCGGCGAGCACAAAACCGCCCATGGTGACGCAGAGGACGATCAGGCGTTCCCGTTCGAAACCGTTCACGCGGGTCTCGAGCAGATCGTCAAGGACGTCGGCGAGCGGGCCGACCGCCCCGGACATGGCCGTCGCCACGGGGCCGACGTCGGCCGGGCCGGGCCGCCCGAGGTTGTCGGTGAGCTGGTCGGCCAGCGTGGTCATGGCGTCGGCCGCGGCGGCGATCTCGGTCAGCCGGCCGTCCAGCCCGTCCATTGCCGTGTTGGCGGCCGCGGTGCTCGCGTCGTACCGCAGGTTGTCGGCCGCGGTGGCCAGCTCCCCGGCCCGGACCGCCTGGGTCGCGATGGCGTTGGTGCCGCCGGTCAGATCGGCCGCGGCGATCTTGGCCGCGCCCAGCAGCGCCTTCGGCAGCTGCACGATCTGGGCGTCCATGACGTAGAACGAGTCCAGGTCCGGATCCAGGATCAGGTTCGAGTTGTTGCCGGCGTCGGTGATCAGCCCGGCCAGCGCCGTGGCCAGCGCGAACCGCTGGACGGGGGTGGGCCCCAGCCGCCCCGGCACGGCCCGCAGGGAGTCGTCCAGCCGCAGCTCGGGATGGGCGGCCACGGCGGCCCGGACGCCGGCCAGGTCGGGTTCCTGGGCGGCGACCGTGTTCGCCAGCGCCAGCAGAGCAGGCCGGACCACCTCGAGGCCCTGCCGCTCGGCCTCGCTGAAGGCGATCTGTGCCCGGGCCTCGCGGACGTAGGCGGACGTGGCCACGATCCCGGGGATCATCAGCACCAGGATGAGGGCGGCCAGGCGCGTGCTGGTGCGCATCCGGTCCGCGATGGGCAGGACCGGGCGCAGCAACGCCGGGGCGGCGGATTCGCTCTGCATCGCCGGCTAGAGCCGATCCCGGTACGCCGCGTGCTCGGCCCCCACCGTCATCCGCATGCCCCGATTCCACCACGCGAAAGCCTCATGATCGGGCGAAACGGCGCAGTGGGCGGCACCTGCTTCACTGAGGTCGCCGGTATCGGTTCGGAGAACGGGCTCCGTGATGACCAGCACCAACGAAAGACCACGCCCGGCGACGGTTACTGTTGCCACCATTCTGATGACCTTGACGGCGCTGGGTTACGTGATCACCGCGGCGGCGTTGCTGGGCCAGGTGGGCCGCACCCGCGACGGCGCGCGGGAGCTGTTGGGCGAGGCCGGCTTCGAGTCCAGCGGCATGCTCGTCTTCCTGCAGTCGGCGGTGGTGCTGAGCGCGGTGCTGACCGTCATCGCCGCGCTGATCCTGCTGGGCGCGGCGGCCCGGGTCCGCGCGGGCAGCCGCAAGGGACGGATCGTCGCCTGGGGCACCATGGGTACGCTGCTGCTCTGCGGCCTGAGTGCCGCGAGCCGGGCCGGATCGCCGGAGTTCAGTGGCAATGTGCAGATCACGATGAGCCGCGCGGACGGTTCCGGGACCGTCACCCAGTCGCTGTCGTGGTTGTACGCCGACCAGTTCCGGATCGGCAGCGCGATCTTCGCGATCCTGGCACTGATCGCCATGGGCACGGCAGCGGTGCTGCTCACCCGACCTTCGGCGAACCGCTGGTTCACGCCGGCGTCCCCCGCGGGCGGGTCGCCGGACGGTTACCGGCCCGGCCCTTACGCCGGGCCGCCTGCCCAGCGATCCGACCCGCCGGCATCCGGCCCTCCGGCGGTGTCGGGCGATTCCGGAAACGGGCCGCTGGACGTGTCCCCTCCCCAGCTCAGCCCCGAGGCACTGGCCGAACTGGCCACTCTGGTCCGGCGGCATCAGCGCGGCGAGCTGACCGACGCCGAGTTCGCCGCCGCCAAGGCCCGCCTGGCGTGACGGGTGCTGCATTCTGCATCGCACGGGTTCATCCTCGAGCCGCCCGGGGTACGCCTTTCATGATTCGTTATGTGAGAGGGGTTCACTCGTGCCGGCAATGACGCACGACATCGAAGACCTGCGCCTGCACAGCCGCATGTACGACGCCGTCATCGACGAGATCGAGGGGCGCCGGATCCGGATCGGCCAGGACTGGCTGGTCGACTGGGCGTCCTGCAACTACCTCGGCCTCGACCTCGACGAGGAGGTCATCGGCGCGGTCGAGCCACAGCTGCGCAAGTGGGGCACCCACCCGAGCTGGTCCCGCATGCTCGGCAGCCCGCGGCTCTATCCGCAGCTCGAGGAGCGCCTGAGCGATCTGCTCGGCGCCGAGGACGTCCTGCTGCTGCCGACCATCTCCCAGATCCACCTCGGAGTCATCCCGGCGCTGGCCCAGCAGGGCACGCTGATCATGGAGAGCCGGGCGCACAAGACCATCTACGACGGCTGTGTCTTCGCGCGGGGCCAGGGCGCGACATTGCGCCGCTTCCGCAGCGGTGACACCGACGAGCTCGCCCGCCTGCTCCGGGAGGCCACCGCCCGGCCGGTCATGGTCTGCATGGACGGCGTCAACAGCATGACCGGCGACATCCCGGACCTGAAGACGTACGCCCGGCTGTGCCGGGAGAACGGCGCGGTCCTGTACGTCGACGACGCCCACGGCATGGGCGTGATCGGTGAGCGCAGTCCCGTCGAGCAGTCCCCGTACGGGCTGCGGGGCAACGCCATCGTCAAGCACAGCGGCGAGACGTACGACGACATCATCCTGGTCGGCGGCTTCTCCAAGGCCTACTCGTCGCTGCTGGCGTACCTGGCGTTGCCGACGGCGGTCAAGGACAGGCTGAAGGTCGCCGCGCCGACCTACCTGTACTCCGGCCCGTCCCCGGTGGCGTCGCTGGCCACGGTCATGGCCGGCCTGGACGTCAACGACAAACGCGGTGACGAACTGCGCACACACCTCTACCGGCTCACCATGAAGCTGCTCTCGCACGTCCGGGGCCTGGGTGTGCACACCTTGAACCGGGACGACACCCCGGTCGTGGAGATCCCCATCTCGCCCGATCACGACCTGATCGCCGTCTCCGAGCGGCTGTGGCGGGCCGGGCAGTACGTGACGCTGGCGCCGTACCCGGGGGTGCCCCGCGACGAGATCGGCTTCCGCGTCCAGCTCACCGCGGCGCACACCGAGGCCCAGGTCGACGCCCTCAACGACGTGCTGACCGAGCTGGCCCGGGACGGGGCGCTGCGGGCCGCCGTCCCTCAGCAGCGCCGGCCGGTCGACTGACCGGACACGGCCGGGTCAGACGCGGGTGGCCAGCACCTCGACGTAGGCGGACGGGACCTTCGTGGTGCCGTCCGTGGCCACGTCGTACCGGCTGACCAGCTCGACCAGGTCGGCGTGCAGCTGCTTGCCGTCCTCGCCGAGCGCCTCGAACGCCTTCAGCGTGGGCCCGTAGTGGGCCCGGAAGTAGTCGGCGAAGTCCTCCGGGGACGCGAACCGGAAGACGAACTCGCGCCGGGTCACCCGCAGGTCGCGGACCCGGTCGCCGAAGAGTTCCCGCAGCCGCGGCTCGTTGCCCCATTCGACGGGCGCGCGCACGCCGGGCGGTGGCGGGACGCGGCGGCCGACGGTACGGAACATCTCGCCGATGAAGCCGTCCGGCGTCCAGTTGGCCAGGGCGATCGTGCCGCCCGGCCGGCACACCCGGGTCAGCTCGGCGGCCGCGCGTTCCTGGTCCGGGGCGAACATGACGCCGACGACGGACAGGACCGCGTCGAACTCGCCGTCGCGGCCCGGCAGCGCTTCGGCGTCGCCCTCGACGAAGTCGACCGGGAGGTGCTCGGCGGCGGCCCGGGCCCGGCCGCGGTCCAGGAGTTCGGGTACGTAGTCGACGCCCGTCACCGTGCACAGGCACCGGGCCGCCGCGATGGCCGCGTTGCCCGTACCGGTGGCGACGTCGACGACCCGCGACCCGGCGGACAGGTCCGCGGCCTGCACGAGCGCCTCGGAGATGGGTTGGATCAGGGCCGCCACCGCGCCGTAGTCGCCGCTGGCCCAGGTCTTCTGCTGGCGTGCTTTGATGCCCTCGAGGGCGAGTGAACTCGTCATGCGGCTGACGCTAGGAGCAGCGGGCCGCGGCCCGCGTGGGGAGTTCTCCCCATGTTGGCGTCAGCGGGGCGCGAGCAGACCGAGGCGGCGAGCGGCCGCGGCGGCCTGACCCCGCGACGGTACGCCGAGCTTGCCGAGCACCGCCGACACGTGATGGTCGACGGTCTTGGCCGACAGCGTCAGCCGCGCGGCGATGTCCGCGTTGCTCAGCCCGTCCGCGAGCAGCGTCAGCACCTCCCGCTGCCGGGCCGTCAGCCCGGTCGGATGGGCGGCCGTGGCCGGACGGGGCCCGCGCGGCACCTTGGCACCCTTGTCCCGCAGCTCGGCGCGCAGCCGCCTGGCCGTGCCCACCGCGCCGAGACCGTCCACAATCCGCAGGGCCTCCGCGATCGCCTCCTCATCACCGCAGCTCAGCGCCTCAGCCCGGGCGTAAGGGCAGCCCCGCCGCTCCCATTCGGCGGCGGCACCCCGCCAGTCACCCTCGATCAGCAACCGGTACGGCAGCGCGATCAGCTCGCTGACCGGGACCGGCTCCCCGGCCCGCCACTGCCAATAGGCCAGCTGTCCCGCAAACCAGGGGTGCCCGACCCGGACCGCGACCGCGTACCCGCGTCGGGCCTCGGCGGCCGCGCGGGCCGGGTCCCCGGCGATCCAGTGGCACTCGGCCAGCCCGGTCGAGACCGGCCCGACGAACTGCACCTCGTCCGCCTCGTAGGCCGGCCCCGCGGCCTTGAGCAGGATGTCGACGGCGCCCGGGTCACCGCGGCGCGCCCGCAGCCGGCCCAGCGCGACCTGCGCGGTGCTGCGGGAAGGCCCGGGATGCTCCGGACCGGACATGGCGGTCTCGGCGTCGGCCCGGGCGCCGGCCCAGTCGCCGCGGGCCAGCAGCATCGCAGCCCGGTAGCCGAGCAGATGGCGCACGTAGCCGTCGAGGTCACGGGCCTCGGCGAAGTCGAGCACCCGTTCCAGCACGTCCTCGGCGACGTCGAAGTCGCACCACTCGACCGCCTGGCAGGCCTTGTTGGCCAGGGCGCGGGTGGCGTGGTCGTCGAGCCCGGCCGCGGCGGCGAGCGCGTGGGCCCGTTCGAGCTCCGCGCCGCCCTGCACAGGGTCGCGTTCCATCCGGGTCGAGCCCACGTTGACCAGGGCGTGCACCTCGGTGTCCAGGTCGCCGAAGTGCCGGGCCAGGTCGATGGCGCGTTCACCCCAGGCGATGGCGGTGGCCTCGCCGGCCAGCATGTGCAGCTGCGACAGGTTGCTGTAGGCCATCGCGAGCTGCGGTCCGGGCGCGATCGACTCGAGCACCTCGACCGCCCGGACGCCGGCCTGCCGGGCCTGCCCGGTATGCCCCCGCCACCAGCTGAGCCGGGACAGCCAGCGCAGGTTCTCGCCGATCCGTACCGTGTCGCCGGCCTGCTCGCGCAACGTCAGCGCCTGCCGCCGCGCCTCCAGCGCCGCCACGATCTGCCCGGCCAGGTAGGCGACGGTCGCGTACGCCTCCAGCAGCTCGGCCCGTTCCGCCGCCGGTGCGCCGGCAGCGTGCCGCAGTGCCAGCTCGTAGTGGGCCGCGGCCTGCTTGTTGGCGCCGACCTCGGCGGCCCGTACGGCGGCGACGGGCGCCCAGCGCAGCACCGCGGCGGCGTCCCCGGCGTGGTGGGCGTGGTGCACGAGCCGGGCCGGGTCCACGCCGGTCCGGACGGCGAGCTGGGCGAGCACGTCGGCGTGCAGGGCGGCCCGGCGCACCGGCGACAACTCCTGCTCCACCGCCCGGCGCAGCAGCTCGTGCCGGTACGCGACCCCGTCCGCGGTGGTGCTCAGGACGCCACCGGCCAGGCACTCCTCGACCCCGGCGCCCCGTGAGGCGAGCAGTGCGGGCTCGGCCTGGGACGGCACGACGGCCACGAAACCGGCGGCTTCCCGGCCCTGCGGTGACAGCGCGGACAGCCGGGACAGCACCAGGTCGCGCACGGTGGCGGGCACTGCGGAGTCGGTCGCGGCGAGGACCTCGGTGACCAGCAGGGGGTTACCGCCCGTCACCGCGTACACGGAGGAGGAGGCCCGGCCCGCGCGGCGGGCGAGCTCGTCGACCGCCTGGACCGACAGCGGGGCCAGGGGGAACCGCCGGACCAGGGTCCGCGGCAGGCCGGCCAGGACGGTCCGCAGCTGGTGGTCGGGACCGATCTCGTCATCACGGTACGTGAGAACGAGCAGCACCCGCAGCACCGCCAGCCGGCGGCCCAGGAACGCCACCAGGTCCAGGGTCGCCTCGTCGGCCCAGTGCAGGTCCTCCATGACCACCACCGGCCGGCGGCGCTGCCGGGGACCGTCGAGCGCGTCGAGCAGGGCGTCGAACACCGCGCTCCGCTCCCCCGCGGCCATCCGTTCCCGCAGGGCGCCGCCCACCTCCCGGGCGATGTCGTGCAACGGCCCCAGGGCCCGTGGGGTGAGCAGCGGGTCACAGGCGCCCCAGAGCACCCACGCGCGCGGGCCGGCCGCGGCGGCGAAGGCGGTGGCCAGACTGGACTTGCCGGCGCCGGCCTCCCCCGAGACGACAGCGATCCGCCCGCCGCCGGCCGTGTCGGCCAGCAGCGCGTCCAGTTCGGCGAGGGCGCCGTCGCGCTCCAGAAGGTCCATCGCGGCCGAGCGTACTGACGCGCGGCCGTCCGGCACTGCCCACAACCGGACAGTCTTCGCAGCTCAATGGGGCGGACTGGGGCGTTCCGGCCCCGGGTCCGCCGCCGGGGTCAGCCGAACGCGGGCGCCGGCGTGGCCACCGGGTAGTCGTCGCGCAGCTCGCCGGGGGCGGTGGCGCGGCCGAAGTGCCAGCCCTGGCCGAGGTCGGCACCGAGCTTCGCCAGCGTCGCGGCGTCCGCCTCGGTCTCGACGCCTTCGGCGACGACCTGGGCGCCGGTGGCTCGGGCCAGGTCGACCAGGGAGCGCACCACCACGGAGAGCACCGGGTCGTCGCTGAGCCCGGTGACGATGCTGCGGTCCAGCTTGATGACGTCGGGCGCGGTGATGACGATGTGCCGCAGCGAGGAGAAGCCGGCGCCGACGTCGTCGATGGCCAGCCGCATGCCCCGGGCCCGCAACGGCGCCAGCACAGCTTTCAGGGCGTCGTAGTCCTCGATCGGCTCGTGCTCGGACAGCTCCAGCACGACCCGGTCGAGCGGCATCCGGGCCAGGAAGTCGGCGCAGTCGGCGGTGAACAGCGTCTCCGGCGAGACGTTCATGGCGACGTAGCCGGTCACCCGGTCGAGGTGCTCTCCGGCCCGCCGCAGGGCCTGCACCTCGAGCCGTTCGCGTTCACCGATCAGGTCCGCGTCGGCGAAGCACACGTCGGGGGCCCGGTTCCACTCCCGGGGGAAGCGGCTCAGCGCCTCGGTGCCGACCCGGCGGCGGGTGGCCAGGTCGACGATGGGCTGGAGCAGCACCAGCGGACCACCGTCGTTGATCACCGGCCGCAGCCGGTGCTCGATCTCGGCGTTGCGCTTCCGCTCCCGCACCCCGGGTTCGATGATCACCGAGGCGGCCCGGGACAGCACCTCCATCAACGCCTTGTCGCGCTTGCTGAGCTCCTTGTCGGCGGCGAACCCGGCGGCGCAGAAAGTGCCGTAGACGGTGCCGTCGCTGAGGACCATCGGCACCGAGACGAAGCTGCGGATCCGCGGCATCCGGGCCGCGGGCAGCCTCATGGCCACCGGGAAGTCCTTGACGTTGGGCATGACCGCGGGCAGCTTGCCGTCCATGATCGCCTGGCAGAACGTGGTCGCCTGGGGCTGGGTGTTGCCGTCCCGGAACACCCACGGCAGCGGCGACTCGACCACCTCCAGATGCTGGGTGGTCCCGTCCATCCGGGTCATGAAGGCCAGGCTGAGCCCCAGCGACTCCCGGGCGGTCCGCAACAGCTCCGCGACCTGCTGCTCCGCCTCGTTGCGTTTGTGCCGCACGATCGCCTCCTCGCTCGAGCCGGACGCAACGGTGGGTGCCGCCAGACTGCCCCTCTCATCGGCCGGCGAAGCCCTCAGCTGAGACCCCGGCCCGCCGTCCCGCGGCGCGCAACTCGGTCAGGTTCTGCTCGACCCAGCCCTCGGTCAGAGATTCGGTGCCCCGCATCGCCGGTTTCGCGTACAGGTGGAAGTGCAGGTAGTCGATCCGCAGGAGCACGCCCAGCCACGGCACCGCCGCCTCGTCCGCGGCCCGGAACGGCCGCACAGTGCGGTAGCCGGCCAGGAAAGCCGGCCAGTGCGGCGTCCCCGCCACCGGGGCGAGATCCGCCGCCCGGAAGCCGTCCGCCGCCCGGTCCAGGTCGAAGAAGACGATCCGGTCGCCGTCCTGGTGCACGTTGTCCAGGGTCACGTCACCGTGGCAGATGCCCCGGTCCAGCTCGGCCCCGCTCACCCGGCGGCCGGCCTCGGCCGCCAGCCCGGCGATCAACGCCCGGTCGGCGGCGTCCGGCACCCGGGCCAGGACGTCGTCGACCAGCTCTGCCACGTCGACGGCCGGCGGACCGGGGAAGCCGGCGGCGGCCTCGTGGAACGCGGCCGTGGCGAGGCCGAAACGGTGGTAGAGCTCATCGGTGCGCGGCTTCGGCGGTTTGCCGCCGGGCACCCATTCCCACAGCGTGAAGGCCCGCGGGCCCTCGGCCGCCGCGAGCGTGCCGGTCGGGCGGCCGTCGAGCAGCGGTACGCCCTGAGCAACACCCGCCCCGACGTGCGCGGCCAGCCCCACCTCCCACGCGGCGGACTCGTACCCGGCCCGGTAGAGCTTGAGCACCCGCGGGCCGGCCGGCGTGTCCAGCCGATAGACGTCGTTGACGAGCGAGCGCAGCAGCACGCAGCGGGTGACGTCGAGGCCGTACTCCCGGGCGGCGATGCCGGCCAGCGCAGCGGGGTCGACTATCGAACGCAGGGTCGGGACCATGCTGCGACCGTACGGTCGCAGCCCACCCCCGGGCGACCGGTTACCCGCCACCTGGAGTGACCCGAGCTGCGTTCGCGAGGCGTTCGGCGAGGGCGGCGACCAGTCCTCGCAGCTCGTCCGGGCGCTCGATCACGAACGGCCGGTCCAGCGACGCCAGCACCCCCGGAATCCAGTCGAGCCGCTCGGCCCGCAGCTCAGCCCGCACCCACCCGTCGCCCGCCGGGTCCGGATCCAGCTCGGCCACTCCGGCGGGCAGCCGGGTTCGGATGTGCTCGGCCGTCGCCTGGAACCGCAGGCTCACCCGGTGCCGGTACGGAGCCCCGGCGAGCCCCGACAGGACACGCTGCGCCGGGTCGATCCCCGCCGGCGGCTGGAACGAACCGGGCAGCGTCCGGGCGTCCGCGATGCGGTCGAGCCGAAACGTCCGGTCGGCCCCGAGACCCGGGTCGACGCCGGTGACGTACCACCGTCCCGAGTGTGCGATCAGCCCGTACGGATGCACCGTCCGCGCACTGCGCCGCCCGTCGCCCCCGGTGTACGTGATCGCGACCGGCCGGTGGTGCCGCACCGCATCCGCGACGGTGAGCAGCACAGCGGTCTCCGGCAGGGCGAACTCCCCGGGCGTAGCCGTGAAGGCGAGCGACTCGAGCACGGTGTCGAGCTTGCGGGCGAGCCGTTCGGGCAGCACCCGCCGGATCTTGGCCGCCGCCGTCTCGCTCGCCGTGCCGGTGGTCGTCGCCAGGCCGGTACGGCGGCCGGCGATCAGGCCGAGGAGCACGGCGAGTGCTTCGTCGTCGCTGAGCATCAGGGGTGGCATGCGGAATCCGGAGGCGAGCCGGTAGCCGCCGTGCCGGCCGCGCACCGATTCGACGGGCACGTCCAGGTCGATCAGGTGGGCCACGTACCGCCGTACGGTGCGCGGGTCGACCTGCAGCCGGTCGGCGAGCTCCGTCAGAGTGCGGATGCCGCCCGACTGCAGCAGCTCCAGCAGGGTGAGGACCTGGGCGGTGGGTCGAGCCATGGCCGAAAATCTATCGCGAATACTGGGCCGGTTCTGTCCAGTATCCGTTCTAGCGTGCCCTCATGAACATCGTCTCGATCCGCATCATCACCGCTGACGCCGCCCGCCTGGTCGCCTTCTACGAGCAGGTCACGGGGGTCCAGGCGCACTGGTTCACCGAGGACTTCGCCGAGTTGACCACCGCGCGGGCCACGCTCGCGATCGGCAGCTCCCGTACCGTCGATCTGTTCGCGCCCGGCTCGGCCCGGCCCGCCGACAACCGCAGCGTGATCATCGAGTTCCTCGTCGACGACGTGGACCTGGTGCATCGCGGCCTGGCCGCCACCGTCGAGGTCGTCGCCGAACCCACCACGTTGCCCTGGGGCAACCGGTCGTTGCTGGTACGCGACCCCGACGGCAATCTCGTCAACTTCTTCACCCCGGTCACGCCGGCTGCCGTCGAGAAGTTCGCCGGGAGCCAGGAGACCCGGCGCTAAGCGCGGCGCCGCTGGCGGGCGGCCTCGTAGAGCGCCACGCTCGCCGCCGAGGCCGCGTTCAGGCTGCTGGCCGCGCCCGTGATCGGGATCCGGACCATCTGGTCGCAGGCCTCCCGCCAGCCGGCGCTCAGCCCGTGCGTCTCGTTGCCGACCGCCAGCACCGTCGGCCCGGTCAGGTCGTGCTCGGCGATCTCGACCGGGCCACGCTCGTCGGTGCCGACCAGCTGCACCGGTACGCCGTCCGCGCGCAGACCGCCGGCCCAGTCCAGGACCTCCCGGTGGCTCGGCGCCCGCACCACCGGCAGCGCGAAGAGGGACCCGGTGCTGGCCCGGACCGCCTTCGGGTCGTACGGGTCCGCGGCGTGCCCGGTGACGACCACGCCGGTGGCGCCGAACGCGTCCGCCGACCGCACGAGCGTGCCGATGTTGCCCGGCGTGGTGGGCCGGTCGAAGACCACCACCAGCAGGTTCGCGCCGGGCGTCAGGCGGGTCAGGTCGTCCGGCGGCAGGCCCACCACGGCCAGCAACTCCGGCGCGTCCTCGTCCTTGCCGCCCAGCTCGCGCATCAGCTCGGCGGCGACCACGGCCCGGGGCGCGCCGGCCGTCTCGATGACCTCGCGTCCCCACTTGGACAGCCCGGGACCGTCCGAGGCGAGCAGGGTGCGGATCTCCCAGCCGCGTTCCACGGCCAGGGAGATCGGGCGTACGCCCTGGACCAGGAACTCACCGGCGCGCTGCCGCTTGTTCCGGTTGGTCAGCAGGGCCTCCCACTGCTGGAACGTCGCATTGCGCGTGCTGATCCGCATCGTCCTGGGCATGGCGTCCAGTCTGGTGCAGCCCGGCGCTCACATGTCCGGCGGGTAGCTGCTGTAGTCGGGGAAGTTGCCGTACAGGCGCTCGCCGGGCTCCCCCACGGTGACCGCGTGCACGAGCAGATCGCCGCCGACGAACGCGCCTTTCCAGGAGGCGCCCCGGCCGCCGAAGCACTCGTCGCGGTCGCCCCGCGAGCGCGGCCGGTTGATGCCGACCTTGAAGGCATGCAGGTCCTGGGCGAGCTTGGCCGCCAGCTCCTCGTCGTCGACCGCGAGGCTGGCCACCAGGGCACCGTTGCTGGCGTTCATCGCCGACAGCAGCTCGTCCTCGGTGTCCACCACGATGACCGTGTCGACGGGACCGAACGGTTCGGCGTGCATGAGCCGGGACCGTCCGGGCGGTGCCAGCAGCGCGACCGGCGCCACGTACGCGCTGGTGTCCTGCCCGGCCAGGAACCGGCCCGCCGAGCTCGCGCCCCGGTGCAGGGGCACCGCCCCGCCGCGGATCGCCTCGTCGACCTTGCGCCGCAGCTCGCCGGCCTTGGCCGCGCTGATCAGCGGCCCGAAGTCGAGCTCGGGCAGCGGATCGCCGGGCGTCTCGACGGCGAGCGGATGCCCGAAGCGGACCGCCTTGACCACCGGCAGGTACACGTCCAGGAACGCGTCGACGAGCTCCCGCTGCACCACGAAGCGCGGGTACGCCGTGCAGCGCTGCTTGCCGTACTCGAAGCCCTTGCGCAGGTGCCCGGCGAGCAGGTCCCACTGGGAGAACTCCCAGATCCCCCACGCGTTGAGGCCCTCCTGCTCGATGAAGTGCCGCTTGTCGGAGTCGAGCAGGGCGGCCGCCACCTTGCCGCCGTTGGAGCGGCCGCCGACGAACGCGACCGCGCCGATCTGCGGCGCCCGGACCAGCACCTCGGAGAGCTCCTCGCCGCCGCCGGAGAGCAGCGTCACGGGCAACCCGGCCCGCACCATCAGCGCGTGGGCCAGCGTCAGGCACACGGCGCCGCCCTGCGACGGCGTCTTGGCGATGACCGCGTTGCCGGCCAGCAGCTGCACCAGCTCGGCGTGCACGAGCACGCTCATCGGGTAGTTCCAGGAGGCGATGTTGCTGACCGGTCCGGGCAGCGGTTCGCGGCCGGCGACCTGCCGGTCGATCTGCTCGGCGTACCAGCGCACGCCGTCCAGGGCCCGGTCGACGTCGGCGCAGGCCGTCCGCCACGGTTTGCCGATCTCCCAGGCCAGGGTGAGGGCCAGCAGGTCGCGGTGCCGGGCCAGGGCTTCGACGGCGACCGCGACGCGGGCCTTCCGTTCGGCGAGCGGCGTCGCCGACCAGATCCGGTGGGCCGCGGTCGCGGCCCGCACGGCCTCGGCCGCGGTGCCGGCATCGACCTTGGCCAGGTGCGTGAGGAGGGTGCCGTCCACGGGGGTACGCAGCTCAGCCGGCGTGCCGACGTCATGCCACTGGCCGGCGTACAGGTTGCGCAGCCGGTCCGCCGTGAGTGCCTCGGGCGCGGCGGCCGCGACCCGAGCGAGGACGTCGGACCAGGCTGTTCCAGGGGCGAGGGTCAGGCTCATGCCTCACTGTGCGAAGCGCGCGACCCTGATCGCCACCACCAGGCGACGTGGTGGGTGCGCCCTTTTACCCCAGACGTAAGTTCTCCGGTTCTTCACCAGCGTCGAGTGGAAAGAACGAGCCGATATCCGTCCGGGTCGGCCACGGTCACTCCCCACTTGTCCCAGTAGTCGCCCTGCGACACCCGGGTGCCGCCGTTCGCCTCCAGCCGGGCCACTACTTCGTCATCGACCAGCCCGGCCAGGTAGAGCACGAGCAGGTCCTGCTCGGTCGGCGCCGGCTCGCTCGACGATCCGCCGACCAGCTCCAGGTGCCAGGCGGCCCGGGGCCAGCCGAGCATGACGATGTCGTGCGGACCGGAACCCTCCCAGAGCACCTCCAGCCCGAGGCCGTCGACGTAGAAGCGGCGCACGGCGGCGAGATCACGGCACGGCCGGGCCAGGCGTACGGAAACCAGCGGATCGATCATCCGATCACCCTGCACCCTGAACCCGGCTTCAGCACAAGCGGCAGACTGTCGGGCATGGCCAAGCTGCTCTACTCCGTCACCATGTCGCTGGACGGCTTCATCGCCGGGCCGGGCGGGGACATGTCGTGGCTGACCCCGTACCTCGGGCCCAATCCCTATGTGGCCGAGCTGATCGGTGACATCGGGTCGCTGCTGGTCGGCAACCGCACGTTCCGCGGCGACGATCCCTACAAGGACACGCCCGGCGAGGGTGAGGCGTTCGGCGGGGGCTGGTCAGGGCCGCAGATCGTGCTGACCCGCCATGTCCCCGAGACCGCCTGGCCGGGCATCACCTTCGTGAGCGACTTCGCCGAGGCCGTCCGGCAGGCGAAGGCGGCGGCCGGTGACAAGTACGTGAACGTGCTCGGTGCGGACGTCGCCCGGCAGTGCCTGGCGGCCGGCGAGCTGGACGAGGTGCTGACCTGCGTCGCGCCCGTGCTGCTGGGTGACGGGGTGCGGCTGTTCGAGCAGCCGGGAGGCCGTACCGTCGCGCTGGAGCGCATTCACCTCTCGGGCGTGCCGCTCGCTTCCCTGCTGCGGTTCCGCGTCCTGCCCGCCGGCTGAGCGGCGGGCAGGACGCGACGCTCAGATCTGGTCGTTCTTGAGCAGGTCGCCCTCGTCGATGGCCGCCGGGTCGGGCAGCGCGTTCTCCCGCAGGTGGCGGTTGTGCCGCGGCTCCTGCTTGGTCTTCGCGTCGTTGAGCTTGCGGCGCAGGTCGTCGCGCACGTCGTTGAGCGCGGCGTGCAGGTCCTCCTCGGAGGAGGTGGTGACGACCTTCTGCCGGCCCGCGATCCAGCACTCCAGGGTCACCTTCTGCCCCGGGGCCTCGCGGTCCTTGACCGACACCTCCAGCTCGGTGGTGTCGGCGTGGAATCCGGCGAGGCGGGCGTCGAGCGTGCCGAACTGCTCGGCGATCCAGTTCCGGTCACCCTGCGAGAAGCCGGCGCCCACGCGCAGGCACTCGTCGACGGTGGCGGGGTTCGCGACGTGGCTCATCGCCGCACCTCCTGCCGCCGGGCGGACACGGACCGGGTGGTGCACAGACGTACGGTCACCATCTTCGCTGACCCTTCGGCTCGGGGATGTTCCTGATCTCCCTGTACCCCGCCGGAAGGGCCCCGGAAACGGACGAGGCGCTCGAATCACCTGGGGCGTCAACGCTGTCACCGGGGAGCGTCAGCGCTGCGGCGGCGTCCGGCGGATCGAGTGCACCTTCGCCGATACGGGTTCCTCGCCCGTCGCCACGCGCATACCGTTGAGGTAGCCGTCGGTTTCGCGCTGCTCGCCGTACTCCTCGGTCAGCTCCGCGATGCGCTCCTCGAGCACCTGCAGCTCCCGCTCGCGGTCGGCGGCGAGCTGCGCCCGCAGCTCGGCGAGGACCTCGTCGAACTGCCTCCCGCCGGTCACCGGGCCGTCGTGCAGCTGCTCGATCCGGCGCAGGATCTGGTCGCGGGAGAACGCCACCACGACCGCGAGCCAGGCCAGCACGAACAACCCGGTGATCACCGGGAAGACCGCGAGCGACGTCAGCGGGGGCGGCGGAGGCATGCCGCCGGGCGGGGGCGGCGGCGGATGCCCGGGCGGCATCCCGACGATCACGGTGATGATGAGCGCGCCGGTGGCGGCCACCGCGGCGGTCAGGGAGCCGAGCAGCAGCTTGCTCAGCTGGAGATGAAGTCCGCCCACGGTGGACCCATGATCGGCGCGGGCCCGCTCAGTCATGGTCCGAGATTACGGACATCCGTGCCCGGGCGCGACACCCGGCAAGCTGATCGTGACGGTCACGCCGACCGGCGCCGGCGCAGGACCTTCCGGTACGGGTCGAGCATCCGGTCGAGCACCGCCTCCAGCGCCTTGCGGTCGGCCTCCGGGATGGGTGAGTCCGGGGCGAGGATCCGGCCCAGCTCGTGCACGATCGCCGGGGTGACCGGTGGTGCCGGCGGCGGTCCGCCGACCCGGTCGGGATAGGCGGCCACCACGATCTCGTTGATGCCGCGGCCCAGCACGGGCGCGATCCGCTCGATGGACCTGATGGTGGGCCGCTGCTCACCGCTGAGCCAGCGCAGCACAACGGACGGATCGGTACCGGCCGCCCGGGCGAAGTGCGTCGGCGTCGGGAACCGCGCAGCCTGGATCGCTTCCTTGAGGTAGCCGCCGAAGCCGGCCTCCGGCGTGGAAGACGTCACGCGCCCAAGGATAGGGCCACTCCGATCGAATCCGACCCCCGTCGGCTCGGGCAATTGGTTGAAGACACATGCACTGCTACCGTCATTGGTTAGATAACCAACGGCTCGGGCGTGGAGCGGAAGGTCGTGGCGGGATGACGCAAACAATGATCCTGATGGGCGTACTGGCCATCTGCGCTGTCTCGGGCGTCGTGCTGACGTACCGGCCGGGCTGGACCCGCGGCCCGGACGAGCCCACCGGCAGCTACACCGCCCCGCCACCGCCGGCCCCGAACCTGCCGCCGACCGCGGCGGCCCCGGCCCCGCCGCCGGTCCCGGCCGTCGCGCCGAGCAAGCCCTCCCAGCCGGTGTTCTCCACCCCGCCGGCTCCGACGGTGACCACGCCGTCCCCGGTCCGGCGCACCCGCAACAGCGGATTCACCCGCTTCGCACCGGCCCCGGCCGCTCGCACCCGCGCCGGCCGCGCCTGACCCACCGCCCCGTTCGGCAGATCACACCGCAGCGGGACCACTTTCGGGCAGTAGCCGCCGGTCCACGGCGTTCTACCGAACGAGAGGTGGAATTGACAATGTCAGGAACTGCGCAGAGGCACCGGGTCGTCATCGTCGGAGCGGGATTCGGCGGGCTCTTCGCCGCCAAGGCGCTGCGGCACGCCGATGTGGACGTGACTCTGATCAACGGCACCACGTACCACCTGTTCCAACCGCTGCTCTACCAGGTCGCCACCGGGATCCTCTCCGAGGGTGAGGTGGCGCCGCCGATCCGCGAGATCCTGCGCAAGCAGCGCAACGTCGACGTCCGGCTCGGCTGGGTCCGGGACGTGGACGTCGAGGCCAGGACTGTCGACGTGGCCGGCCCGGGTGTGTCCTACACCGTCGGCTACGACACGCTGATCTTCGCGGCCGGCTCCTCGCAGTCGTACTTCGGCAACGACGGTTTCGCCGAGGACGCGCCCGGCATGAAGAGTGTGGACGACGCCCTGGAGCTGCGGGCCCGGATCTTCCACGCGTTCGAGATCGCCGACCTGCAGACCGACCCGGCCGACATCGAGCGCTGGATGACCTTCGTCATCGTCGGCGCCGGCCCGACCGGCACCGAGATGGCCGGTCAGATCGCCGAGCTGGCCCACCGCACGCTGCCCGGCCAGTACCAGCACATCGACCCGCACCGGGCCCGGGTCGTGCTGGTCGACGCGGTCGGCGCGGTGCTCAGCACCTTCGGCGACCGGCTGTCCACCCGCGCGCTGCGCGAGCTGCACCAGCTCGGCGTCGAGGTGGAGCTGAACACGAAGGTCGTCGGCGTCGACCCGACCGGCATCGACGTCGAGACCGTACGCGGCCCCGAGCGCATCCCCGCGATGACCAAGGTCTGGGCCGCCGGGGTGTCCGCCCCGCCGCTGGCCCGCCGGCTGGCCGAGGTCACCGGCGCCCGGACCGACCGGGCCGGACGCATCCACGTCGAGCCGGACGGCACCGTACCGGGCCACCCGGAGATCTTCGTCGTGGGCGACCTGATGGCGTTGCCCGGTGACGACGGGAAGCAGCTGCCCGGGGTGGCCCAGGTGGCGATCCAGAGCGGACGGCACGCGGCCGGTCAGATCAAGCGCCGCCTCGCGGGCCGGCCGGGCGGGCAGCCGTTCCACTATTTCGACAAGGGCAGCCTCGCGGTGATCTCCCGCTTCTCGGCGGTGGCGAGCATCGGCGGCCTGCGCCTGTCGGGCTTCCCGGCCTGGCTGATCTGGCTGGTGGTGCACCTGTTCTACCTGGTCGGTTTCAAGAACCGGGTGTCCGCGGTGCTGCACTGGGCGGTCAGCTTCCTGGGCCGCGGCCGATCGGAACGGGTGACCACCTTCCAGCAGGTCCACGCCCGTAGCGCGATGCGCCAGTACGGCGATCCCTTCGCGCCCGCCCCGGACGACCACACCGGCCCCCGCACCCCGGTCACCGCCGGCGCCCCGCGGACGGGCAGGTAGCGCACCGGCGGGTGGCGATGGTCGGCGCCGTAACCCGCCGGGCAAGCCGGTCAGGTCGCCGGGACCAACTCGGCGAGCAGCTTCTCGACCCGGGTCCTGATCTCGTCGCGGATCGGGCGCACCGCCTCGACCCCCTGGCCGGCCGGGTCCTCCAGCTTCCAGTCCTCGTAGCGCTTGCCCGGGAAGATCGGGCAGGCGTCACCGCAACCCATGGTGATGATGACGTCGCTGCTCTCGGCGGTCTCCCACTCGAGCTTCTTCGGCCGCCGGCCGGTGATGTCGATGCCGACCTCGGCCATGGCCTCGACGGCGGCCGGGTTGATCGCGTCGCCGGGCGCGGAGCCGGCCGAGCGGACCTCGACCCGGTCGCCGGCCAGGTGGCGCAGCCAGCCGGCGGCCATCTGGGAACGGCCGGCGTTGTGCACGCAGACGAACAGGACGCTGGGCTTGCTCATCGGACGGACTCCTCGGCGGTGTCGGGGACGACCACGTCGCCGGCGGTCGCGCCGACGTCGGGATACAGGGCGAGCAGCAGGCCGGTCCCGGCGGCGAGACCGATGAGCTGCGCGACCACGAATCCGGGCACCGACGCCGGGGCGATCCCGGCGAAGGTGTCGGTGAACGCCCGGCCGATCGTCACGGCCGGGTTGGCGAAGCTGGTGCTGCTGGTGAACCAGTACGCGGCGCCGATGTACGCGCCGACCGCGGCCGGAGCCACCGCCGCCCGGCCGGACCAGGCCAGCGCGAAGATCAGCAGGATCAGCCCGGCGGTCGCGACGATCTCGCCGAGCCACAGGTGCCCGGCGGCACGCTCCTGGCCGGAGAAGTGCACTGCGGCCAGGTCGAACATCAGGTTGGCCAGGACCGAGCCGACGATCGCTCCCCCGGTCTGGGCCAGGGCGTATCCGCTCAGCTGGGCAGCGGTCAGGCCGGTCCCGGTACGGCGTCCGAGGAACCAGTCGGCGGCCGAGACGACCGGGTTGAGATGTGCGCCCGAGACGGGCCCGAACGTCAGGATCAGCGCGGCCAGGGCGAACGCGGTAGCGACCGAGTTCTCCAGCAGTTGCAGGCCGACGTCGTCCGGCGACCGCGTGGTCGCCATGACGCCCGAGCCGACGACGGCCGTCACGAGCAGGGCGGTGCCGACGAACTCGGCGAGGAGCCGACGCCAGGTCGCGGTGCCGGTCATGCCGCGAGGCGTTCGATGCGGCCGGCCAGGTCGGTGTAGGCGTCCTCGAAGGCCGCGTCGGTGTCGACGCGTACCGGATCGGGGACCGACCAGTGCAGCTGGGGCCGTACCGTCGCCGTCAGGTCCTCATGGGCGCGGTCGCAGACCGCGATGATCAGATCGTCGTCGGTCACGACGTCGCTGACGTGCGCGGTCGCGGCCGGATCGAGCCGCAGCCCGTGCCGGCGGGCGACCCGTACCGCGCGCGGGTGCACCCGCTCGGCCGGATGGGTGCCGGCCGACGCGGCCGGCCGGTGGGTGCGGTCCGCCCACAGGGCGGCGGCCAGCTGGGAACGCGCCGAGTTGTGGGTGCACACGAACACGACCCGGGCGGTGTCCGGCAGGCGGGGCGGCGTCAGCCGGGCGAGGGCGCCGGGCCGCAGGCGCAGGTACGTGCGCCGCCGGTCAGCCTCGGACCGGGTGCGTTCCAGCAGCCCGGCCTCGGCCAGCACCTTGACGTGGTGGGCGACGAGGTTGCTGGGCATCCCCAGGTCCTGGGCGATCTCGCCGGGCGAGGCGTCACCGAGGCTCAGCGCGTCGACGATGGCCAGCCGGGCCGGGTCACCGAGCGCGGCATGGACCCGCGCCCGCTCCCGCAGAGAATTCCGCTCAGTTTCCATTGACTCAATCTTCACTGACCTTTTGCGCGTACGCAAGGGCCGCCTCCGCAGTGGGTTGCTGAGCTGCGGCCGGGGTCGGGCAGGCTGGCGGTGACGGTGGCCGGCACGATCCTGGTGTGGCGCGGGGTTTCCGGCGTCCTCCGGGGGATCACCGCGGCAGCCCTCTTCATCCCCGCGGCACTGACCGTGGCCCTCGGCGTCAGCTTCGCGACCGCCGGCATCCTGGCGCTGTTCACCCTGCTGATGGCCCACTCGGCGCTGTTCATCGCGCTGATCGGGCGGGCCGCCCTGCGATCCCCGGCCAGGAACGGACGGTGACGCCGAGGGACCGTCAGAAGCCGAGGCCGTCGAGGATCCGGACGACTGTGTTGGCCTTGTCGCTGTCCCGTTCGCCGGCGGCCGGCTCCGCCTGGCCCGCTGTCCGGGCTTGCTGGCCGGCTATCAGGAGGATGACCTCGTCGACCTTGGCGACGACGTCGGCGCGACCGGCGATGACGGCGGCGGTCCTGAGGTCCCGGGCCAGCACCAGCAGCGCAGCCGGGTCGGTGGTCTCTCGCTGTCGGTCCACGCCCCGAGCGTAAGTGCCACCCGCCACTGCTGACCGGATCTGTCGTATCCCCTCCGTAGGGGGCTCGCCTGCGAGCCCGGCGGCATCTTTGTCGGCACCACGACTCCCCAAATCACCGCCGCTTTCGCCGATCCTGATCTGGGCGTGGTCCAGGGCGAGGCGGTGACCCCGCAGTTCGTCGTGTGGCCGGCCGGCGCTCCGGCGCAGCGGAGCGCCTGGTCGTCGCCCGCGCTGGCCCACCCCGGCACGGTGTTCACCACGGTCCCGTCCACGCTCGTCGACGGCGGCCGATACCACCTGAAGGCCCGCGCGACCGACGCCGTGTCCGCCTGGTCGCCCATCTGCACCTTCACCGTCGACACCACCCGGCCGCACCCGCCGACGGTGACCTCTGCCGACTATCCGGAGGGGAAGCCCGGCGGCGGCGCCGGAGTCACCGGGAAGTTCACCTTCGCCGTGGCCGGCGGCGACAAGGACGTGGTGAAGTTCCGCTACTCGTCGGAGTCGACCGGCCTGCTCGAAGTGCCGGCGGGCCGCGGGGGCCGGGCCACGGTGGAGATCACCCCGGACCGGTACGGCACGAGCGTCGTCACCGTCCAGGCGATCGACCGCACCGGCAACCGCTCGGCCGAGACGACGTACTCGTTCACCGTCATCGACCGTGCTCCCAAGGTTCTCGACCAGAACGCGGACGCCGGGCCCGGTGTGCCGCGGACGATCCGCTTCTGGAGTGCCGTGCCCGGCACGGCCTCGTTCACCTACCGGTTCAACGACGGCCCGGCGACGACCGTCGATGCGGATGCCGACGGCTACGGCGCCACCACCGTCACGTCACGATCGTCCTGCGCACCGATTCGCCGGCGGTCGCCGAGTTCGTCTGTTCGCTCGACTTCGGCGAGACCGAGCAGGTCATCGGGGCCGACGAGAACGGCAACGCGACCTTCCGGCACACTCTCACCGGGGAATACCTGGAGGTCCAGGCCCGCGCCCGCACCGCGGACGGCTCGGAGTCGGACACGGTCTACACCGGGTGGGAGCTGACGCCGGCACCGTGACAGTGGTGAGGCCGGACGCTGCTCCTAGGCGGCGGCCTCACCGAGGTCGGCCATGTCGATGCCGGCCTCGCCGAGGATCCGCTGGACCGCGGCGATGCTCAGCCAGTCGAGGACGTTGTCCTCGTGCACGACCCGGTACCACTGGGTCCGCCCGCGTTTGACGATCTCGACGCGCCACGCGCCGTCCGCCGTCTGCATCGCGTACTGGACCTTGGGCTCCACCCAGCCGACGCTACGTCCTGTCGATCAAGGCCGCTACCAGCTCAAACGAACTACGTCGGCGTAATTCGCCGCTCCGGGCGAAGCGGCTCTGCAGCCCTCGGCGCCGTCCTACGGTGGGACCATGGAGCAGTTCGAGGACGCCTGGAACTCCCTGGGCGAAACCGAGCGGTCCCTGCTGCTGGACGCCCGCGACAGCCGGTCGGTGCCACCGGCGGTCGCGGACGTCCTGGTCCGGGTGGCGCTGGCCGTCGAGCCCCAGCCCGGCCTGTTCCCGGCGCCGGTGCACTGGCCGATCGGCTTCCGCGACTTCCTCGACGACAAAGCCGCGCTGATCGACCTGCCGGACGACCCGGAATGCGAGTGAAGCAGGTCAGCCCTTCACCGCCCCCGCGGTGAGGCCCTCGGTCAGGAAGCGCTGCCCGAACGCGTACATGATCACCACGGGGATGCTGACCAGCAGCGACGCCGCGGCGAGCTGTCCCTGCGGAACGACGTCGCCGGCGATCATCGACTGCATCCCGACCGGGAGGGTCTTGTACTCGTCCTTGGTGATGAACACGAAGGCGAACAGGAACTCGTTCCACGCGTTGGTCAGGGTGAACAGCGCGACCGCCAGCAGTCCCGGCTTGGCCAGCGGCAGCACGACCCGGCCGAACGCCTGCAGGCGGGTGCAGCCGTCGACCAGCGCGGCCTCCTCCAGCTCCACCGGTATCGACGAGAAGTACCCCACCAGCAGCCAGGTGGCGAACGGGAGCGTGAACGTCGGGTACGTGACCACCAGCGACCACAACGAGTCGGTGAGCCGTACGCCGATGAGCATCTGGTAGAGCGGGATGAACAGCAGCGCACCCGGCATCACGTACGTGAGCAGCACCGTGACGGTGAAGCCCTGCGCCCCGCGGAACCGCAGCCGGGCCAGCGCGTAGCCCGCCAGGGCGGCGCAGATCAGGGCGACCGTGGTGGAGGCCGCGGACACCAGCAGCGTGTTGAGATACCAGCGGCCGAACGGCTGGTTGGTGAACAGGGCACCGAACTGGTCCAGGGTCCACGGCGTCGGCCACAGGTCGTGCTCGCGGGTGACGACCTGGCCCTCGGACTTGAACGCCGTGACGGCGATCCAGTACAGCGGTCCGAGCACGAAGGCCAGCAGCCCGGCGATCGCGACAGCGGACCCCGCGCCGGACACCAGTGCCGACGACCGGCTGCCGCCTCGTGAGCGCAGGGTCGTGACCACCCGGCCGACGGCCGCCGCGATCAGCAGGAACAGCCCGAGGATCACCGCCGCCTTCCAGAAGATGTGGGGTGACGCCCAGGCCAGCAGCCCGGTGACGACCGCCGTGACGACCCACGGCAGTGCTTTGCGGGCCGGGCCGGCCCACCGGGCCGCGGCGAGCCACCGCGTCGTGCGGGTACGCGGCGGCAGGGGGCTGCCGCTGTCCTGGCGCAGCAGCCGGACCAGGACGAACACCAGTGCGCCGATGACCGGCAGCATCACCAGCGTGACCGCCGCCCCGGCGCCGTACTGCAACTGCAGGATCGCCTTGGAGTACGCGACGAGCACGTACGGCGCGGTCACGTCCCCCGGCCCGCCCTGGGTCAGCAACCAGATGAGGTCGAAGTTGTTGAAGGTCCAGATCGACGACAGGGTCACTGTCACGGTGATCACGTGGCGCAGCCCGGGCAGCGTCACGTTGACGAACCGCTGCCACGTCGAGGCGCCGTCGATGGTCGCCGCCTCGTACAGCTCCGCCGGGATGGCCTTCAGTCCCGCGAGGAAGCAGACGGTGAAGAACGGCACGCCCTTCCAGACGTTGACCAGGATCACCGACGGCATGGCCAGCGACGGGTCGGACAGCCAGCCGGCGGGCCAGCTGTCGACCAGGTGCAGGTCGGCCAGCAGCGGCCCGATCCCGGAGGACGTCAGCAGGGTGTTGACGCTGCCGAAGATCGGGTCGAGCAGCGCGCGCCAGCTGAACGCCGTCACCACGGTCGGCACCACCCACGGCACCAGGAGCAGCCCGGCCAGCACGGCCCGGCCGCGCCGCCGCTGGTGCAGCAGCAGGGCCGCGGCCAGCCCGAGCACCACCTTGAAGATCTCGGCGTACGCGGTGAAGACGAACGAGTTGACCACGCCGGTGTGGAACTGCTGGTCGCCGATGAGGGCGGAGTAGTTGCCCAGGCCGACGAAGACGCTGTCCTGGCCGTGCCGTTCCGTGGTGCTCGTGATGACCGACCGGGCGATCGGCACGAGCACGAGACCGCCGACGAGCAGGGCCGTGGGCGCCAGGAACAGCGCCGCGAGCCGCCAGTCGCGTCCCAGCCGCCGCTGGATCGTGGTCAGGGAGCCGGGCCCCGGCGGCGAGGGTGCTCGCTTGGCCGGGGCCGGCGCGGAACGGACCGAGCTCACTGCGGCAGCCCCTGCTGGGTGAAGATCTGCACCATCTTCGCGTGCGCGGCCTTCACGGCCTGCGCGGGCGCCGTCCCCTGAACAACCTGCTGCATCATGTCGGTCAGGACGTAGGCCCCGCCGACGGCCTGCTGGCCCGCGCTGGCCTTCTGCGGGAAGGTGAGCCCGTTCTTGGTCTTCAGGGGCAGCGACAGCTCAGTGATCTTGCGGAGCATCGGGAACGCCGGGTCGCCGCTGGTGAAGAACGGGTCGGCGTCCCAGACCTTCTGCCAGGCGGGCATGACCAGGCCGGGCGCTTCCTTGGCCACCCCGGCGAGCGCGGGCGCGCTGACCAGGTACTGCGCCAGCAGCTTGGCCAGCCCGGGGTTCTTGGCGCCCTTGAAGACGACGAAGCCCTGGGACTGGCCGAGCAGCAGCGGCTGGTCGGTCGCCGGCCCGGTGCAGTCGGAGAAGACGTACGTGTTCTCGTGGACGGGGTTCTTCTTGGTCCGGGAGTCGGCGTAGACGCTGAACTGGTTGCGGGTGTAGCCGAGGATCCCGGCCAGCCAGTTCTCGTTGTTGCTGGTGTCGGTCCAGCTGGCCACGCCCGGCGGCAGCATCGGCTTGAACTTGGGATTGGTGTAGATGTCACCCAGGAACGTCACCGCCTGCACCGTCTCCGGGGTGTCGAAGGTGACCTTCCTGCCGTCGTTGGAGGCGATCGCCCCGCCGTACGAGTTGATCAGGGCCTCGATCATGCCGTTGGCGTCGCCGGACCGGTTCACGGTCATGCCCCAGCCGTACCGGCGCTTGGCCGGGTCGGAGATCGCCAGGCACAGGTCCCGCAGTTCCTCCCAGCTGTAGCCCTCCTTGGGAGTGATGCCCTTGTCCTGCATCCAGTCCTTGCGCAGGAACGACCCGATCCCGATGAAGTGGTACGGGATCGCGAACCACTTGCCGTCGAAGACGCAGAAGTTCTTGGCCTCCGCGCAGGGCTCGCCGTACTGGGCCGTCAGCGCCTTGACGACGTCCGTCACGTCCTCCAGGTCGCCCAGCGCCTGGAACTGCGCCACGAACCGCGAGTCGGTCATGAACGCCAGGTCGCGCGCCACGCCGCCCTTGACCTCGGCGTCGATCTTGGCCACCACGTCACCGGCGTCCGCCTGGACCAGGCTGTTCTCGATCTTCGTACCGGTGGCGCTGGCGAACTTGGCGATCGAGCTGTCGAGCGCCTCGTTCGCCGCCGTCGAGTAGAGCTTCTGCGACAGCACCCCCATCGAGGAGCCCTTCATCGACGCCGCGGCGTCGATCAGCCCCTGCGGAACCTCCGGCTGCACCTTGGCGGGTGTGTCGGAGGTGTCCCCGCACGCCGCCAGACCGGCTGCGCCGAGCACCCCCACCCCCATCCCCAGAAAGCCGCGCCGGGACCAGGCCGGTTTGTCCATGGACATTCGCCTCCTCCGTCTCCTCGCACCGCCGCCGCCGAAGGCGTGGCTCCCGCTGTGTCTTGATGCCGGTGGCCGAGGACCTCGCGGACGGCGAGCGGCGACCGGGTCGGGGCGGCGCTGACGTCGAGATCCAGTAAAGTCACGGGCACCGCCGTTCGAGATTTCGAACTCAGTTCGAGATATCGTATCGAGTGGACGCGACGCTAGAGGACCACCGCGAGAGGTGTCAATGTTTCGATGCGATTTCGGAGCGGAACGGGCAAGCCGGTCGGTACCGGCGGGCCGGTCAGTGCGAGCGGGCCCGGTATCCCATCCGGACGGACAGCGTGGCCGCGCCCTCGCGCACCAGCTCGGTCCACTCCACCTGCGTCTGCGGGGTCCAGCGGATGATCGGTGCGGAGATGCTCATCCCGGCGACGACGGCGCCGGAATGGTCGCGGATCGCCGCGCCGACGCAGCGCATGGCACTGTCGGACTCGCCGATGTCGACCGCGATGCCCTCGGCCCGTACGCGTTCGAGATGGGCCCGCAGGCGGTCCGGGTCGGTGATGCTGTCCGGCGTCATGCCGGACAGGGTGCCCTTGGTCAGCACGGCGTCCAGGGCGGCCTGATCGAGGTCGGCCAGCAGGATCTTGCCGACCGCCGTGCAGTGGGCCGGCAACCGCCGCCCGACCGCCGAGACCATCCGGACCGGGTGCGTGCTGTCGACCTTGACCAGATAGATGACATCGGGGCCGTCGAGCACAGCCACGTGGACGGCCTCGTTGCAGGCGGCGCCGACGTCCCGCGCGACGCTCTGCGCCTCGCGGACCAGGTCGAGCCGGCCGGCGAAGGCCGCGCCGAGCTGGAACAAAGGCATGCCGAGCCGGTACTGCACCGGCTGCCCGGGTACGGAGATCAGGTACGAGCGGGCCTCGAGCGTGACGAGCAGCTCGTGAACGGTGGTGCGGGGCAGGTCGAGCCGCTCCATCACCTCGCGCGCCGACAGCTGGGGGCGGTCCAGGAAGAGTTCGAGGATGTCGAGTGCGCGGATGACCGCCGGTACCACACGGGGCATGTCGATAGTCCCTTCGAAATGCCGGACCGGCACCTGCAGAGGGTAACCGCACATTTTTCCCGCATTACTACACACCGAGGATAGCCAATGCCGATCTCCATTCACCACCTGCGCGACGGCGACACCTCGCGCTGGGCGGTGTGCCAGGACGGCGGGTGGGGCGAGCTCGACGGTACGCTCGCCGGCCTGCTCGCCGTACCGCTCGACCAGGCCCGCGCCGTGGTCGAGGCCGCCGCCCGCGACACCCACGGCGTCATGCCCGGGCAGAAAGTGCTGCCCCCCGTCGACGAGCAGGAGGTGTGGGCGGCCGGGGTCACGTACCTGCGCAGCCGCGACGGCCGTAAGGAGGAGTCCGGGCACGGCTCCCTCTACGACCAGGTCTACGACAGCGACCGCCCCGAGCTCTTCCTGAAGTCCAGCCCGTGGCGGGTCGTCGGCGACGGCGACGCCGTCGGGATCCGCGCCGACTCCGGCTGGGACGTCCCCGAGGCCGAGGTCGGCCTGGTCCTCAACGCGGCCGGCGAGGTGTTCGGCTACACCCTGGGCAACGACATGAGCAGCCGGTCGATCGAGGGCGAGAACCCGCTCTACCTCCCGCAGGCGAAGATCTACGACCGCTGCTGCGCGGTGGGCCCGGCGATCGTGCCGAGCTGGGCGGCCGGTCCGGGCCCGTTCCAGATCGGGCTGCGGGTGCTGCGGGACGGCAAGGAGGTCTACACCGGTACGACGTCGACGGCGGAGATGGCCCGCGGCTTCACGGACCTGGCCGGCTGGCTGTTCCGGGCGCTGACCTTCCCGGCGGGTGTGGTGCTGCTGACCGGCACCGGGGTGGTGCCGGACGCCGACTTCACCACGCACCCCGGAGACACGATCGAGATAACGTCGGCGGAACTCGGGACACTGACCAACTCCGTCGTCGCGGTCGGCTCCGTCGTCGCGGCCGGCGAGGCCACCACGGGAAAGGGACAAGCGTGACCACGATCGAGAGCGTCTCCCCGCAAGCGCCGTCGGACGTGGTTGTGCGCGTACCCGACACACAGCCGGACACGGTGGCCGCAGCGGCCGACGTAGCCCGGGACGCGGCGACCGGTTGGGCACGCCAGCCGGCGCACGCCCGGGCGGCCGCTCTGCACGCCTGCGCCGAGGCGGTGGTGGCCGCGACCGCCGAACTGACCGACCTGGTGGTCCGTGAGGTCGGCAAGCCCCGCGGCGAGGCGGGCGCCGAGATCGGCCGCGGCGTGGCCATCCTGCGCTACTTCGCCCAGCAGTCCCTGCACCCCGAGGGCGAGGTGTATCCCCCGGCCGACGGCGTGTCGCTGCTGCACACCCGCCGCCGCCCGCACGGGGTCGTCGGCCTGATCACCCCCTGGAACTTCCCGGTGGCGATCCCCCTCTGGAAGGCCGCACCGGCTCTGGCGTTCGGCAACACGGTGCTCCTCAAGCCCGCCCCGCAGTCCTCCGCAGTGGCGCTGCGCCTGGCCGAGTTGTTCGCCGGAGCGCTCCCGCCCGGCGTGCTGACGGTCCTGACCGGCCTCGGCGGCACGGGCGAGGCGATCGTCGACACGGCGGATGCGGTCTCGTTCACCGGTTCGGTTGCGGCCGGGCAGGCGGTCGCGCGGCGGGCGGTCACCCGCGGCATCCCGGTGCAATGCGAGATGGGCGGCCAGAACGCCGCCATCGTCCTACCGGACGCGGACCAGGAAGCGGCGGCAACGGCGATCGCGGCCGCGGCGATGGGGTACGCCGGACAGAAATGCACCGCGACCAGCCGAGTGATCGTGGTCGGCGATCCCGCGCCGTTCGCGGAGCGACTGGCCGCGGCCGTCGAGGCGCTGACCGTGGGCGACCCGGCGGATCCGTCGACGGTGGTGGGCCCGCTGATCGAGTCCCGGCCCCGCGAGGCCATCCGGACGGCGGTGCAGCGTGCGGAAGCCGGGGGTGCCAAGGTGCTGACGGGTGCCCGGCAGCCTTCCGGCGACGGCTGGTTCCAGGCGCCGACGGTGCTGGCAGATGTGCCGGCCGGCGATGACCTGCTGACCGAGGAGTACTTCGGGCCGGTGTGCGTGGTGCTGTCCGCGGAGTCAGCGGAGGCGGCGGCGCAGACGGCCAACAACGTGCGGCACGGACTGGTCGCGGCTGTGTACACGCAGAATCTGGGGGCGGCGCTGACGCTGACGGACCGGCTGGACGTGGGGATGGTGAAGGTCAACGCGCCGACCACGGGGGTGGACTTCCACGCGCCGTTCGGCGGGGAGAAGGAGTCGAGCTACGGGCCACGCGAGCAGGGCACCGCGGCTCGCGACTTCTACACCCGGACGGTCACGGTGACGCTCACGCCGTAGGTCACAAGCGGGGAGCGCTGCCGTGGCAGCACTCCCCGCTTGCGATATGTGGCGCCGGTCAGCGCAGTGGCAGCAGGTCCGGCTGCGTACTGCTGTGCACCCGCAGCAGACCCCACAACCCGGCGTTGGTCTGGTTCACCTGATTGCCGTCGCGGAACAGGAAGTCCCCCGTCGCGGCCCGCGGACCGCCCGCGCCGCCGACCAGGTCGAGTGACGCCGCCTGGCTGGCCAGCAGCAGCCCTCTCGTGCTGACCACAGTGGACGCCGGATCGGCCGCCTGGTAGTTCCAGCCGTGGCCGCTCAGCATGAAGCTGTGCGCCCGCCCGCGGTCGCTGCCGATCAGCAGCCGCAGCTTGACCGGGTCTCCGGGGTACGCCCGCAGCACCGGAGTGGCCGGGTCGCCGTGGACGGCCGAGCTCAGGACGTTGGACTGGGCCGGGTCCCGGGCCAGCCGGGGTGCGAACCGTTCGGTCCGGTAGTTGACGCCACGGTTGCCCAGCTCGTACGGGTCCTCCGGATCACCGGCGGGCGGGATCGCCGCCCCGGACGGTGTTCGCAGGTTGAGGCCGTCCTGCCAGTGCAGGGCGTACTCCCGGAAGGCCCGGGCCGTGCCGCTCGCGTCGGTCCACTTGATGACCGCCCGGTCACCGGTGACCACGGCCGCGCCGGTGGCCGGGTCGGTCCAGGTGGAGCCCTTGGGCTCGATCAGCAGGCCGCCGAACAGGCCGTGGTGGCGGTGGCCTCGGCGGTCGCCGAAGTCGGCGAGCATGGTGGTGCTGCCGGCCAGTTCCTCGGGGACGTACCAGTATGCGGTGATGCTCTGGCCCGGCCCGACGGTCTGGTCGTAGTTGTACCCGACGGTCGCCCCGTCGGCGCTGGTCGCCAGGTATTCGACCAGGCCGGCGTGCAGGGAGACGCGTTTCCCGGCGGGGAACGGCGCGTCGGCCGGCAGCGGCACGTCTCCGGTGTGGGCCGGCAGGCCCCCGGAGGGCAGCTTGTTGGTCAGTGTCACCTCGAGGCAGTCGCCCGCGTTGGCCCGCAGGTTCAGCGGTTCGGCCGGCCGGGTGCCGGCCCGGACCGCCGCCTCATGCTCGGCCAGCACGTACAGCGCACCGGCGGGGTCGTGGTCGCCCGCGGCCGGGTTGTAGACGATGTCCCGGGTCATGGCCACGACGTCGTACTTGCGGGCAGTCGACTGCGCCGGGCAGGTCTTGACGACCTTGGGCGGGGTGGTGTTGAGCGGATCGCCGGGCTTCAGTGCCGGCCACACCGTGCCGTTGCCGCCGGGGGCCTTCTGGTCGGGCAGCTGCTGCAGGTCGGCGGTCTTGCCGCCGGGCACCCGGAAGATGCCCCACATGCCCAGCCACTGGTCGTCCAGCGGGGTGGAGCCGTAGAGATAGTCGCCGGGAGGTCCGGCGCCGTTGGCCAGGATGCTGGGTGCGCCGTTCGCGGACTCGTTCCTGGCGTGCTTGGCGGTTTCCGGTGTGGACCGCGGCTTCTTCTTCACCGTGGAGCCGCTCACCTCGTAGTTGTAGTACTCGGCCAGCGCCAGGCTCTGGGTGTCGACGATGGTCGAGGAGGCGTTGTCCGGTTCGTTCAGCCACCGGTGGCCGTGGATGTTGAAGGTGTGCACCTCCTCGTGCGCGCCGTCGACGTTGCGCACGATCACCGGATCCTTGGAGTACGCCTGGAACACCGGCGTCGAGGGGTCGCCGTGCACCGCGGAGGAGTACACGTACGCCGGGTCGCCCTTGGCACCGCTCGCGCCGGGAGCGGTCCGGATCTGGAACGGCTCGTTGCGGTAGTTGAGGGCGTACCCGCCCTGGTCGGCGCCGTAGTCGTCGACCTCGGGCGGCGCGTTCACCGGGGCGCCGCTGCCGTTGTTCTTCCACATCGGGATGCGGTCCTGGTGGAACACGCTGATCTCGCGGAAGTCGGGCCCGCTCTCGGACCGGATGTCGGCGACGGTGCCGGTGCCGTCGGTGGCCACGCCGGTCTTGGGGTCGTGCCAGGTCGCGTCCGGCGGCTCCACGTGCATCGCTGCGAAGAGCCCCTTCTGCTGATGCAGGTTGGCGTACTGATGGTCGTGGAAGAAGGCCGTCCGCAGCGGCTGGTCGATGAACCAGCGGTAGCCGTACGTCTGCCCGGGCATCGCGCTGGAGGTGTAGTTCCAGCCGACGCTGGTGCCGTCGGAGGCGAGCTCGTCGAACTTCACCAGGTGCACGTGGGTGGAGACCTCGGAGGTCTCCTCGCCGGTCATGAAGTCGCCGTCGAGGCGGTTGACGTGGTCCAGCGGCACGTTCGGGTCCTCGTCGAGGTGCAGGTCGTTGGTGGTGTAGATCTGCACGCACTCGCCCAGGCGGGCCCGGATGGTGAACGGATCGGGCGGCCTGGTGCCGGCCCGGACCGCCGCGGCCTGGGACTCCTCGGCGTACACCCGGCCCTGCCGGTCCTTCCAGCCGGCGCTGTTGTAGGTGATCGGCACGTCGATCACGTGGGGCCGGTAGGTGCGGGTCGGTGCGCCGGACGGGCACGGGTCGATGTATCCGTTGCCGGGCTTGGCGGCGTTCAGCGCCGGCAGGCCGGCGGCTTCCAGCGTGGTGGGCGTGCGGGGTGCGTCGCCCGGGCGGCGGAGGGCCGCGAAGGTGTCCTTGACCACCGCGTACGGCGCCCGGTAGGCCCGCTGCCCGAAGTCGCCCTTGACGAACAGCGGGTAGCCGGGCTGGGTGGCGGTCGGCGCGGCGGCCTGACCGGTACGGGTGGGCAGTTCGCGCAGCCCGGTGATCGGCGTACCGTCCTGGTAGCGCTGCGAACCGTCCCGGAGCCGGTCGAAGATCCGCAGGTTGCCCCACATGCCCTGGGCGAAGTGCGGGTAGAGGTGGCAGTGGAAGATCGAGTCACCGGCGGTGCGCTGCAGGCCGCCGGCACCGCCCTCGAGCTCCATCCGATAGCCCTCGCCCGGGCCGATGGACTGCACGTCGTTGCGGGGCGAGTCAGGGTTGTTCGGGTCCTTGAACCAGCGCTGGGTGTGCTGATGCCACGGGTGGGTCTCCTTGGCGCCGGGGTGCACGACGTGGAACTGCACCGGGTCACCGACGTACGCCTTGGGGATGAGGTTGTCCGAGTCGACGGTCACCGACCCGTCGGCCTGGGCCCGGGTGAGCTTGCCCTCGTCGCCGAAGACCCAGGACTGCAGGTGTGACTCCTCGCCCAGGCACTTGGCGCCCGGGTCGGCCACCACCTTGCCCAGTTCCGGCACGTAGCCGTCGCAGAAGTGGTCGCCCGGCGCGAACGTCTTGCCGTTGGGCAGCTTGATGGTCTTGCCGGCGCGATGCTCCAGGATGGCCCGCAGCCGGTTGCGCAGCGGCTCGGAGCGGTAGTTGATGCCGAACGTGGAGTCGGCCAGCCCGGTGGACGGGAACGTCGGCGCCCTGCCGTCCCGGTCGAGGACGTCCTCGTTCTCGTCCATCAGCACCATCGCGTACGAGCGCAGCGCCCCCGACGGGGTGGCGATGTCGGCGAACAGCCGGGTCTCCAGCACGCGGCCGGTGGCCGGGTCGAGCAGGTTGGCGCCGGTGGTCGGGTTGGTCCAGGTCGAGCCGCGCGGGTGGACGACGAGCGCGCCGTACAGGCCGTCCTGCGTCGAGGTGTGCGCGGCGTCGGCGGCGTCGATGTTGGCGATGTCGGTGAGCGGGGCCTCGCCCTGCCTGTCGGCGTACCAGGTGTAGGTGGCCGATCCGGTGGGCGCCACGGTGGTGTCCGGGTTGCGGCCGACCCGGGCGCCGTCGGAGGCCTCCGGGTCGAACTGCACCAGGCCGTCGGGGTGCAGGCCGACCCGGTGGTCCAGGTCGTTGCGCATGGTGACCTTGATGCAGTCGCCCACGTTGGCCCGGACCACCAGCGGCTCGCTCAGCGCCGGGTTCGCGGTGAGCTGGGCCTTGCCGACCCGGGCGTCGGCGTTCTTCAGGGCGTACACGGCGCCGTCGGCCAGCTTGTCCCCCCACCCGTTGAGCGGGATGGCCAGCGAGAAGGCGGCAATGTCGTAGGTGATCACCCGCGCGTCGGACGGGCAGACCCCGCCCGCGGACCCGGCCTGGGCCGCACTCGGTGAGACGAACACCGGCGTGGCCGCCACCACGAGGGTGACCGCACCGGCGAGTGCGGCCCGCAGCGGCCGACGTGGACCGCGACCTGCTCGCAGCTCGGCGCGGACCGCGTGGGTGGCCCGGACGGCGCCCGTGAAAGCGAGCGCGGCGGCCACGGTCACCGGCAGGCAGGCCAGCAGCACCTGCAGGCCGTGCTGGTCGGCACCGGCCCATGAGCCGGTGAACAAGGCGCCGTGGCCGGGGGCGGCGACCGCGAGTGCGATGGCGGCGACGGCACCACGGCTGAGCGCCGAGGTGAGGGGCCGCCGTGGCCGTGCCGGTGCCGGCGTCCGCGAGGCGTCCTCCGCTTCGAGCCGCCAGGCGCGGCGCCGGCGGCCGGCCGCGAGCCCGCTCAGCATCTCGGTCACCAGCAGGGTGCCGGCCAGCAGCGGGACCGTCAGCAGAACATCGCGTCCGGAGATTTCGGTGAGCCGGTCAGCGAGGGAGCTCCGGTCCGATGCGCTGCGGTTGGTCGGTACCGACGGGCCGTCCGTCTGTCCGGACTGGATCGCCATCGCGGTGTGGTCGACGTGTCCACCGCTGTCGACCGGGGCGAGCTGGAGGTTGCCGGCGACGGAGCCGGCCCCGGCGTGCTGTTGTCCGCCGGCCGCGTGCTCGTGGGCCGGGGCGGCGGTGTGGTGGGTCCCGGCGTGGCCGGCGGCCGGCCGGTGCAGGGTGTGCAGCACACCGGCGGCGAGAGGGGCCATCAGAAAGCTGAGCCACTGGTCGGTGGAACGGCAGAGCGGTGTGCCGACGTGACCGAGGGTGAGGACCCGGGTACTCGCATAGATTGACCCGCATCAGTGCGAGCCGCCGCGCCCCGAAGCCGGTCGCCGCCCTTCCACCCTGACGCACCCTCGCCGGGCCACCCGGTGGATGTCGTCGTGCGCGCCCGCCGAGCGGCGCAAACCGAGGAGAATCGATGAGAAGAACGGCCATGCGTGTGCTGGTCGCGGTCGGCTCCGCGACCGTCGCCGCCACCACCCTGGCGGTCATGGCCTCGGCGGTGCCGGTCGCCCCGGCCGGCCCCCGGCAGGGCACCCTGACCCAGGTCGGCCCGCTCGCCGAGCACGGCTTCCCGGCCTGGTACGGCGACACCACCGGGCTCCGACTGGAGGCGTGCACGACCCTCGACGATCCGCTGTGCCCGGTCCTGGCCGACGAGGTGCCCAACCCGGACCAGCCGGTGTCCTATCCGGACAACTTCCCCGGCGAGTTCTTCTACCAGCTGGCCGGGGCGTCGCTCACGCTGACCGGCGGAGCCCGGGCGACGGTCGGACTCGACCTGGAGGGGGCGTGGGCCACCGACGCGGTCAAGGAGGGCGACCAGATGGTGTTCGGCCGGGTGCGGATCCGGTTCGCCGCGCCGACCGGTGAGCGGTACCGGATCACCCACCCGTACGGCATCGACGAGCTGGTCTCGGCCAACGGCGCGGTCAACTCCACGGAGGATGTCGGCACCGTCCCGGGCGCCTTCGGCGGTGCCCTGAACAGCCGGATCGGCCCGTTCCTGAAGTGGGACCCGGCGGTGGCCCCGGCCGCCCCGGCCGGGTACACCGGCAACCCGGCGGTCGAGCACCGCGTCGTGGGCAGCCCGTACGGCACGAACTTCGTCAAGATCGAGCGCCTGGACGCGGCCGGCGCGGTGGTCGCCGAGGTGGGCCGCACCGACCTGTTCAGCGTGCAGGGCCGGGTCGCCGGCACCTCGGGCCTGACCGTCTCGCAGGCCACCTACACCGTCGGCGCCGACGGCAAGGGCGTGATCGAGGTGTACGCCACCTCGGACGCGGGCCAGGCGCTCGCCGTCACCGGGGACAGCGCGGCCGGCTTCCGTACCACCCGGATGCGGGGTCAGGACGGCCGGTACTACGCCCGGCTGCCGGCGACCGGCGTGGTTCCGGCCGGTGTCGAGGTCGCCAACCTGAGCGACAGCCCGGCCACCCGCCGTACCCGCACGCTGACCGACGTGGTCACCGTCTCGAAGGCCGCGTACGACGCCACCCTGCACACCTTGACCGTGACCGCCGAGTCCAGCGACCGCGACGCCACCCCCGGCGTCCTGACCGTCACCGGGTTCGGCGCGCCGGGGGCCTCGCCGTTCACCGACCTGATGGCGCCGCCGGCCACCGTCACGGTGACCTCGTCCAAGGGCGGCTCGACCACCGTGCCGGTCACCGGTGCCGGTCCGGCCATGACCGCGGACGCTCCGGTCGCCGTGGCGACCGCGCCGGCCACGGCCACCGCCGGCCAGACCGTGACCCTGGACGGCAGCGGCTCACTCGGCGTGGTCGACTCCTGGGCCTGGAAGCAGACGGCCGGGCCCGCGGTGACCCTGACCGGGGCCACCACCGCCAAGCCCACCTTCGTCGCCGCGACCGCCGGCACGTACACGTTCCAGCTGGTGGCGACCGGTCCGGGTGGCGTCTCGAGCCCGGCGACGGCAACCATCGTGGTGGGCGCCGCGACCGGCACGCAGGCGGCGGCCGGCCCGGACCAGACGGTCCTGCGCGGGCGGACCGTCACCCTGGACGGCTCCGCGTCCCTCGGAGCGAACACCCTGGCCTGGCGGCAGCTCTCCGGGCCAGCCGTCACGCTGACCGGCGCGGGTACGGCCAAGCCGACCTTCACCCTGCCGTTGCTCACCCTGCCCGCCTCACCCGGCCCGAACGCGGCGTACACGGTGAACGCCGCCCCGCTGACCTTCGAACTCACCGCGACCGGCCCCTCCGGCACCAGCACCGACCAGGTCGTCGTCACCGCCCAGGCGGAGACCCTGTCAACGGTGGCCGCCCGCTACCGCACCCGCGGCGAATGGCGGATCAGCGGCACCAGCGACGTGCTGGCCGGCCAGGCGGTGGTGGCGGTGCTCGGCAGCGACCTCAAGGGCGTGGTGGTCGGCCGGGGCACGGTCGACGCGACCGGCGCGTTCGACCTGCGCCCGACCACCCCGGCACCGGGGACCGCGACCACGGTCAGCATCATCACCGCCACCGGCGGCCAGGCAACGGCGGTACCGATCACGATCACCAGCTGATCCGGAGTCCCCGCCGCGCCACCGCGCGGCGGGGGCAGGCTCCGGATTCACACCGCTCCGACCTGACCGTCGACGGCCATGATGGAGGCATGCGAATGCGGGTGCCGACCGGGCTGGCAGTGGTGCTTCTGATACTGGTCGGAGCGGGCACATTCTGGGCCGGCCGGGTGACGGACGGCGGGCCGGGACGGGCGCCCGACCGAGGGTACGACGCCGGGCACGCCGACGGCCTGCGCGAGGGCCGCGCGGAGCAAGCCACAGTGAACCTGCCGGCGACCGACAAGGCGATCTTCGACTCCGGCTACACGGCCGGGGCAACTGACGTCTTCAACGGCTACGACGGTGGCTGGGACTACAACGCCCCGTACGTCATCGTGCTGGCACCGGCCAGCCCGGCTGTCACCTACCGCATCGAATCGCGGACGCGCCTGGAGCCGGGCGTGGACTACTACCTCTGCCCCGACGGCCACGAGCTGTGCCAGCAGCCGCACTGACCCAGACGCCGGCGAGGCCGTGAACAACGCTGATGGTCCGCGCCGCCTGTCGGGGCGCGCCCACCGCACCGCGGGGTGTCCAGAGGTCGCCCCCGGAATCAACGAGCTCTAACAGCGACGCCCCGTTTCGCAGGCTGCCGCTCCTTCGCCGGATTGCTGGGCATCGTCGACAAAGGCGCGATTCGGGTGTGGCGTCTTCGAGTTAGTCTGCGATCCGTGAGCAGGCCGATGCAATGAGCCGGAGAATGTTGCGAGTAGTCGGCCACTGGGACGACCCGTCCGCGCCGGATGGTTGGCCAGATGTCCGTGACTTCATCCGTGACGACTTGCCGGCCGACGAGCGCGACGTGGTGGTCGATTTTCTGCGTTCGGGGACAGTGTTCGTAGCTTCCGCTGGATTTTCGGCTTGCCGCGTGTGCGGCATCCACAACGGCAGCACGGAGCTGACCGACGGGGAGCACTTCACCTGGCCGGAAGGCCTGGACCACTACGTGGAATCTCACGATGTCCGGCTCCCGGACGAGGTTGTGGAAGTCGCTCGCCGAGGCCCCGCTCGGCCCGTCGATCCGTACGCGATCGAGCGGGCACTGTTCGAGACGCGCCAGTTGACGATCGACGAGCAATGGTGGCGAAGTCTGCCAGCGATCATGAGCCGCCGGGACAAGCCGTCGGCCGATGAGCGGCAGCAGCGGCACCCGCAGGCGCGGATCGCGGCAGATCCGTACAGCTGACCATGAATGGTCCTGCGGAACCTTTGAGGCTTGCCGACGGGCGCCAGGCTCTCGGGCTACAGCCCTATCATCCCGTGGTGGCTTCCAAGACCTTGCTGGCACGCGGCGGGCTTACCTATGTCGATCGTCGTGACTTCACCCACGGCGACTCACTGCGCGTCGTCAGGCGGATGCGGTGGCCGTCGGTATGCCTCTGGGTCGAGGACAGCGAGTTGACTCTTTCGTCGCGGGCCGGCACCGACGTGCTGCAACACGCTGAGGTGACCGCATTGCCACACGGACCGATCTTGGCCAGGCATTGGGCCGTTGCACTCGCGGTGTCCTTCGACACCGCGGAACGTGACCAGGTTCTGCTTTTCTGGACTCCTCGTGCACGAGGAGTCCTTCGGGAACTGGCTCGGCGTGGTTGGGATGCCGATCCCCGCGCAGACGACTTCGTAACATAGTCCAAGACCTCCGAGTGCGCAGCTTCCAGCGCATCCTGCACCGCGATGATGGTGGGATGTGCCTCCATCCGGACCGTTCTGTCCGCGCGCCGGGCGATCGACCGCCAGGGGCGGCGACCGGCCCGCGTCGCAGAGCCGACAACAACCACCGGAAGGTGCCATTGTGGACGATCACCGCACGGTGGGAGGGTGCTCCGATGAGGCTTCGCGCACTGGCTGCAGCCGTCCTGGCCGCAGTGCTCGTCGTGGTCGTCCCGGCACCGGCGCGAGCCGACGACGTGCACGTGCTCCCGTTCGATCCGGTCGCCGTCGACGATCCGGAGGCGCTGCTGGAGCTCTACCGGGAGCCCACCGGGGCGCAGCGCGCCCTGCCGGTGCCGCCGCGCTGCGGGGCGGGCGCCGCCGACCCGGTGCCGGACGGGCAGCCGATCCGGGTCAGTCTGCCGCCCGGCCCGACGTTCACCGTCGGCAGCATCCCGGCCTCGTGGTGGCGCCAACCGCCGTCCGCCGACCCGCTGTGGCGGCTGCGCTTCCTGGGGATGATGTGGGTGCGCCCGCTCGCGGTCCGGGCCGCCCGCGATGATCAGCCCAAGTCGCTCGCCGTGCTCGCCGAGCAGATCGCGGCGTTCCACCGGCAGAATCCCGACCCGAAGACCTCGGCGTACGGCTGGGACGAGGGTACGGCGCTGCGCCGGCTGGAGTCGGAGAACTGCCTGTACGCGATGACCCGCTCGGCGTCGCTGAAGCAAGGCATGAACGCCGACGTGGCGGTGCTGCTCAGCTCGCGCTACTACGGCCCGCCGTACCGGCCGGTGCACAACCACGGGCTGATGGCGAACCTGCAGCTGTTCCGGGCCGGGGTGCTGCTCAACAAGACGGCCTGGCAGTCGATCGCCGTGCAGCGGCTGACCAGCGAGGCCCCGCAGGCGTTCTCCCGGCGCGGCACGACCTGGGAGCAGGCGTCGGCGTACCAGGGCACCATCGCGGGCCTGTGGGAGCAGGCAGCGGTGGTCCTCGAGGAGCGGCCGGGCTCGGAGGCGGCCGCGGCGTCGATCCGGCGTACGGTCGCCGCCGCCCGCATCGTCGCCCAGTGGATGACCGAACCGGACGGCAAGGTCGTCCAGGTCGGCGACTCCGACCTGATCGCCGGCACCCCGAGCACGCTCACCGAGCCCGGCGTGTTCCGCGACGACCAGGCCGGCTGGGTGATCGGGCGCTGGTCCTGGAACGACCCGGCCACCAGCCACTACACCATCCGGTACGGCCCGCCGCGGCGCGCGCACGGCCACCACGACCGGGCCGGCGGGGTCACCTGGTCCACCAAGGGCGTCCGGGTGCTGGTCGGCCCGGGCCGGTACACCTCCGATCTCAAGTCCGCCTTCTCCGCCTACCAGCTGGGCCCGCGCGGGCAGAACACGGCGGTCCCCAGCGGCCGCGCGGCCGGTAATGGAGCCGCCGCGGTCACCGCCGCGCGCCTCCGATCCGCCGCGCACAACTGGACGATCGACGACAAGGTTTACGGCATCGCCCATACCCGAGGCGTCTACGTCACCCGCGACGTCCCCAGCCTCACCGTGTCCGACGTCTTCGCCGGCAACCCCCGGTGGCGGCAGTACTGGCACCTGGAACCGGCCTGGACCCACGTGTCGGGCGGCGCGAACGGCAACCGGCTGGTGTTCGCCCACCCCAGCGGGCGGCGGCTCACCATCACCACCACCGGCCTGGTGTCCGGCGTCGTCCGCGGCGTCAAGCAGCCGGTGCAGGGCTACAACTTCCCGGACTACGGCATCCGCTACCCGGCGTACGAGATCTCGATCCGCTCGGACGGACGGGCGAGCACCACCTTCGTGGTGAGCTGAGCGCTCCCCGCCGCGACCGGGACAGCGCCACGAGCCGGCTAGAGACGGTCGGCCAGGGCGACGGTGAAAGCCTTGACCTGGTCCGGCGTGCTCGTCTGGTCGGGCTGGACCGTGATGGTGACCACCAGGTTGCTGACCCGCACATAGAAATCACGATCCCGGACGTACGCGTCGTCGCCGACACCGGCCAACGGGGTCGCGCCCGGCCGGGAGCGGATGTCGCTCATCAGCTGCTTCGCACCGGCGATGTCGCGCACCGGTTCACTGAAGCTGACGGAGATCTTCGGCGCGTCGGCGTACTGCGGGTGGTCCTCCGGCAGCCGGAGGTCACAGGTCCCCAGCTTGCCGGCCGGCCGCAGCTCGTAGGGCACGCCCAGCTCGTCGACCACCGGCCGAATCTTGATGCACGCGCGTGGGGCCGTGTCGTAGCGTCCCTCCTTCTTCGTCACCACGTACCAGACACCGACACCGGCCGCGATCAGCAGGGCGGGCGCGAGGACGAGAACGATGAAAGCACGCAGGCGCATGGCCGCCGATCCTAGGTCAGGTCGCGGTCCTGATCGGTGCCGGCATGGACGGTGAGGAACCGTCCTGCCTGTCCGTGTGGGCCCTCTCGGCTTCGGCGCACAGGATTCGCTGCGCGCCGTCGCTGAGCCAGAAGGTTGTTCCAGCATGGTCGACGATCCGCATCTTGGCTGCACCGCGAGGCAGGACGGGTTCGATGACTTCGCCTGTCCCCAGATCGAACAGGCGCTGTCTGCCTTTCCATTCGCCGGTCGCGAACACAGGTGTGAGCAACACGTAGCGGCCCGAGGAGGTCGCCTTGCCGTTGATGCCGTGCTTACCCGGCAGGCGCTTCCATCCCGATTGTTGATAGAGCGGCTCGGTCACCGTCCCGTCCGTCGTGACACGGGTGATGGTGAAGAAGTCGGCCCCGTGCTTGCGCACGCTCGACGCATCCGACCCCTCTACGCAGACCAGCACGCTGCCGCTGTGGCCGACCGCGTCACCGATGATGCAGCTGCCGACCGATATGTCGGGGCTTTGGTTCAGTTCGTCGTCGCCGAATCGGTCGACCGGAAATCCGTCCGGGCCGAGAGTCCCGATCCGCGTCCAGGATGCGCTCGTCTCGTCGATGCGCAGGAACGCGAGGTATCGCGGGTTGCCCGTCGCGATCGGCGCATCAAGCACGACCACGTGCTCGGCAGCGAACGCGCCTCGGCTCGCGTGGCCGAACACCCGCGGCCGCTGCCCGTGCTCGGCGAAGCGATGCAGCACATCGTCGCCGGCGATCGCCATCTCACGCCGCAACCGCAGATCGGTTCCGTACACCCGCAGCGTGCCGGCATCGGCGATCACACCGAACGCGCCGTCGTCGAGCAAAACCGGCGCCGGAGCGTCATAGGCGTCGAACGGGTCACCCAACTCGTCGAGCAGCAGCGTCTGAACTACCTGATCGGCGATCGACACCAACGCGTACCGGGCACCGCCGTCCCACCACACGACTGCGTAGAACACTCCGACACCGGATACCAGACACGACCCCGCCCGCATCAGACCGCCCACCTCGTCCGGCAGCGTGAACTCGGCCGTCTTGGTCAGTCGCACGGAGCACCCTCTCGATTGTCGGACTGTTCACTCCCGGATCTTGTCGATGATCTACGGTGTCGTCCACCTACCGGTCGCCTCGCCCGAACACGCCGAAGACCCGTGAAGGAGCAGACAGTAGTGACGATCCCGACTGGTTACGGGCGTCCAGCGCCTACCAGGCCGGCGCCACCGACCCCTGGCCGCGATCGCGTCACGCGCCGCGTCACAGGGGACGGCTCATGGGACGGTTCGGCCCTGTGCAGGACCGAGAGTGGGGCGGGCGGGACTCGAACCCGCGACCGAGGGATTATGAGACCAAACGGGACGGTTGATCTACCTGCACTGATTGGTCAGGAGCTGCGGAAACGCTTGTCGTTGCTTGACAGCTTTGCGCTGCTCTTGCGGACCTCTCGCGGACTGGATGGGGACAGATTGACCTTGGTCGTGCGAGCGGGCAGGGCGCGCCGCGTTCGGCAGTCGCGGCGACCGAGGTATTCGGTGGCAAGCCGCGAAGCGGCGCGGCAGCAGTTCGCCGTGGGACTCGCAGTCACGGGCAGGCAAGTCGTGGTGTTCGATTTTCCTCTTTGGGTGGTGTGAAGAATTTGGAATCTGACGGTGTGCGGCGCCCCGCCTCGGCTTCGGTCAGATTGATCTAGCGGTGAGTAGATCACCTTTGTCGGTACGGGTCATTCTTTCGGGCGGATTGGATGGCCGGGTGGGGCGTCTTTTCTGGATCTTGAATGGGTGGTTTGGCGTTGATGAAGGGGTGCTGCCACAGTGGTGCGATGAATCGGATGGTGTTGGCGGTCGACGGTTCGGTCGGGGTGAGTGCGGCGGAGTTCACGGCCGGGTGGGCGCAGGAGCCGGACGCGGCGGCGGCCGGGCCGGCGGTGGTGGAGGAGTCGCCGGCGGGCGCGTTTCTGCCGGGCGTTACGGAGCTGGTGGTACTGCCGCTGGCGGTGAATCTGGCTGCCGCGGTGGTGTATGACGTGGTCCGGCGGGTGGTGTCGCGCGCGGCCCGCCGGCCGCGGGAGGTGTCGGAGATCGAGATTGCGGAGGTCACGACCGCAGGCGGGGATCGGGTGGTCGTGGTCCGGGCAAAGCGGAGCCTGTCGTGATCGACATTGTCGTGCGGGAAACCTCGCCTGCTACGGCCGACGATGCGTTTGCGGCGCGGGTGGAATTCGGGGATCGGGGCGGCGCGGACGTCACCGTGTCAATGCCGATCGACGAGGTCGGCGAGCGGTTGTTGGCGTGGTATTTCGAGGAGCATCTGCGGTACCCGTTCCTGGACAACGATTTGGAACGCGAGGCCGTCGAGCTGGTCGGCGAGTACGGGCAGTCGTTATTTCGGCAGGTATTCGCCGGAGAGGCGGCGTACGGGTATCGGGATGCCCGCCGGGTGGGGTTCGACGGTTATCGGTTGGTGGTGCGCGGTTCGGCGGGGTTTCAGCAGTTGCATTGGGAGGCGCTGCGCGATCCGGACGGCGGTGTGCAGCTGGCGTTGCGGATGCCGGTGTTGCGTCAGGACGCGGCGGCGCCGTTGCGGTATGACCTGCCGGCTCCGGCGCCGACGGTGAACATTCTGGTGGTGACGGCGCGGCCGTTCGGGCGTCGGGATGTGGGGTATCGGACGATTTCGCAGCCGTTGCTGGACGCGATCGGGCAGACGGATGTGCCGGTAACGGTGGACCTGGTCCGGCCGGGCACGTGGGCTGCGTTGCGTGACGCGTTACGGGTGGCTGAGCGCGATCATGGGCAGGGCTGGTATCAGGTGGTGCACTTCGATGTGCACGGCGGGTTCGGCACCCCGGGCAGCATGACCACCGACACCAACGGCGCCGGTGCAGGGGGCGGCGGTGCGACTCGGTATCTGTTCGACCCCGCCCACACCCCGGAGGCGGACGTCAAGCAGGGTTTCTTGTTCTTCGAGACCGGTCAGGCGGGGACGGCGCAGCCGGTGCCGTCGGTGCAGGTGGCCGGGCTGTTGGCGGAGCATCGGGTGGCGGTGGCGGTGTTGAACGCCTGCCAGTCTGCGATGCAGACGGGTGACGAGGCCAGCCTGGCGCATGATCTGGTCGCGGCAGGGGCGCCGGTCGCGGTGGGGATGGCGTACTCGGTGACGGTCAGCGCCGCGATGCGGGCGATGCCGGTGCTGTACGGGCGGCTGGCCGCCGGCGATGACCCGGTTCGGGCGGCGTTCGAGGCCCGGCGAACGTTGCACGACGTGAAGACCCGGCGCGCGTATTTCGAGCACGAGTTGGAGTTGGAGGACTGGATTCTGCCGGTGGTCTACGCCCAGCGCGACTCCCGGCTGGCCGTGCGCCCGATGACCTCCGCCGAAGAAGAGCTGTTCTATCGGCGGCGGGATCAGGTCGCAGTGGCGCCGGTGGTGGAGTACGGGTTCGTGGGCCGCGACCTGGACCTGCATGCGCTGGAACGGCTCCTGCTCACCGACGACCAGCAGACGCAGGTGCTGGTGCGAGGGCTGGCCGGAGCAGGGAAGTCGACGTTGTTAGCGCATGCCGGCTGGTGGTGGCAGCGCACTGGTCTGATCGACCAGGTGTTCACCTTCTCCTACGAGCAGCGGGCATGGAGCGTCGATCAGATCATCCGGCACATCGCCCAGCAGCAGTTGACGCCGGTGGAACTCTCGCAGTGGGACGCGCTCGGTGACGCAGCGAAGGCCGGCCGGATCACCACTCGGCTGCGGGCGGTCCGGCATCTGATCGTGTTGGACAACGCAGAATCGATCACCGCCAGCCCGGCGGCGATCCCGCACGCCCTGTCGGAGGCCGACCGGGAGCGGCTGGCCCGCTGGTTGGGTGGTCTGCGTGGAGGGCGAACGTTGCTGCTGGTAGGTTCGCGCGAGGCCGAAGCGTGGCTGGCCGGGGTCACGTTCACCGACCGCGCGTACGAGCTGCCCGGGTTGGATCCGCAGGCCGCGTCCGACCTGCTCGACCGGATCCTGCGCAGGCACGGCGCCAGCCGGTGGCTGTCGGACAACGTCGACGAGAGTGAACGGCACGCAGTGCAGGAGCTGATGCGTGTCCTGGACGGCTACCCGCTGCCGATGACCGTCGTGCTGCCCAACCTGGCCACCACCGCACCCAGCCAGGTCCTGGCCGAGTTCCACCGTGGCGATACCAACGCCGACCCGACCACGGCCGCGCGGAAGGCCATCGAGTACAGCCACGGTAAACTCGACCCCGCCCTGCAACAGTCGCTGCTGTTGCTCGCCCCCTTCACCACCAGCATCCCCACGCCTGCTCTGGGTGCCTACGCAGAAGCGCTACGCCTCGAGCTGGGACCCGACAGCCTCGACGGCGTCAACCTGGAGGCGGCGGTGGCGGAGTTGCAGCGCGTCGGGCTCGCCACCGACCACCCGGCGTTCCGCGGGTTTGTGCAGGTTGTTCCAGTGTTGCCGTTCTTCCTTCGCAACCGGATTCACGACCAACCCGACCTCGCTCGCGCTACCGGGCAGGCGCACTACCAGCTTTACACCGACCTCGCTTCGATGCTGCACAGCATGCTCCTGAGCCACGAGCCGCAGCAGCGGGCGGCCGGGCAGGCGGGCGTGGCCGCGGAATACGCCAACCTCACCGCCGCGCTCAGCCACGCCCAACGCAACACCCAACCGACAACACCCCTCATCGGTCCACTTGAGGAGTTCCTCGACCAAACCCAGCAACATTACGCCCGACGACAACTGCTCGATGACGCCATCGCCCGCCATCCCGCCACCGACGATCCCGACCAGCAATACGAACTCGCCACGCTGCACAACCTCGCAGGGAATGCGGCTGTGGCGCAGCGGCGTCTCGACGACGCCTATCGCCACCACCAAACCGAACTCGCCATCAGCGAGACCTTGAACAAGCGACAGGGGCAAGGCGTCACCTACCACCAGCTCGGCAGGGTTGCGCAGGAGCAGCGGCGGTTCGAGCAGGCCGAGCAGCACTACCGGCAAGCCCTCGATATCAAGCTGGAGTTCGGCGACCGGCACACCGCCGCCCGCACCTACCACGCGCTCGGCGTGGTTGCGCAGGAGCAGCGGCGGTTCGAGCAGTCCGAGCAGCACTACCGGCAAGCCCTCGACATCTTCCTGGAGTTCGGCGACCGGCACAGCGCCGCCGGCATTTACCACCAGCTCGGCAGGGTTGCGCAGGAGCAGCGGCGGTTCGAGCAGTCCGAGCAGCACTACCGGCAAGCCCTCGACATCTTCCTGGAGTTCGGCGACCGGCACACCGCCGCCCGCACCTACCACCAGCTCGGCGTGGTTGCGCAGGAGCAGCGGCGGCTCGAGCAGTCCGAGCAGCACTACCGGCAAGCCCTCGACATCTTCCTGGAGTTCGGCGACCGGCACAGCGCCGCCGGCATCTACCACCAGCTCGGCATGAGCGCGCAGGAGCAGCGGCGGCTCGAGCAGGCCGAGCAGCACTACCGGCAAGCCCTCGACATCTTCCTGGAGTTCGGCGACCGGCACACCGCCGCCGCCACCTACCACGCGCTCGGCATGAGCGCGCAGGAGCAGCGGCGGCTCAAGCAGTCCGAGCAGCACTACCGGCAAGCCCTCGACATCTTCCTGGAGTTCGGCGACCGGCACAGCGCCGCCCGCACCTACCACCAACTCGGCGTGGTTGCGCAGGAGCAGCGGCGGCTCAAGCAGTCCGAGCAGCACTACCGGCAAGCCCTCGACATCTTCCTGGAGTTCGGCGACCGGCACACCGCCGCCAGCACCTGCCACCGGCTCGGCAGCCTTTATATGGAGCTCGAACGTCACGCCGACACCGCCCCGCTCCTACTTCAAGCTTCGATCTACTGGCACGACAGCTATCGGACCTGGCCTACGGAGACGCTCGTCCTGCTCCGCCAACTGCGCAAGTCCCTACCACCGACGCAGTTCCGGCAGGCCACCAACGAAATCATCCCGGTCGACTTGCGTGAGAGCTTTTACACCGCGCTCGATGCAAACGGCAATCTCAACGGCTGAGTCGCATCGCGGTCAGCTTGGGCGGCACGATAGGTAGAACGTCGCCCGGAACCGGCCGGCGGGCTGGCCGATGCCGGCGCTTGCGCCGCCAGCAGGCCGAGCCCGTCCGGCGCGCCGCGCTTACGCGGCGCCTTGATTCAAAAAAGATCAATTCGGCAGTACCTCGGTGCCCACTCGGTGTCCTCCCCAGGGTGATGTGCGACAGTCGTCCGCCAACTGATCCGCGACGAGTGAAAGAGCTAATCGCGGCGGACATCCGCGCGTCTGTGACGCCTACGACCCTGCATCGCCATGCCCACGCGCCGACAGCATGGGAGACCGTGGTGAGTCCGTCAAGCGGTCAGAATGCCGTGGCGGCGCCACGGATCGCTACGGTGGCGCCTGCCTGAATCCAATGATCATTCATGATCCGGTCCGCCGCCAGCCGCCTCGTCGAGCTGCCGGCGTAACTCAGCGGCCTCCGCAGCACGGCCAAGACCGTCGAGCACGTCCGCTAGGGTCCGGCACGCCGAGAACATCTGCCCGGCAAACATCTGTGGTAGATGACGCACGAGCGGCTCATAGACGCTGATCGCCTCGGTGACCGACTCCAACGCCTCCGCGAGGTTGGCCTTGACGTTCATGCACACATACCCGTAGGCCCACAGCGACATGGCGAGGCCAGGCAGGTAGGCATCCGGGTTGACCTCGGCCAGCCGGCGGCGGATCGTGACGGCTTCCTCAGCCGAGGCCAAGGCCTGCTCGCGGCGGCCCAGCTCGGACAGGCGGTTGCCGAGGTTATTCAACGACATGGCGAGGTCGGGCAGGTAGGCATCCGGATTGGCCTCGGCCAGCCGGCGGTAGATGCCTCTGGCTTCCTCGGCCGAGGCCAGGGCCTGCTCGCGGCGGCCCAGCTCGGACAGGCGGTTGCCGAGGTTATTCAACGACGAGGCGAGGTCGGGCAGGTAGGCATCCGGGTTGACCTCGGCCAGCCGGCGGCGGATCGTGACGGCTTCCTCAGCCGAGGCCAGGGCCTGCTCGCGGCGGCCCAGCTCGGACAGGATGGAGCTGAGGTTGCTCAACGACGTGGCCAAGTTGGGTAGGTAGGCGTCCGGACTGGCCTCGGCCAGCCGGCGGTAGATGCCTCTGGCTTCCTCGGCCGAGGCCAGGGCCTGCTCGCGGCGGCCCAGCTGAGACAGGCGGTTGCCGAGGTTATTCAACGACATGGCGAGGTCGGGCAGGTAGGCATCCGGGTTGCCCTCGGCCAGCCGGCGGCGGATCGTGACGGCTTCCTCAGCCGGGGCCAGGGCCTGCTCGCGGCGGCCCAGCTCGGACAGGCAGCTGCCGAGGTTATTCAACGACATGGCGAGGTCGGGCAGGTAGGCATCCGGGTTGCCCTCGGCCAGCCGACGGTAGATGCTCATGGCTTCCTCAGCGGAGGCCAGGGCCTGCTCGCGGCGGCCCAGCTCGGACAGGCAGCTGCCGAGGTTATTCAACGACGAGGCGAGGTCGGGCAGGTAAGCGTCCGGGTTGACCTCGGCCAGCCGACGGTAGATGCCCATGGCTTCCTCAGCCGAGGCCAAGGCCCGCTCGTGGCGGCCCAGCCGGAACAGGCAGCTGCCGAGGTTGCTCAACGACATGGCGAGGCCGGGCAGGTAAGCGTCCGGATTGGCCTCGGCCAGCCGACGGTAGATGCCCATGGCTTCCTCAGCCGAGGCCAAGGCCCGCTCGCGGCGGCCCAGCTGAGACAGGCAGTTGCCGAGGTTATTCAACGACATGGCGAGGTCGGGCAGGTAGGCATCCGGGTTGACCTCGGCCAGCCGGCGGCGGATCGTGACGGCTTCCTCAGCCGAGGCCAAGGCCTGCTCGCGGCGGCCCAGCTCGGACAGGCAGTTGCCGAGGTTATTCAACGACGAGGCGAGGTCGGGCAGGTAGGCATCCGGGTTGACCTCGGCCAGCCGACGGTAGATGCCCTTGGCCTCCTCAGCCGAGGCCAGGGCCTGCTCGCGGCGGCCCAGCTCGGACAGGCAGTTGCCGAGGTTATTCAACGACGAGGCGAGGTCGGGCAGGTAAGCGTCCGGGTTGACCTCGGCCAGCCGGCGGTAGATGCCCTTGGCTTCCTCGGCCGGGGCCAGGGCCTGCTCGCGGCGGCCCAGCTGAGACAGGCAGTTGCCGAGGTTGCTCAACGACGAGGCGAGGTCGGGCAGGTAAGCGTCCGGGTTGACCTCGGCCAGCCGGCGGTAGATGCCCATGGCTTCCTCGGCCGCGGCCAGGGCCCGCTCGCGGCGGCCGCTGTACGCAAGTCGGATCGCGAGATTGCCGCTGTACCGGGCGCGTTGTTCGGCGCTGCCGTCTGTGTGATCGAGCAGGTGCTGGGCCAGAACAGCGGCGGCGGGGTCGAGGTCCAGGGAATGTGCCGGTAGCAGGCTGTAGATGGTCTCGGCGAGGTCGGGGCTCGTGTATCTGGCGACGGCGGCCAAGGCGACCCCGCCTGCCTGTACGGCCAGTGCCGGGTCGAGGCTCAGCACGGTGTGCAACCAGCTGTGGACGTGCGGGTGCCGGCCGGCCGCGGCGGCCAGGAAGACTAAGATTCGGGCGGCGTGAACCAGAGGTCTATGCCCGCCGTTGCGGGCGGTCAGCGGACCGGGCGTGTAAGTGAGGGTGCCGTCCGCAGTGCGGTGGGCGGTGAGCAGTGTGGTCGCTGTCCAGGAGTCGGTGTGCCCGCTGGCGGTCGCGGGCTCCCCGGTCGGGCCACCGGGCAGGCTCAACGCGATGAAGTCCTCGGCGAGCCGGTCCGGGTACATCGGTTCCAACACGGTGCCGGCACCGGCTGGCGGGTAGCAGCGGTCATGGGCGTCGAGCAGTTTCTGCCCCGCCGTGTCGTCGGCCAGCTTGGTGAGCTTCAGGAGCCGGATCCCGTCGTCGCGGAGCTGAGGCCCGGCCAGGCAGGCCAGCAGCACCGTGCGTGCCGCCGCGATCACGGTGTCCGGAGCGCTGCCGTGTAACCGCGCCCAGTAAGCGCGTTCGCGGTCCAAAAGGTAGCGGGTCACGTCGCCGGCCGAGCCCGGCGGGGCGTTCTGCGAGGTGTAGGCGTCCACGGTGGCCAGCGCCGCCATGTGGATCCCGAGGGTGGTTCCGTACACGCTCTCATTGCCTAGGTCACCGGGCGGCTGCCATCGGCCGGGCCAGCCACCGGCGGGCATGTCGGGCTGGTAGATCTCGGTGAACCGCCGACAGGCTGCCTCGAACAGAGCAAGCCGCCCCGGTACGTCGTCAGCCAGCCCCGGCAGGCATTGCGGCCCGCCGGTGCCGCCCGAGGCAAATCCGAGCCGGGGCAACTCGGCGGCGATCGTGGACCACCAGTCGACCGAGCGGGCCAGCAGCAGTACCCGGACCTTCGGCGCCCGGGTCCGGCAATCGTCCAGCAATCGCACCAGGTCGTGCAGGGGCCACCGGTCCGCGTAGTCGACCAGCACCAGCAACGGCCGACGCCCGGCTGGCAGCCACCGCCACGGCGTACCCAGCGCTCTCGCATCGGCTCCCGCGGGGGCAGCGTCGCGGTGCCGGGCCTCCGCGACCCGCCATCTCCCCGCGACACTCTCGCGGCCCAACTGCTGAGCGAGCCGGGTCTTCCCCTGTCCACCCTGCGCATGCCACACCCACACGCTGCCCACGGCGGGCTCATGCAGCCATCGCCGCAGCGCGGTCAGCTCAGCGGTGCGGCCAGTGAACACGATCGCCTGCCGTCGCGTGGTCAGCAACACGCTGGGCTGCTGCCGCGACCGAATCAACTCGGCCAACCCGGTCGCCGGCGGATCCTCGAACTCGTCCACCGTGAACGGCGGCACACCCGCCTGGTTGATGAACAGGTCCCGGCCGGCCACGAACGCGTCCCGACCGGCAGACACATTCTGACCGAACCCTCCGACGACATCACCGCCACCCGGCGGCCCGGCCCATGCGGTCAACGGAGGTCCCGGCCGTCCTCGACATGCAGGTCTCGGCCGGCCACGAATGCGTCCCGGTGGGCATCCACGTCCTGCTCGACCCGGCCATCATCCGCATGCCCGGTATCCCGCTGGCCTCGGGATTGGCCCATCGTCAGGTCCCGGCCGGCCACCGTTGCGTGACCGCCGGCACGGACCTTCTGCACCCGGCCAACACCGGAGGCCTGCGAGCCCGCCGACTCCGACGAGCGACGGGCCAGGACCACCCCGTACACCGCCAGCGGCACACCACCAACCGCCACCACCGCAGCTACCACACTGGCCACCTGATCGGCGGTACTCAACTGATCCGCCGTCAACCGGGTCACCAGCACCCACACCCCGGCGGCCACCGCCAGCAACCCGGCGACCATCCAGCCCAGCCATCTGAACCCGCCGCTACGCGCCATACCGCCATCATGGACCGCACCATCCACCAGCGAAACTCGCCCAATCGGACCACTGTCTAGGACGACGGTTCCGCAGCAGTCCAACGCACCGCCATTCGAAGCGGGCCGCCCACACCGTGTCGAGTCGTCCTCGAGGCGACCCCATGAAGGAAGATCCGAAATTATCGATGGCTTCTCTCGCTTCTTGGGGCTGCGGTTTTAGTGACCAGTCCGCTACGGTGGGCTCCTTCTTGTCTAATCAAGTTCGGAGCTTTCTTTGTGGCAGAGCCGACTGGTGAGGCACCTCCCGGGTTGTTCTCCGAACTGAGGGACCTGCAACAGGATGCGGCGGTTCTCGCCGGCAGGTTGCAAGCGGCCCAGGCAGCGGTCGTTGAGGCAGCAGGTAGGGACCCGTCCGAACAAGTGCGGGTTGTGCTGGATGCGCTCGGCCGGATTGCATATGTCGACGTCGAGCCGAGTTGGCGGTCTCGGGTCGGCCTGGGCGATCTAACCGCCGCAGCGCTGGCGGCCTATCAGGAGGCCGGTAGACGTCGGCTCGAGACCTGGGCCGCTGAAGTTAACCGACCTGACGCGGGCTCCGAGCTACACAGGTCAACTCCGATGCCGCAGGCCGACAACCAAGTAACCGGATCAACGATACGGCCGGGGTCCGGCCCAGCCGACGAGTTCTCGCATGAGTCGATCCGCAGGTTGTGGTACCTGCTGCAGGACGCCACTGACAGGCTCGATGATGTGGTACGGGAGGCGGCCGCCCGCAGCCAGGCGGTATACACCGGTCGCGACCCGGCTGGGCACGTCACCGCCTCATTGACCGGGACCGGCGATCTGACTGACCTGACTCTCGACGAAGTTTGGGCCGAAAAGGCCGGCAACCATGAGATCGGCACGGCACTCACTGCCGCGATCGCGGACGGGTACGCCGTAGTTGACGAGCGTGTCCGCGAGTCGACGAGCCAGTGGCCGTTCCCCGACTTGGAGCAGCTCAGCGGCAGCCCCACCGCGCTGTTGGCGGCTCTGGGTCTGCCCAGCCTGGCCGCGGAAGACGATCGAGGACAGGAGTAGTCATGCCACCCACTGAGCAGCAGATCCAGGCCGCCATCCAGGCACTGCGCAAGGACGCCGCTACGTGGGCTGCCGGGAAGGACAAGCTGGTCGACGCGGCCGCCGTCGCGGCCCGGCTGGAACTGAGTGCCCTGCACTTCTCGTACCTGGGTGATCAGTTCGGTCTGTCTGAGGTGTATCAGCAGCTCCAGCAGAGGCTGTACACGCTGCTCAATGAAGGCGCGGCCAACTTCCTGGCGCTGTCCGCGGCCTTGAGTGACGCCGCTGACGGCTACGAGCAGGACGAGATCAATGCCGTGCACCGCCTGACGGGCATCTACTGACCGGGGGAAGCAGATATGGGAGTCGTGCTACCGCTTTCGGAGGGCGAGTTCAATGACGTGCTGCGGCGGGTCGAGGAAAGCACGCAGAAGATCACCGACCTGACCAACGGCATCGTTGATGCCTGCAACCGCGTGGGTCAGTGGCTCGGCCCGTTCTGGGATGGCGTGGTCGACCTGCTCAACAGGTTCGTCGACCTGGTCCAAAAACTGCTCTCGGAGATCGGCAAGTTCGTCACCCGACCCGGCGTGCCCTGGACGCTCTGGAACCACGGCACCGAGTGGGTCAAGGAGGTCGGCAAACCCGTCAGCGACCTGATCTCCCAAGCCACCACCGGCCAGACCGACATCGACGAACGGTGGCAGGGACCGGCCGCGACCGCCTATCTGGGCACGCTCCCTGACCAAAGCAAGGCTCTCGCGGCAATCGTGGCCGCGACCGCCGACATCGACGACGCGCTCACCAAGGTCGCCGGCGGCATCATCGCCTTCTGGCTCGGTGTGCTGGCCGCGGTCGTCCCGTACATCATCGAACTCATCGGGTGGGGAGCCGCCGCGTCCACCGTTGCCGGCGCCCCACCCGCGGCCGCTGGGGCCGGCGCCTCCACTCTGAAAGTGCTCGGCATCATCGCCGCCGTCGTCACCGCGGCTATTACCTACCTGACCGCGATCTCCAGCCAGTACAAGGACCTGCTGCAGCGCGTCGAGAACAACGACGGCTTCCCCGCCGGACATTGGCCACGCTCAACGAACGACGTCATCGCCGACGGCAGCCTGAGCGGCGACAACACCACCAACTGGCACCTCCGCACGTCATAGACCTCGGCCGGCGGCAGGAGATGCCATGAGCAACGACCGTGTCCCCGTAGAAGATCCAGCGTTCATGCGACGAGCCACCAGGCGCATGACCATCGCGCTGATCTTCTTGCTGGTCGTGACCACGTTCTTCACCGTCGGAGGTGTCAGCCTGGTCGTGGCCGACGAGCTCTCCGGGCTGCCTTTCGCCGTTGGCGGTGCCGTGCTCCAGATCGGCGCCATCGCTCTCGTGATCGCTACCTGGAACATTCGCCGGACGCTGGATGGCAAGAGCGTCGCTCGGGCCTCCCTATTGACGGCACGCCGGACATCGAGCCGGGTCCGTCGCATCACCCTTGCGACGGTCATCGCGCTCATCGCGTACGGCATCGTCCGGACAGCGCTAGGCGATCCGCTCAGCCTAGTCACAGCCTGCATCATCGGTCTCGGACTTCTTCTTCTCGCGAGAGGCAGCAAGACAATCGGCCACGCCCAGGAGCAGTCACTCAGTCATTGATGGGCAAAGCGGCCGACGCCATGAGGACCTTGGAACAAACCTTCTGAACGGCGATCCCAACCTCCGCGCGCCGTACGCTTACTCGATGGCGTATGAGCAAGAGGGCGACCACCTACTGGCCATCTTGCGTCAACGGTGGGGCGAGGAACCCGACTGGGTTCTCCGACCCAACCGGGGGTACGGCTTCTACCTGCTCTACCGACGGAGGCTGGTTCCCATCGGCGACGTCCGCGGGCTCATCGAGGCAACATTCGGTTTCGCCAACGGGCCGAGCATCATCATCGGCGACCTAGAACAAGACAGTAGTCCCTAGTAAACTAGTCACATGACGGGTTCATTGATGGGGACGGCAGAGATCCGGCAACGACTCGGCGGCATCAGCCGGCAACGGGTGTATCAGCTCACCCAACGCCTCGACTGGCCCTTGCCCTGCGATCACCTTAAGCAAGGCAAGGTGTGGAAGCGCGGCGACATAGAGGCATGGATACAGGCGCATCAGCCCAGCCACGTCGACGACGAGTGATCCTTCCCCAAAAGGAATCACCATGGGCTGCTGACCTGAGATCAACAATGTTCCGGCCTGCGCGGCCAGGCCATCGTCGTCCACGGACGTCCGCACGTGTGGCACCTTGTGTCACTCCGTTCGTCACCCATGTTCATGAGGCAGATTCGTACTCCCGATCGGCCTGGTCTTGGACGTACTCAAGCTGTTTGCCACCGATCCTCACCAGGCGCCACACTCCGGAACGCGATACCCGCGGCCAAGGCGGAGATCACGGCCATGCCGGTGGAACTTTGGGATCCGCCGGCCACGCCCGCTGCCAGGCAAAGTAGGGCTTCCCACCACTTGAGGTTCGTCGTCAGCGTCTGCATGGCGACACCGTAACGGTCTGGCCACGTCGCGGTTGTCACCCAGTTGGTCGCCCAGGGGATTGGCCAGCTCCTCTTTGTTCGCTACTTTTCCTCGATGAGTGAGCGTGTAGATCGGGCAGCCCTCGCTGGAGCTGCGGTCGCCGGGATCATCTCGATTAGTTCAGCCGAGGGGCGATACGAGCCCCTTGATGCCGTTATGGGTGTCGTCCTCGGGATCTTGCTCGTGACCTTCTACCGGCCGGAGCGTCCGGCCCTTCGGCGCGACGCATGGCGTCCGGCGGCATCGGCAGCTGCAGTCCTTGCTCTCGTTCTGTTAATCATCGTTTCGCCATTCATCGATAATCATGCCGAGTCGTTGACAAAGGAGTTAAAAGACCAGCAAGCAGCAGCAAAGCTTAGCGTCGAGGTCAGCCGGCAACTGAGCGAGATATGGCTAGGCGCTTTTGCAGTGACATTTATTATACTATGGGTGACACGGATGAAACCATTTGCGAAGACTCTGTCCGACATTCCGCGCACTCCATATATCGATGGTCAGGCTGAATCGTTGACCAAAGATTCAACAAACCAACAAGCAGCGGCACAAAGAGCCATACCCGGCCAGCATTCAGATGGGCTATGGCTTGGCGCCCTTGCGATGCTTATCGTGCTCTGGATAAGGCGAACGAAGCCAAACGTGACAGAATCGTCCAGCGGTCCTCGCGCTACGACCCCTTGGCCCCCAGGCAACCAACACCATCTGTCGACCACACCTGACGGGTGAACTGGCCTGCGCGACTATTCCACGAGCGTCCGGTGAAGTCCACCGTGATTGCCTGTGGTTGTCACTCATTTAGTCACTCAGTCGGCGCGTGGCCGCCATCTGTCTGGGGTCGGCGTTGAGATCCGCTCGTGCCGCAGCGACGAAGCGTCCACGGCGACCTTGTACTCGGCCTTCCAACCTTCCGCGCTCTAGCTCTCTGCCTGGTTTTCCAGTCGACATGCGTAAGCATCAGCGCGAGACATCGTCCGCTATGCGTTAAGCCGAAGTGTTCCTGGCCGTCGGCCTTGGGCGCGCCAGCTGTAGGCCGGCCAACAAGCCCGCAATCTTGGAGCTTTCGCATGGTGATGGGCGTGCTAAGCCCCAGTCCTTCGTCGCGCTTGTTTAGGTCCGCCGCAGTGAGCGAGGAACTACCGTCGCCGCCGTTGTCGAACGCCGCAGCCAGACAGCGGGCGTCTACTCCCTCGAAGTCCCCATGAGCGCTTCATGGCGTGCGACGGTACCGCTAACTACCTGCGCGCGGAGTCAAGTAAGTCCTTCGTGTCACGTCGACTGCCGCCGGTGTCATCGATCGCCGTACAGCGTCGTTGTACCGCAGCACAGCTGACTGCTTCCGTGTCAAGAAACGATTTTAGCGTGCTGGCCAGGCGCTTCACCACGCTTGAGCGGACGAAACGATCCGCCAGCGTCCGTGACCGTCCATTGCCATAGGATACCGTTGTCACCGTTTAGTCATCCAGGCGAAGCGTCGTAGCTTGTCATCCGATCGTCCAGCGCTGGCTCGCCGTGGGTGCAAGCCGCTCCTGAGTTGACACCTTGCCTAGATATCAGCAAGCCTGCGTCGTATGGAAGAAGATGACTCAGCGGTTGGCACGCGCTTTATCGCGATCCAGGCAAGATCTCTTAGTGCGGCAGTAGACCGCTTGATGTCGCTCGGAGGGAAACTTGATGGCATCAAGGTGACCAGCGGGGAGCATCTAGCGGCAATACTGCTGACAGCATTTCTCGGCATCGCACCATCCGAGATCGACAATAGCGGCGGTGTTGACTTCCTATTTGAGCTAGACCCCGACAAAGAAATTGCAGGGGTCTTTGCACTTGGCTCTCGCGCCGCTTTCGAAGTGAAGTCCCTAAAAGGGGGATATAGGCGCGCCCACGCAGTAATGGAGCGAGATGAACAGCGTGGCATAAGCACGGTAGGTAGAGAAACATCTGTCGTCTTTCAGCTTGCGAAGGACATAATCCTGTCCGGCTTTTCGCAACTGAAGGAGGCTGAGCAACAGCTCAACAAAAAAGCTCCTCGCGACAGCTCGCGCAATGCATTTCTCATTGTCCATCCGTTTGAGTACATCTCGGTGGAGCAGGCAACCAGAGACATAATGGCGCCCCATATGCCGCCGATACCAGCCGAAGTAGGTCTTGACTCGGTTTGGATTCTTTGGTTCCCGGATCACCTGACAGTCTGGTCCCATGCGACGCAAGATTGGTCCGAGTTGTATTTCCGGGCATCCGGCCACGATGATCTAGATGACATTAGCGACCCATCGATTCTTCAGGCGGCCTCGTCAAAACTGTTGTCGCAGATCCGGCCAGGAATCTCGGACCCATACCTTTTCAGCCTGTCAGTCAGCGAAGACGAGAATGCAGATGGCCCGACTAAGGAGAATTAGAGCCGTGACCCCTTGACCCCAGGCAACGACGACGGCCCGATGGCCGTCGCTGCCACCTCAGACGGCTGAAGGTCGGTCGGTGGCGTCTCACTTGCTCGCGGATCCGTATGTCTATCTGGGCGTCAAGATAGACAAGATTGCGAGCGCAGACGTCGCGGCAGCAATCAGCATTTGTACCCATGTGGCGTACCGCATTGTTCTGAGGATCTCGTTGTTGACGTACCATGCGGAAAGTTCACCGATTCGCAGCTCGTTACGAACCTGCTTTGAGGCCCACCCAACTCGAGCAGCTTCCGCGAGCACCTTAGACTCGTCGACTGAAGCACTACGATCCAGCATGAGGACAACAAGCAAAGCTAAAAAGGCAATTCCAAGAGTGATGCAGGAAGCCAAAATCAGAGTCTGATTTCGGTTAACTTGGAGTGCCGTACCCACTAGCGTAGCCGCGATTGCCTCAGCGAAGGTTACCAATAGGAGCGTTGCACTTTTTCTGTTTTCTTGCGATGCGATTCTTCGATCCATGCTGGAATCAAACCAATCCGTTACTGCATTTCCCGATTCGAGCGCATCTGCAACTGGCGGAGGATCGACTTGCTTGTTTGCCCCAGCCGTCTTGGGCTCAGGCTGAGCTTTACCTGTCGTCGTGGATCGGTGTCCCTTCTTGAGAACAAAGAACACGGCGACGGCTAGGCCGGCGATAGCGACCGATCGGGACTTCAGCATGGTGCTCGTGGTCCTTTCTCACGGCGGCCGCGCGAACCTACCCCGAGGGCAAGGCACTCGGAACCACGGCAGTTCGGGTCGTCGCTGTAGCTTACGGCCCAGCCAGCCGCCCTCTGCCGATCCCTCGCTTGTAAGTCCTGGGCGCGCTGTCCGGCCTCGTCCGCCTGCGGCTGCGACCTCGGACGGTTGTCCATCGTCGATTTCCCCTGGTCCTCACTGTCCGGACCGGTTGCTGTCAGCGTTGCTGTCAACCGTGCGGTCCGAGGACCAATCTGCCGCCTCTCCGACATCAGCACCACTTCGTACGGCGGCAGAGGTTGGGTACGTTTACGTCGGGAACGTTCACGCTGCTCCCGCCCTTGGAGTCAACAGGTGCGAACTCGGCGACTGTTACGTAGAGGGTCTGTCCCATTTTCAACATCTCGCCGGGCTTCGGCTCCTGAGCAACGATGGTTCCCGGCTTCTCCTCGCCCTTGGGCTCGCGCCACGTGGCATCGAAGTAGAAGTAGGCGGCTTCCAGATCGCCGGACGCTGCGTCCAACCACCGTGTGCCCACCACCTTCGGCATCGGCTTCGAGAAAAATCTGACCTCAGCCCTCGTCGCCTCAAGGATCTTCACCGTGCTGCCACGGAGGACTTGCGTTCCGCTAGCCGGCGTCGTGCTGAGCACCACGGCGTTGGCCGTCCAGTCACTGACGCCGATCGGAGTCTCCGCATTCGCCACCAAGCCAACGTCTTTAAGCTGCTCATAGACGGTATCCATAGTGCGGCCAACGAGATCAGGGATGGGAACTCTGCCGCTTGAGCCCGCGCTTGAAACTTTCTCACTGTCAGACGGTGCCGAGGCGCACCCCATAGCAATGAGAAGCCCTACGACGGCAGCACAGTCCGTCATCCATGAGCGCTTCATGGCGTGCGACAGTACCGCTAACTACATGCGTGCGGAGTCAAGTCAGTCCTTCGTGTCACGTCGACTGCTGCCGGTGTCATCGATCGCCGTACAGCGCCGTTGTACGGCAGCACAGCTGACTGCTTCCGTGTCAAGGAACGATCACGGACCCTTGACCTGCAGCGGCATCGCACCTGAGCTGCGACAACAGTCCACCGAAGTCCATGGTCGTCCGCGTCAAAACATCACCGTTGTCACCCAGCTAGACACCCATGCTCCCGGAGTCCAAAATGAGCATGTGGACGACTCCGGGACGTCGAGCAACAAGATCAAAACGGTCATGATTTGCCCGCACTGCGATCTTCCGGCCCTACAAGAAATAAACGGTACCGTAACGGTACCTCCGGATGATCACGCGAGCTCGTTGTTTCCCGGCCGTGAATACACCCTGCTGCAGTGCGGCGAGTGCAATGAGGCCTCTCTGCAAATCAGGGAAGTGTACGAATTTTTCGACGAGGCGGGCCCAGGGGTCCCGCAATTCGCGTATCCGGCAGAACGACGGCTCAGTACTCAGGTGCCCGAAGACCTCAAACGTGAGTTTGAAGAAGCCCAAACTTGTTTAAACGCTAAAGCATATACAGCGACTGTAGTTATGGTTCGTCGAACGCTTGAAGGAATTTGTAAAGACAACGGAATTGGAGAGAGAGTCCTTGCAAGAGGGCTGAAAAAGATGGAGGAGCAAGGTCTTATCGATCGAACTCTTGCCGAGTGGGCAGATGGGCTGAGGGTTTTGGGCAACCAGGGAGCCCATTACACGGGAACTCAAGTCTCTCGGCAGGATGCTGTTGACGCTCTTGCGTTCGCAGAGGCTCTTGTCGACCAGATCTATGTCATGCGGCGGCGTTTCGAGGAATTCAAAAAACGGCGAGAGTTAGGAAACGCGAAAGTGGACGGCTGATGTCGCACCGGCTCAGTGGTGCGACCCCTTGCTCCAGGCAACCCATGATCATGAATGACCATGGTCGACATATCGCTGACCCGCCCGTTCCAGTCCGTCGTCGTCCTTGGATGGCCGCGGTGCTCACCCATAATTGTCACTCAGTTAGTCACTCTCGGCATCGTCATTAATTCGGTCCTGGGTAGTCTGGTCTTCATCTAAGACGATGGTTCCACCGGGCAGACCGAATTCCTGCCTCATCGCGTTGAGCATTTCGCTCATGCTCTTGTGATAAGGGTCGAAACTTCTGTTCCCCTGGGCGGCAGTCACAAGCAAACGCCCGGAATCTTGCCGAAGTTGGATAGCGGCAACACAAACTGGCGATGATCCAAAAATTAAGAGTTCACTGAGGGCGTTGGTCAGTTGCTTCCTGGATGCTTTCATTTCATCTAGGTGACGTATTTCGCTGTCATCCGGTAGCGTTTCGCGGTAAACTGCGACCATCGCAGCGCAGTGAAGGAAGTCCTCCGCAGTACGATATGCCTGCATATACGTTCGGCGCTTTTCCGAGTCTTGGGCGGCCTGCTTCTGTTGAACCGCGTTGGCTACGACAAGCTTCTCCTGGGACGTCCGCTGCTTGTTCCCCGACCAGACGGTAGCTCCGACGCCGGCCAATCCAAGTAGCGTGCCGCCGATCCATTCCCATGCCACGTGTGTCATGGTCTCAGACCGGAGCACCTGTAGCCATACGCCTTACGCATGGTTGGCCGTCAAGCGATTCTTGACACTAAGATTCTCGGCCGACGCATGCCCTGACGGCGAGTCGGTGGCGGGGTTGGCGGCGCGCAACCTATCAGGGCAGGCCATCGGCCTGCCCACGACACCTGCCCGAGGGTCGCAGAGGCTCCGAGGTCAAGGGCGGCCGGTTTGTGGCCGTCGCTTGCGACGCGAAGCGCCCTTTAGCTCGGAGGAGCGGCCCGGCACACTTCGCGCCGCCAACCCCGACGCTCGACGGCCGCAACTCGCCCTGCGGCCCGGCGCGGTCCTCCGGCCGCGTCGCCCAGGCCGCCCCCGGTCGGCAGCCGGTCAGATACCCCAAACCTCAACCCATCCATGGACCTGTCGTCGCCGCGGCCCGATCCGCTTCTGCACGCCAGCCGACGGGCTGCCTGCGTGGCCGTCGTGTGCGCCAGCTAAACGACGGACGCGCGCCCAGGCGGCGGCGTGAGCGGCCCGCTTCGGGCCGCTTTAAAGATGTACAGAAAGTTTGAACAGGATGGCAGCGCTCGGGCAGCATATGTTTGATCGTCGCGGCCTGTCCATGGAGTATTGACGCGTGGCCCCCGTCCCTGATCCCGACGCCGAGTGGTGGACGACCTCGGATGTAGCCGCATACTTGGGCGTCCAGGTGCCGACCGTCAGTGGCTACCGCAATCGGGGTCAAATGCCCGAGCCAGACATGAAGTTGGGCCGCACTCAGGCTTGGAAGCCGTCGACGATCATTGAGTGGCATGCTCGGCGTCCTCGGCCTGGCGTCGGTGGTCGTGCGCCGGCGTCGGACGAGTCACCCTAGTATGAGGCCGTGCGCCGATCTTCGGACTCGCCTGTGCCGCCGCTGACGGCGCAGCTTGCAGCCGAGCTGCTCGCCGAAGCCTGCGATGCCGTCGGTCTCGATGCCACAGGTGCTCGCTCGCTACGGCTCGGAGAGAACGCGCTCTACCACCTACCTGCAGCGTCGGCGGTTGTGCGCATCGCTCGGACGATGGCGTACTGGTCGGATGCGACCAACGAGGTCAACGTGTCGCGTTGGCTTGCGGAGAGATACTTCTCAGCGGCAATGGTTCTGGACGTCGAGCAGCCGATCGAGGTCGCCGGTCATCCTGTGACATTTTGGCACTTCATCGATGGAAGGGACGGCGGCCGCGACGACCTCGGCGCCCTGGGTGCAGTCCTCAAGAGGCTGCATGCGCTCCCCCGGCCGACGTCCTTCGAGTTGCCTGAAGAAGACATCTTGGGGAGGGTCGAATCTCGTGTCTCCGCAGCGCCCGTCTCGGATGACGACAAGCGTTTCCTGAGAACGCTTCTTCACGACCTAAGAGGCCGGCTCGACAACTTGTCGTTTCCGTTGGCGCCGACACCGACGCACGGAGATGCTCACTCGGAGAACATTATGATCCGAGATGGCGAGGCCGTACTGATCGACTTCGAGCGGTTCGCCTGGGGCCAGCCTGAGTGGGATCTGGCGATGACAGCGACTGAGTACACATCCGCCGGCTGGTGGAGCGCCGCGGAGTACAGGACGTTCGTTGACGCGTACGGGTTCGACGTCATGTCCTGGACGGACGGCTTCGAGGTTCTCCGCCGAGTGCACGAGCTCAAGATGACGACGTGGCTGATGCAGAACGTGAATGAGTCACCTGAGATTGCCGCAGAGTACGAGTTGCGGATGACCACCATTCGCGATGGAGTCTCGGCCCCGTGGCGGCCGTTTTAGCGGAGTTCTCCAGCGAGTGACGGCGCCTTCTCGGTCAGCCCTTCGATGAAGTCCCTGACGGTGGGGTGAGCGAAGTGCCCGGCGGTACTCAGCGACTCGCAGAAGTCGGCGAGGTAGCGGATCTGGCGGTTGGACTGGAGAGAGCCCGACAGCTCGACGGATCTGGCCGCCAGAAGCACGGCTTCGTCGAGGTTGCCGGCTGCTAACGCTCCTTCGGCATGCACGATGCTGAGGAAGGACTGCGTCCGGGGTGGAGTGAGTTGCACGTCTACGGCCTGGGCAGCGAAGAGCTGCGTGTTCCGGGCATGGCCGAGGTCGCGAAAGCAGTGCGCTGTTTCTCCCGCGAGCTCAAGAGCGTCGAAGTACGAAATCCAGTCGGGGTCATCGCCTTCCCGTCGGTTGGCGAACTCCTGTTCGGCTCGGGCGAGCGCGGCGGCGCATCCGCGCGCATCGCCGGTGCTGGCGAGCGCGCGTGCCTCCATGGCGAACAACATGGCGTTCACCGTCTTGGACGCTTGGCCGAGGACTGCACTCTGCGCGGCACGCGCGAAGTGGATAGCCTCGTTGAATTTGCCCAGGTAGTTCGCCTGATGGCTCAGGTTGGAGAGGATCTGGCCACCCATCAACGCATCGTTGGCGTCTCGCGCCAAGCGGAGTCCCTGGGTGAAGTAGCGTTGCGCCGCTCCATGGTGGCCGGCGTCGTAGGCACTCCAGCCGAGTACTTCCGCGGCGTCGGCCGCTGCCGCGTACACGTGGCGGGCCGATTCGCCGCGGGCGTTCCGCAACGCGGCGATAATCTCGGTGCGCCAGTAAGAGAGCAGCATCTTGCGGGTATGGCCGCCGCCGTACCGGAAGTCGAGCTCTTGCAAGCTGCGCACGGTGGCGCGTATGCGTGCGGCCATGCCGTCTTGACCGCGAAGCATCGCGCCTGAGCCGTCCTCCCAGTTGTGTGCGGAGAAGAGATACCCAGTGATGACGCTGGGCACAGGCGTCGGATCCCATGCGGGGGAAGCAACGGCCGTGTCGTCACGGATGTCGGCTGCGGTCAGGCTGTCGAGCATGTTCGTCGCTCGTGCGGGGTCCGACGGGAAGAGCACTGCGTCCTGGGCTAGGTCGATTGTGGTGCTGTAGTCACCCCCTCCGAACCCGATCTCAGCGAAGGTGACCACTCGGCCGAGCTTGGAGCCGAGAGCTGCAGCAATGCAGCGAATCGTGTCTCTGTGCGGCCTACCTCCGTCGAGCCAACGCTTGACGGAGGTGTGGTCGGGCGAGATGTTCAGCCCGTTGCGGTTGGCCTCGGCGCGCACGCGGGCCGCCAGTCCCTTGTTCGTGACTGCGGCTTCGGCCATCACAGTTTGAAGATGTCGATTCGGAGCCTTGTGCGCGGTCACGTCTGTTCCCTCACCTCCTGCGGTCGGGTAGCCGGCTAACTGTGCACTCGGCGGTGCACACGTGCGCCCCCTCGTGCGCCCTCCCTGCTGCGTCTTAACCGCGGGAGGCTTAACGGGCAAGCAATCGTACTCAAAGTCATCGACAGATGACGCGCTCTGAATACAAAGTCAGCTTGTACTTTACATGCCGGGCGCCGCTCGCGGTGCATCAGCGGAGGGAGTTGACCGACTATGCCACCAAGCGCCTCATCCTCGTCGGGCGACCGCAGCGCCTCACTGCACGACGGTCGACGCTCTGCCGGCGCCTCAAATGCGCAGCCCAGGTGCACGTCGTGCAGCGGACGGGGATGGAAGTTCGCTTCGCAACGACGGACGATTCGAGTCGTCGAAGGCGCCGCGCAACTCATGCGTAGGCGGTGCTCCGACTGCTCGCCTCCGTCTCCTCGTGACCGCCAGTGAGGCGTGGCGGCCGGCCACGGACATCCGCCGAGTTCTAGGAGCAACACGTTGTCGTCACTTCTGCCATTCGACAGGAAAGAACCACCGCGCACGCCTCCAGAAGGCTGCGACGATCCACTGAAGTGGGCAATGGCGTACCTGCTTTTTCAGGACCACCGCCCGGACGCTGACGGCGTTTGCTTCACGTGCGTGCCGACGAAGCTCGCACCCTGCCACGGTCGGGATCTCGCGCTACGCGGCTTCCTGAGCTCGCTAGGACTCGGAGATCTTGTTCTCCCGACGAGGCAGGACTGATGGTGATCCGAATAGAGATCACCGGCCATGCCGAGTCGCCAACCGACGGGACTATCGCCGTCACGCTCTCAGAGGCGCCGATCGAGCCGCACAGCCGAGAGCTCCCCGGCAACGTCGTCACACTTCAGATCATGACGAGTCACGGCTCTGGCGGCTGGGCCGAGCTGTCGAAAGCCGAGGCGGCAACTGTCGCGGTGCTGCTGAACAAGATCGTCGACGACCTCAACGCTTATCGTGAGGCCTCCCCACTTGAGAAGGCCATCATGGATGAGGGTCGAACGATCACCCGCGATGAGCTGGTCCGCGCTCTGCTGCGTCTCCCCAAGAGCACCGAGATCAACGCCAGGATCGCCGGCCAGTACATCGGCATCGTCGGCTTGGAGCGGGCGGGCGACGGCAACGAGACATGGTGGGCGCTGAAATGCAACCCGCGGTGCGTCAGAGACGTCCTGAGCGCCTGGCAGGTACCGCCAAACCACCAGGAAGAGATCTTGCGGGGCGATCTTTGAAGTTCGTTCGTCATCAACGATCTCCCAGCAAGGTCATCGGGCGGCGCGAGGTGTTCCTTCAGCTTGTCGGGGTCGCCGGATCTAGACGGGCTGACGACAGCAGCACTAGACTCCCGCCTAGTTGTCGCGTGTTCGCCCCCGAATTCCCACCACCAGGGCCTTGTTTTACAGTGTCGACAAGTCAAGCAGTTATCTAGCCGAGCGGACGGAGCAATTCGTGGCCATCAACATCCGTCCGCCGAAGTACGCCGTCGTGGTGAACGCCATCCAGCAACGCATCGAAGACGGGACGTATCGCCCGGGCATCGCCATCCCGAGCGAGTCGCAGCTCATGACCGAGTTCGCCACGTCCCGACCGACGGTCGTACGCGCCTTGGGCATTCTCCAGCAGGACGGATGGATCGAGTCGCAGCAGGGCAAGGGGCGGTTCGTCAAAGGCCGGCCCACTCCCCCAGCTCCTCGCTCCGACAGCCGCGCTACCGACTTGCTCAATCACGGGGAGTCAGCGAGCGTCAGTCTGCTCCGCGTAGGCGCGATCATGGCACCCAACCGTGCGGCGTCCGCGTTGGAGCTGCCCCCTGACACGCCGGTCATTGCACGGCGACGGTTGGTCGTTACCGAGATCGGCCCGGTCGAGTTGAGCTCGCTCTACGTTACGGTCGAGTTGGCGGCTGGCACGGACATCGGGAAGTCCGAACCGCTCACTGACGGTGTCCTCCGACTCTTGGCGGACCACAAAGGAGCACGGCTCGACCACGCAACTGAGCGCATTTCTGCCCGGCTTCCTACGGCCGAGGAATCGGAGCTTCTACAAATCGGCGAAGTCGAGGCGGTGCTGACACTGCTGGTCACGGCATACGACGACGCCGGACGGCCACAGCTCGCGGTAGACGCCGTCATGCCAGCCAGCCGGCAGGAGATCGAAGCATCCTTCCCTCTGCGGTAGAAGTACTTCATCGACAGCCTTGACGCTGCGCTCTCCACGGATACACTCGTAACAACTCGACAAGTTAAGTTGTTATCTAGTTATCCGCGGAGGCGAAGTGATTCCCAACTCGATCAAAGTTCCGGTGCCGTGGGAGTACGTCGCGCCGCACGGTGCGCTCTGCCTCGGCGTCGAGCCGGCCACTGACTTCGACAAGCGGGGCCAGGGCGACGACCAACTGCGTGACAAGGAGACCGGCGAACGGATCTGGCTGGTCAAGGTCCTCGACCTGGACCCGGAGGCGGGCAAGTTCGGCGGTACGAAGGAGTTCAAGGTCAAGGTCGTCGCGCCGCAGCAGCCGGTGCCGCCCACGTCGATGGTGCCGGGCTACCCGCCGATGGTGGAGTTCATCGGCGTCACGTTGACGCCGTACGTGGACTCGCAGAAGTGCAAGGGCAACGGCTCGAAGTGCCGTGCGCGGCAGGCGTGGTCCATCCGCGCGAGTGAGATGACCGCACCGCAGTCCGCCGCGAAGCCGGCCAAGGCTGCCTGACCCTTCTCTGACGCGTCGGGGGCGGGGCCAACAACCGCCAAGAAGTTCTCCCCGCCCCGGCGCTCAACCCACCTGCCTGTGAAGGGAAGGGGCTGTGATGCCCACAGTAAATGATGCTGCCCGGATCACGACGCGAGATGGCGCTGTCTGGCGCACCTGCGGTGGCTGCGGCCTGCTCGCCGCGCTGCTGCCGAACACCGACAAGTGCCCCGGCTGCGACCGGCGCACCGGGACGGACGCGCAGCCTGCGCCGGACGTTTGGGAGATCGCTCATCGGTACGCCGAGACCGTGGGTCGGATTCAGGCATGGGTCGACATGGCCCACCGGAGCGACGCCGAGCGTCTCGACAACATTCGCCAGTTCCTCGCTGACCTCGACCGCTTCCACGCCGCGCGCCGGAAGGGGGCCGGGAGATGCCGCTGATCAATGTGATTCAAGGCGAGGCAATCCCCACCGCGCCGTTCACCGTTCGCACGCCGGTGCTGCGGCTTCCCATCTGGCTTCTCGTGATGTGGCAGGCGGTCAAAGCAGTGGCGTGGCTGGTCGTGACCTACGTCCGGTACTGGTGGGCGACCGGTCCCGCCACCGGCCTGCTGTGGCTCTACGCGGAGTACGGCTGGGTAGGCCCGGCCTCGACGGTCGGCGGGATCGCTGCTGTGGCGACCGGCTGGGGCTTCGGGCATCGCTCGTCGTTCCTGCGCTTCGGTTGGTACCCGGTCCTCGCCGGGTTCCGGCGCTGGACCTATCGGCGGCGCTGGCAGGCTGCGATGGTCACCGCGAAACTCGCCGTGTCGTTCGACCGGCGTACGGTGCTGCCGATCCTCAAGCGGGTCCGGTGCCGTCCCGGCGCTGACGTCGTGCTCGTGCGGATGGTCACCGGGCAGATCCCGGACGACTTTGGCAAGGTCGCCGAACGCCTCGCACAGACCTTCGGCGTCCGGCAGGTCAAGGCCACGCCCGGCCCGTCGTTCGGCACGGTGGTGCTGGTCCTGCTCCGCGGCGACCCGCTGACCAAGACCGTCGCGCCGTTCCCAACCACCGCCGTACCGGACTTCACTGCACTGCCGGTGGCCCGGCAGGAAGACGGCGATGTATACGACCTGCGCCTGTTCGGCACTCAGGTCCTCGTCGTCGGAGCAACGGGATCCGGCAAGGGCTCGGTGATCTGGTCGATCGTGCGGTCCCTGGCCGGCGGCGTCGGTACCGGACTGGTCAAGCTCTGGGGCCTCGACCCCAAGGGCGGCATGGAACTCGGCATCGGCCTGCCGCTGTTCGACCGCTTCGCCAGCGAAGACTTCGCCGCGCTGGCCGCTTTGCTGGAAGACGCAGCACGAGAGACACAGAGCCGAGCAGCTCGCCTCATGGGCCGTACTCGTCAACACGTACCGACGGTGGATGAACCCCTCATCGTCCTAGTCATCGATGAGCTGGCGAACCTCACCGCGTACCTGACCGACCGACACCTCAAGGACCGCATCAAGGCGGCGCTCGGCATCGTCCTCACGCAGGGTCGCGCAGTCTGCGTACACGTGATCGCCGCTCTTCAAGACCCGCGCAAAGAAGTGATGCCAGCACGCGGGCTGTTCCCGACTCGGATCGCGCTGCGGCTGTCCGAATCGAATGAGGTTGATCTGGTCTTGAACGACGGCATGAGAGACCGGGGCGCGCTCTGCGATCGCATCTCGGAGACCACACCGGGCGTCGGCTACGTCGTCCTCGACGGCGACCCCACCCCGATGCGGGTCCGCTTCTCCTTCCTCACCGACAACCAGATCCGCGACATGGCCACCACCTACAGCCGGCTCCAGGTCATCGATGGCGAAACCGTCGAAGGCGGTGCGGCATGACCGGCACCGCGCGCAGCGAACGGATCGAGTCGGCGCTGTTGGTGCTGATCCTCGCGGTCGTCGCCATCGCGGCCGGGTGGGCGTCCTTCACCCACGTGCACGACTGGACCATGCGGCACGTCCCGGCCGGTACGCCGAGCGCGTTCGGCTGGGTCAACGCGGTCATCTCCGAACTCGTGCCGGTCGCGGCGTTCCTCACCATCCGACGGCGTCAACGAACCGGAGCGCCGATCGGTTACCCAGTGGTGCTGCTGCTTGCCTCTGCGGCGCTGTCCCTCGCAGCGCAACTCGCGGTCGCCTCACCCAGCCCGTCCGGCTGGCTGCTGTCCGCCGTCCCGGCGCTGGCGTTCATGGCCCTGGTCAAGCTCGTCTTCGCCACCCCGGCCGACAACGCGCCGGCGGTTGACGAGCCAACTGCCCTACTGGTCGACACCGAACCGCCAGCCGAACCGGAACCGCCGGCGCCCCGGGCGCGGACCGTCGCGGCCGTCGTGCCCGTTCCGGCCGGCGCCTTCACCCGCTTGCAGACCTCGGAGGTGAACCACCGTTGACCGCTCCTACCCTGCCCATCCTGGTCGAGGACAACGCGCCTCGGCCGGGGTCACGGGCCGCTCGGATGGCACTGCCCAGGGCCGTCGACGCGCTCAAGAATCTCGCCATCGACCACGGGGTCTGCATCCGGCCCGTCTCGCTACGCCGTACCGATCTGACCACCGGCGCCACCGAACTGATCGACCTGCCCTGCGGCGCGACCCTGGACGTGAAGTGCCCGCCCTGCGCCAAGCGGGCACGGCACTACCGGCAGGTACAGATCCGGGAGGGCTGGCACCGTACCGATGAACCGCTGCCTCCGCCAGCCGCCGCCACCGACGACCAGATCGCGCTGATCTCGCTGCGGGCACACTTCGAGTTCTACCGCGCGCAGGCCGAACAGGCCGCCGAGTGGGACGAAGTCGCGGAGCTGAATGACGCCATCTCCGAGGTGGAAGCGGCCATCGCGGCTGAGGGACTGCGCGGGCGCATCGCACCACCGCACGACACCGGCGACGATGACGACCAGGGCGACGCCGACCGAACGCGTCGGGTCCGGTCCACCCGGCGCCGCCAGGACGTACCCGATCTGCCCCGGCAGAAGGTCGAACCGCGCACCGTCGGACGCACCTACATCGGCCGCGACGGCAGCACGCACCAACCGTCGATGTGGCTGACCCTGACCCTCGACACCTACGGCCCGGTCCACTCTGTCCCACAGGGCCGGCCGTGCCCGTGCCGACGGCGGCACACCGACGACGACCCGGTGCTCGGCACGCCGGTCAACCCGAACACCTACGACTACCGACGCGCAGCATGGGACGCCGTGCACTTCCCTCGGCTGCTTGACCGCATGTGGCAGAACCTGCGCCGGGCGGTGGGCTGGAACGTCCAGTACGCCGGCTGCGTCGAGCCGCAACGCAGACTCGCACCGCACGCGCACTTCGCCATTCGAGGCACCATCTCCCGCGCCCTGCTCGAACAGGTCTCCACCGCCACCTACCACCAGGTGTGGTGGCCGGCGGCCGACCAGTTGAGGTACTCGCCTGACCGGCCCCCGGCCTTCGACCCGGACGCTGAGACGTGGGTCGACCCGGACACCGGGACTGCGCTGCCCGGCTGGACGGAGGCGCTCGATGCCATCGATGACGACCCGGACGCCGAGCCGGCGCATGTTGTGCGGTTCGGGCCGCAGGTCAAGGCGAAAGGTGTCGACCCCGGCAGCAAGGATGTCGAACGGACCATCGGCTACATCACCAAGTACGTCACCAAAGCCGCCGCGGATTGCCACGACCACACCAGCGACCCACAACGCGACCACGCCGACCGGCTCTGGCGCGAACTACGCGTCACACCGTGCTCCGACCGGTGCGCGAACTGGCTGCTCTACGGAGTCCAGCCGAAGAACGCCGCCGGCAAACTCAGGCCCGGCCACTGCAAAGGCCGCGTCCACCAGAAGAACACCCTCGGCATCGGCGGACGCCGCGTGCTCGTCTCCCGCAACTGGTCCGGCAAGACCCTGCGCGACCACCGCGCCGACGCACACGCATGGGTCAAGGCCCTACTCGGCGTCACGGCGACCGCCGACGACGCGCTCACGGCGGACCACCAACAGGCCATGCCATCGCCGTTCGCGTGGGAGATGGCCCGGCCGGGCGATCCGGACCTGGCGCCACTGGGGCACCGGCTTCTGCGCGCCATCTCCCAACGCATCCAACGCCGTGCTCAGCTATCCGCTGCGCGACAACGCGTCGGGGGCGATCCACCCACTGATCGCCCGCCAACCGGTTCGTCCCCGACCGTTCGAGAGGAGATTCGTCTGTGAACAAGACAGTCGTTCGGCAACTCCCGGTCGCGTCGCGGCTATGGTCGGTCACCGACGTCTCGGAGTTCCTGGGCATCCCCATCGGCACTCTCTACCAGTGGCGTCATCGCAGCCAGGGACCGCGCGCTCGCAAGGTTGGACGTCATCTCCGCTATGACCCGGCGGACGTTCAGGCGTGGCTGGACGAGGCGGCCTGACGATGAGTGTGAAGAAGCGTGCCGACGGCAAATGGCGTGCTCGCTATCGCGACGCGGCGGGCAAGGAGCACGCCCGCCACTTCGACAGGAAGGTGGACGGCGAACGGTGGCTCGCCTCCGTCAAGACGGCTCTCGCCCGCGGTGAGTGGGTCGATCCGGCGTTATCCCGGGTCACAGTCGGCGACTGGGCCGCACGGTGGTTGGACAGTCAGGTTCAACTCAAGCCATCAACTCGCCATCGGTACGCCAGTCTGCTGCGCGCGCAAATCTTGCCGGTTTGGGAACGGGTGCCGCTCTCGGCGGTCACGCACACGGACGTCGGCGAATGGGTGCGCCGCATGGCGGACGTGGGCCTCGCACCCTCGACAATTCGGCAAGCCCACCGGGTTCTGTCGCTCATGCTGGCGCTCGCGGTTCGGGATAGCCGGCTGACTCGCAACGTCGCGGTCGGTGTGAGGCTCCCGCGGGTGGTCCGGTCAGAGAAGGTGTTCCTGACCCACGCGCAGGTCAGCGAGCTTGCCTCAGCCGCTGAGCCATACGGCCTGATCATCCGTGTCCTCTCGTACACCGGACTTCGCTGGGGGGAGCTCGCCGCGCTGCGGGTCCGGAACGTCAATCTGGTCCGGCGTCGGCTCGTCATTGCGGAGTCGGTGACTGAGGTCAACGGTCGCGCGGTGTTCGGCACACCGAAGACGCACCAGCGTCGGTCCGTACCGCTCCCCCGATTCGTCGTCGAACCGATGGCCGCTCAGATAGCCGGCCGGGCTCCCGATGAACTGGTCTTCACTTCGCCCGGCGGTGAGGTGCTCCGCAACAACAACTTCCGGCGCCGGGTCTTCGACCGAGCCGCGGAGTCGGTGGGGCTCAAGGGCCTGACTCCCCACGAGCTCCGGCACACCGCCGCCAGCCTCGCCGTCGCTGAAGGAGCAAACGTGAAAGCGGTCCAGCGGATGCTCGGACACGCCTCGGCGGCGATGACACTGGACGTGTACGCGGACCTCTTTGAGGACGACTTGGACGAGGTCGCGGAGCGCCTCGACCGGGCAGCCGCTCGGGCCGATGCGGACTATTTGCGGACTGAAGGTGTCGTACCAGCCCTGGACGCGGTTCGTCCTAGCCGCAGACAGAAGGCCTGACCAGCAGGGTCACGGAGTGGGGCGGGCGGGACTCGAACCCGCGACCGAGGGATTATGAGTCCCCTGCTCTAACCCACTGAGCTACCGCCCCGTACCGGCGGCGATCCTATCCCGGCTGCTCAACTCCGAGCTACCGATCTTCGCCGCCGGCCCGGTGAGCGGCTACTTTTCGTCGTCCTGCGGTTTCGCGTGGCCGGTGTCGTCGACCAGGTCCGGGGCCATGCTTCCGCCGTGGGCCTCCTGCGGCGGGTGTTCCTGCTCCGGGTCCTGCGGGCCCTGAGTGGCGGGTTCCTTGTCGTTGTCCATGGCCGGTGTCTACCCGTCCCCGCCTGTTTCAGGCCCGGCGCCTCAGGGGATGTGCCGGGGATGACCGATGTGCGCGCACTCTCGGAAGATCGGTTCGAGCTCGGCGAGGGCAGCCGCTGGGTCGGTGATCAGGTCGTGCTGGTCGACATTCCGGCCGGGCGGCTTTTCGGTACGCCCACACCCACCGGCCCCGGGCCACAGACCCTGACCCTGCTGGCCGAGCTGGACGTCCCACTTGCGGCCGTGGCCCCCGTACGGGATGCGCCCGGAAGCTGGCTCGCCGCGGCCGGGACCGGGTTCTGGCTGCTGGAGCCCACCGGGGCCCGGCAGCTGGCCGGCGCTGAGCCGGTCACCGGCAAGCAGTGGCGGATGAACGACGCCACCGTCGACCCGGCCGGCCGGTTCTGGGCCGGCAGCATGGCCTGCGACCAGTCGCCCAAGGGCGGCGCTCTGTACCGCTTCGACCCGGACGGCAAGGTGCACACCGTCCTCACCGGGCTGACCATCGCCAACGGGCCCGCGATCACCGCCGACGGGCGGACGATGTTCCTCTCCGACACCCCGCTCGGGCTGGTGCAGCGTTTCGACGTCGACCCGGCCACCGGAGAGCTCAGCGGGCGGCAGGTCTTTGTTCAGCTCGGCGAAGGCGAGGGCTCCCCCGACGGGCTCACCCTCGACGCGGACGGGTTTCTGTGGGTGGCCTGTTTCGGTGGGGGCGCCGTGCGGCGGTACCGGCCGGACGGGCAGCTGGATTGCGTCGTACCCGTCCCGGCCCGGCAGCCGACCAGCGTGTGTCTCGCCGGTTCGCAGCTGGTTGTGACGAGCGGGCGGGGCGGTCTCGATCAGCCCGGGCCGGACGACGGCGCGGTCATGGTCACCGACGCGCCCGCCCGGGGGCTGCCCGCGCCGGCGGTCAGGCCGCCGGCGAGCTGACCGTCGCGCCCAGCACGGACAGGACCTCGCCGGCCGTACGCCAGCCGCTGGCCAGCGCCCCCTGGATCGACGGGCTGTCGCGGTGGTCGCCCGCCACGAAGAGGCCGTCGCCCAGCGCCACCGGTTTGCGGAGGCGGGCCTGCGGGACGTTCGCCGCGGGCAGGGCCTGCGGCAGGGTCACCACGCTCAGCAGCTCCCAGTCGTCGGTCGGTACGCCGTACATGCGGGCCAGCTCGACCCGGATCACCGCCTCCGACGCGCCGGACGGGGCCGATACGCCCACCGACGAGGCGGCGATCAGGGATTTGCCCGCGGGGGCGTACTCGGGGGCCGCGTTCGACATCACAACCGTGTTGGCCACGATCTCGCGGCGGTCGCCGTCCAGCAGCAGGGTCGGCTCGTCGATCGGGGCCTGGTCCGCACCGAAGTAGTACGTCGTCAGGCCGCGCATGTCGGGCACCGGCAGCCGGGGCAGCAGGGTCGCCGCCGTTGCCGGGTCGGTCGCCACGATGACCGCGCGGCAGCGCAGCTCGCCGCCGTCCGTCACGACCTGGCCCGGGCTGACCGACAGGGTCCGGGCGCCGACCAGCAGCTGCGGGTACGGCAGCGGCCCCGCCACCGCCGCCGGCAGGGCGGCCATCCCGCTCGCCGGCACCCCGATCCGGCCCCGCGCGAACGAGCGCAGCACCATCGCCAGCACATGGCTGGACGTGTCCAGGGAGCGGTCGGCGAAGACGCCGGACAGGAACGGCCGCAGCACCTCTTCGATCATCCGGTGCGACAGCCCCGCACGCCGCAGCGCTTCCTGGGTCGTCATCTCCGGGGCGTCGAGGAGCCGGGCCGGCGGGAACGTCGCGTAGCGGGTGGCCAGCGCGGCGAACTTGAGGCGGTCGGCGAGCGAACCCACCCCGGAGGTCAGCGTGCGGGGCGCCGAGCGGGGCTCACGCAGCGGATTCTCCAGCCGGTGCAGGCCCGGGCCGCGGCGCACGAGCACACCGGAGGTGAAGTAGCGCATGTCGAGGGCGTCGACGTCGACCAGCGCGGGGACCCGCGGGTACGCCGTGTTGAGCACCTGGAAGCCGCGGTCGAGCCGCCAGCCGTCCACCACGTCGGTGGCCACCCGGCCGCCGATCCGGTCGGCCGCCTCCACCAGCAGCCAGTTCACCCCGGCGCGGTCCAGGCGCCGGGCAGCGGCGAGTCCGGCGAGACCGCCGCCGACGATGACGACGTCCACCGATACGGGCTGCGACACGGGCACACCTCACTGGAGGACAAACAACGCAGACCTCAGCCTAACGGCGGTACCGGTCCCCGGCAGGGAGAAAGTAAGAAGCGCCTATCTGGGTACGGCCCGGAACCAGGCCTCCCGGTCCCCCGGATCGGGTCCGCGCCGGGGCAGCACCGGCGGCTCCTCGCCCGTGACCGCCGCGTAATGATCGAAGCGCGTGGTCAGCACGGCCTCGCCGCCGGTCAGGTCAGGCAGTGCGGCCACGACCTGCGGTATCCGGGCCGACGGCAGGTCACCGCTCACCTCCAGGTACCCACCGGCGGGCGCCGTGTCGCGGACGACCGCGCCCAACCGGCCGAGCAGGGCCAGCACCGGGTCCACCGCGTGGGGCGGCAGGTTGATCTCGAACCGCTCGATCGGCTGGCACACCCGGCTTCCGGCGCGGCGCAGTGCCGCGGTCACCACCACCGCGGCCAGGTTGCGGAAGTCCGCCGCCACCGACGAGATCGCCTTGTCGAACTTCTGATGCGGCCTGCTCTGTCGCGGCCAGTACTGCGAGGACGTCATGGTGACCGTGCAGTCGGTCACCGGCCAGCCCCGCAGGCCCTGCCTCAGTGCCGCCCGCACTCCCTGCTCCGTGGCCGCGACGAACGCCGCCGTCAGCCGGCCGGGTTCGATCCCGGGACTGAACTCGATGCCGTGCCCGACCGGGGCGGCGTCGAGACGCAGTCCGACACCCGCCAGGTACGGGTTGCCCCGCTCGTGGATCCGCTCCTCGGCCGTACCGGTGCCGGCGACCCGCTCGATGCACGCCGTCAGGGTGCCGGAGAACCGCACCCGGACGCCGTACCGGTCCTGCAGCAGAGCGGCGAGCACCTCCTTCTGGACCTCGCCGTGCAGCCGGACCACCGCCTGTTCCTGCTGCTCGTCGAGCCGCAGGTCGACCAGCGGATCCTCGTCGGCCAGCTCGGCCAGGCCGGCGAACATGGCCAGGCGCTGCGCCGGTTCGACCGGCTCGACGAGGGCCTGCCGGGTCGGCGGCGGGAACCGGTAGGCGTGGCGGCGCGGCGGCTCCCCCACGAGCTGACCCACCCGGGCCGACAGGCCGCGTACCGCCGCGATCTGCCCGGCCGACACCGCCGGCCGCACGACCACCCCGGCGGGCTCGGCGACGGCGATCTCGGTCACCGTCTGGGGCCGGGCGCCGGGAAGAAGCACCCGATCCCGTACGCGGAGCTGCCCGGACCACAACCGCAGCCAGACGCGCCGGCCGTGGCTGTCGCGGTCGACGGCGAAGACCGTACCGGCGGGCGGGCCGTCACGGTGCTCGCCGCGGGGCAGCAACTCGGCCAGGACCTGGCACAGCTCGCGTACGCCGGCGCCGGTGATCGCCGAGCCGCACGCCACCGGGGTGAGCTCGGTACGCCGTACCGCGTGCCGGATCGCCCGTCGGACGTCCCGGGCGCGTACCGGCCGGTTCATCAGCCACCGGGCCGCCACCGCGTCGTCGACCTCGGCCACGGCCGCCACCACCGGTTCGGTGTCGAGACCGGCCGGGTGCACCCGGGCGTCGGGCCCGCCCTGCCCGGTGACCGTGGTGAGCATGACCGGCTGCGCGGCGAGCCGGCGCCGGAGCTGGGTCAGGACGGCACCGACGTCGGCGCCGCCGCGGTCGACCTTGTTCACGAACACCACCGTGGGCACGCCGATGCGGCGCAGCGCCCGCCAGATGGCCACGGTCTGGGGCTGGACGCCCTCCACGGCGGAGACCACGAGCACGGCGGCGTCGAGCACGGCCAGCGACCGTTCGACCTCGGCGATGAAATCGGGGTGGCCCGGGGTGTCCAGCAGGTTGATCATGAGATCACCGACGGCGATGGACGTGACGGCGGCGCGGATGGTGATGCCGCGCCGGCGCTCCAGCTCCATCGAGTCGGTACGGGTGGTGCCGGCGTCGACGCTGCCCGGCCGGGACACGGCCCCGGCCTCGTACAGCAGGCGCTCGGTCAGGCTGGTTTTGCCGGCATCAACATGGGCGACGATCCCGAGGTTCAACAAGGGCAAGACAGATCTCCACGGTAGGACGGTCAAAAGTCCGGAGCGTGGAAGCTGCTCGCATTGTCACTCCTCGTAGCGGTCGGGCACGCGGCAGGCAGCCGCGGCGTCGTCATGCAGGTATACCGCGCCCGCCGCAACGCCCGCGACCGATTTACGGCGCACGGGGATCGGACACGGGAAAGGGGCCACCGAGTCACCACTGACGTGCGCAAGCCAACCGCACCGTGGGGTTTCAGGGGGCTCGGCTCCCTGAGCAGACATGCGAGAAGGCCCCGGCTTGCGCTATCCGCAAGCAGAGGCCTCCGCCGACTCGGCTCCCCCGATTGGACTCGAACCAATAACCTGCCGGTTAACAGCCGGCTGCTCTGCCAATTGAGCTACAGGGGATCGAACTGTCACCTCCGCTCCCGCTTCCGCGGTAGTGGTGGCGACCGGAACGACAATACATGACCGCCCGCCCCCGGCGAAAACGGGTGACCCGGCGCGCCGGGGCGCGCGCAACAGGGATGAAACACGGACCGGGGGCATGACTGCGGTGCAGGATGGGTAAGCACCTCTTCGACGCACGAGCGTCACCGAACGGAAGGAGCCGCCATGCGCGGAAAGCTCATGTTCATCACGGGTCTCGCGGCGGGCTTCGTCCTGGGCAGCCGTGCCGGCCGGGAGAAGTACGAAGAGATCACCGCCAACGCCAAGAAGGTGTGGGAGCACCCGACGGTCCAGGAGGCCGCCGGAGTCGCCCAGGCGCAGGCCAACAAGCTCTACACCGAGGGCAAGGACAAGCTCAACGAGTCCAAGCTCGGTGAGAAGCTCAAGTCCGCCAGCACCAGCTCCGGCACGGGCTCCGAGACCAGCACGCTGTCCACCAGCGGGTCCGGGATGACCTCCTCGAACGGCACCGGCACCACGTACTGACAAGTACCGCTTCTCAAGGCCCGGCCCACCGACGGTGGACCGGGCCTTTGGCGTCTCAGGACGACGAGCGTGTCAGGAGGACGACGAGAAGGCCGCGTCGAAGGCCGCGCTGGGCGCGTCGAAGGCCAGCCGGCGCACGAACTGCAGCGCCTCCGGAGCGCCGACCAGGCGGTCCATGCCGGCGTCCTCCCACTCGACGGACAGCGGGCCGGTGTAGCCGATCGCGTTCAGGGCGCGGAAGCAGTCCTCCCACGGCACGTCGCCGTGGCCGGTGGAGACGAAGTCCCAGCCCCGGCGCAGGTCGGCCCACGGCAGGTGGGAGGCCATCCGGCCGCGGCGGCCGTCACCGGTACGGACCTTCGCGTCCTTGCAGTCGACGTGGTAGATCTTGTCGGCGAACTCGAGGATGAAGTTCACCGGGTCGAGGTCCTGCCAGACGAAGTGTGACGGGTCCCAGTTGAGCCCGAACGCCGGCCGGTTGCCGATCGCCTCCAGGGTGCGCCGGGTGGTCCAGTAGTCGTACGCGATCTCGCTGGGGTGCACCTCGTGGGCGAACCGCACGCCCTCGGCGTCGAAGACGTCCAGGATCGGGTTCCACCGGTCGGCGAAGTCCTGGTAGCCGCGCTCGATCATGGCCGGCGGCACCGGCGGGAACATGGCCACGGTGTGCCAGATCGAGGAGCCGGTGAAGCCCACGACGACGTCCACGCCGAGCTTGGCGGCGGCCCGGGCGGTGTCCTTCATCCGCTCGGCGGCCCGCTGCCGTACCCCCTCGGCGTCGCCGTCGCCCCAGATCGCCGCGGGCAGGATGTCCTGGTGCCGCTCGTCGATCGGGTGGTCGCAGACCGCCTGGCCGACCAGGTGGTTGGAGATCGCGAAGACCTTCAGGTTGTGCTTCGCGAGCTGCTCGCGCTTGCGGTCGACATAGTCGTCCTCGGCCAGCGCCCGGTCGACCTCGAAGTGGTCACCCCAGCAGGCGATCTCCAGACCGTCGTAGCCCCACTCGGCGGCCAGCCGGCAGACCTCCTCGAACGGCAGGTCGGCCCACTGGCCGGTGAAGAGCGTGATGGGTCGCGCCATTGTCAAAACTCCCTGTTCGCCGGTGCACGAAAAGGGTTCCGGTGGCCCGCGCGAGGGCGGCGGGCCGGCGGCATCCCCGGTCGGGACGTCGCGGCCGGGCCGGGTTTGCGCCTCCCGGTCCGGCCCGCCCGTCGCGGCGGTGCCTGCACCGACTCTAGAGCCGCGGCCGCGGCCGCGAAAGCCCCGCGATCAGTGTGCCGCGCAGGCCTCGGCGGGCGGCGACAGCCCGAGCTCACCCAGAGCACTTTTCAGGTACGCGAGCTGGGCGCCCGTGCCTCCAGCGGGGGACTCGACGGCCAGATATTCGGTGCCGGGGTGCTCACCCCCGAGCAGGTGCCGCAGCGCCGCCTGCCAGACCTCCGTGGTGGCAGTCAGCGGCGGCGCGGGCGGGGTGTGCAGGGGCACGTGGCACCGCACCCGCCACGGGCCGGGCGGGAAGTCGGCGAGGGCCTGGGTCAGGTCGGCGACCTTCGCGCCGGCGGGGTTGGTCACCGGGTGCGGGTGGCCGGCCTCCACCCACCCGCGCAGGGCCTCCGCGGCCGCGACCGGATCGGTGGCCTCGAGCGCCGCGGCGATCTCGACCCGGATGACCGCGATGCCGGCCGCGGCCAGCCGGTCCAGGGCCGCGACCGGGCTCTCCCAGCTGCAGGCCAGGTCGGCCAGGTCGAGGCAGACGCCGAGGCGGTCGCGGTCGAGCCGGCCGAACGCCTCGACGATCGAGTCGGTGTCGTCGAGGACGAAGCCGGGCTCGGGCTGGAAGCCGACGCGGACCGCCCGGCCGGTGTGCCAGGCGACCTCGGCCAGGCCGGCGGAGAGCCGGGAGAGGAGCCGGGCGGCGGCCTTCTGCTTGGCGGCGTCCCAGCCCTCGCGCGGGCCGAGGCCGGTGGTCAGCACCGCGCCGCGGACGGCGTCCTCGGGCAGCAGGTCGGTGAGGATGCGGGCCAGGTCGAGGGTGTATTCCAGCCGGGCCGGGTGGCTCCAGTCCGGCACCGCGGGGTCCTCGTCGCCGCCCTCGGCGTAGGGCGCTCCGCTCAGCGTGACGATCTCGAGCCCGCGGGCTTCGAGCTCGGCACGCAGCCGGGTGCGGGAGCGCCCGTCGATCGCGAGGGCGGCGGCGAGGGTGGGCGGGAGCCAGAGGCTCACCCCCAGGGTCTCCACGGCCAGCCGGTCACGGACGGCGGCGTACGCGTCGAGGTGCTCGACGACGGCCGGGAGATCCCGGGCAGGCCGCTCGTGAGTGCCGTGGCTCAGGTGGACGACCCGGCCCGAGTGGTGGCGCAAACGCATCAGAATCCCTCCTGGAGCGGGGCGTCACCGGTGCATTCGCACGTGCATCGGTTCGTGCAGCGTCCAGTATGGATCATCTGGACGCGATTTTCCGATGCGGTCGTGGCGGACCGACGGGGTGCCATGACGCCTCCATCCGTGGGTTGTCTGCCCCCGGATACGAGCCTCGACCGCCTGCCGGATCAGCGGCGTACCGGCCGTGCGACGCGCTGACCGGCGCAGACATGATCCACAAAGGGCGGTGGCATCGGCCCGTGCCGATGCCAC
>NZ_JBSGFR010000039.1:19342-84377 GCF_053603475.1 Actinoplanes sp. NPDC004185 | reverse complement strand
GGCGGGCCAGGTGCGGATCATCGCGGCGGTCCGCGAGCAGGAGAACGCGGCCCTGCTCAAGCAGAGCGGCGCCCACCACGTCATCGTGTCGTCGTAACCGCCCGTTCGCCGCGCCGGTCCGCCATGCACAGGACAGCCGCCCGGCTAAGCCGTGGCGGACCTACCCGCCAAACGGCGACTCAGCAGGCCGATCCCCGGCCCCAAAAGGCTGTCCGCCGGGATGGAAACTCCCGTGGCCCTGGCTGCCGGGCGGTGAGTTCCCCTGAGGCGGGCCGCCAGGAGGGGAATCGCCATAGGGCTGGCCGCCGGAAGGTGGGTTCCCGTAGGGCTGGTCGCCCGGGGAGGGAGGCCCTCCAAAGCCCGGCCCGTGCTGCTGCGGCGGTGGTCCGGCGAACGGCTGGCCGCCCGGCACCGGCCCCGCGAATCCCGGCGCCGATCCTCGCGTCACCACAGCCGCGATGAGCAGCCCCACCCCCGCCGCCGAGATCAAGGCGGTGATCAGGCCGATCAGGCCGAACACGATGCCGTACTGGGTCGCCGAGTAGTCCAGTGACGAGTACAGCATCGGGACCAGCATCGTCCAGGCGAACTGGAGCAGGCTGCCGAGCAGCAGCGCGCCCAGGCCCAGCCGGGCGAAGAGCATGCTGCGGGGGCTCAGCCGGTCGCGCCGGGTGGCGATCAGGACGAAGCCCGCGATCAGCACCGCCAGCAGGGGCAGGTGGCCCAGCAGGCCCGAGAACAGGTATCCCACCGTCATGCCGCGACCTTAACGGCCGGGTGCGACATTCCGGGGATGATGATCAACGCCTAGCATGAGGCGATGGGCCTGACCTTCGTCTCCGAGCCGGTGCGGGTGCGTACCCCGGCGACCAGCGCCAATCTCGGTCCGGGCTTCGACACGCTGGGTCTGGCGCTCACGCTCTACGACGACCTGAGCGCCCGGGTCACCGGGGATTCCTGGACCGTTTCCGTCACCGGTGAGGGCGCCGGTGAGCTGCCCACCGACGAGAGTCATCTGGTCGTGCGGGCCATGCTCGCCACTTTCGACGAGCTCGGTGCTCGTCCGGCCGGGGTGGCCGTGGAGTGTGTCAACCGCATCCCGCAGGCGCGGGGGCTCGGGTCGTCGTCCGCCGCCATCGTCGGTGGGGTGCAGCTGGCCCGTGCGCTGGTGCGGGAGCAGCTGGATGACGAGGCTGCGCTGCGGATCGCCGCGCGGCTGGAGGGGCATCCGGACAACGTCGCCCCCTGTCTGCTCGGCGGCTTCACCATCGCCTGGACCGAGGCGAGCGGTTCCCGGGCCGTACGGCTGGACGTCGCTCCCGGCGTACAACCGACGCTCTTCGTTCCGCAGGAACGGGGCCTGACCGCCACCGCGCGGGCCGCGCTGCCGAGCGCCGTGCCCCATGCGGACGCCGCGTTCAACACGGGGCGGGCCGCGCTGCTGGTCCATGCCCTCACCCGGGAGCCCGGCCTTCTCTTCACCGCCACCGAGGATCGGCTGCACCAGGGGTATCGGGCCGAGGCGATGCCCGGCACGGCTTCCCTGGTTGCGGCGCTGCGTTCTGTCGGGGTTGCGGCAGTTGTCAGCGGCGCGGGGCCCACGGTGCTGGCCCTGAGCCCGGTACCTGCCGATTTCCGGCCCGGAACCGAATGGCGCGCCGAGTCGTTGGGCGTGGATAGCGGCGGCGCCCTTGTCAAAGGGAGTATGGTGGAACACGCCGAGCGGGGCCCTGTTGCCGCAGGTCGTCAGAGTTGACTACGCTCAAGACCTAGCACAGCCGCGAAGCAAGCGATCCCTGCGGTTCGGCGCGCACCCGAGACTCATGGCATTCTGCCGGTCTCAATTCTCATCAAGGCACGTCGCCGAGCAGCGGATCTCCAGATCGCTGCACTCGCCGAGACCTATCCGTCACTGTCCGACGGGTCGGGAAACCGTCGAGCTGCCGTGCTGCAAACTCCCGCGCCGCAGTTGCGAAGCGGGTTCCGAGGGCACCCGGCCACCAGGCTGCAGACCCGGGTGGACTTGGCTTTTTCGACGGAAGGAATCCATTGAGCGACACCACCGACGTGACGTCGGGTGTTTCTGACGTCGCTGACGACGGCGCCACCACCGCTGCTGTCACCAAGCGTCGCCGCGGCGGCACCGGGCTGTCGGCGATGCTGCTGCCCGAGCTGCAGAGTCTCGCCGCCTCCCTCGGCATCTCCGGCACCGCCCGGATGCGCAAGGGCGAGCTCATCACCGCCATCTCGGAGCGTCAGAGCGGCGGGGCCCCGGCTGCCTCGGCCAAGGCCACCAGCACCCCGCGCCCGCGCACGACGAACGGTTCCGCTGCCACGGCGGCCGGGCCGGCTGCCCAGGCTCCGGTAGCCGAGGCGCCGGCCGTTTCGGCCCCTGCCCCGGCGGTTCAGGCCGCAGCGGTCGAGGCCCCGGCGGCTCCGGCTCAGGCGCCCGAGACGCCGGCCCAGCCCGCCGCCGCCCAGTCCGCCGCCGCCCAGTCCGCGGCTCCGGCGACCGAGCAGCCCGCGACCGAGGCCGAGCCGGCCCGCCGCACCCGCCGCGACCAGTCCAGCCGCGACCAGAACGGCCGCGACCAGGCCGGTCGGGAGCAGAACGGCCGTGAGCAGGGTGGCCGTGACCAGGCCGGTCGTGACCAGAACGGCCGCGACCAGAACGGCCGCGACCAGAACGGCCGCGACCAGAACGGCCGCGACCAGGGCGAGAGCCGGCGCGACAGCGCACCGGCCGACGGCCAGGGCGACGGCGAGCGCACCGACCGGGGGGACCGGCCGGAGCGTGGCGAGACGCGTAACCGGGACCGCCAGCGCAACCCGCAGCGGGCCGAGGGCGGCAACGACCGCCCCGACCGCGGCGGCAACGACCGTAACGAGCGCGCCGACCGCAACGACCGCGGCCCGCGCAACGACGGCCCGGACGACGAGGACGGCGACAACGGCGAAGGCGGTCGGCGCAGCCGGCGCAGCCGGTTCCGGGACCGCCGGCGCGGCCGGGACCGTGACGGCGAGGGCGGCGGCACCGGTGGTGGCCGCGACGGCGGCCGGGACGGTGGCCGCGATGGTGGCCGGGACAGCGGTCGTGACGGTGGCCGCGAGCCGCACGTCAACGAGGACGACGTGCTCGTGCCGGTGGCCGGCATCCTGGACGTGCTGGACAACTACGCGTTCGTCCGCACCACGGGTTACCTGTCCGGCCCCAACGACGTCTACGTCTCCATGTCGCAGGTCAAGAAGCACGGGCTGCGTCGCGGGGACGCCGTCACCGGTGCCGTGCGGGCCGCACCGCGCGACAGCGGCAGTGGTGACCAGCGCCGGGACAAGTACAACCCGCTGGTCCGGCTGGACACCATCAACGGCATGGAGCCCGAGGAGGCCCGCCGGCGTCCCGAGTTCTACAAGCTGACCCCGCTGTACCCGCAGGAGAGGCTGCGTCTCGAGACCGAGGCGCACATCCTCACCACCCGGGTCATCGACCTGGTCATGCCGCTCGGCAAGGGCCAGCGGGCCCTGATCGTCTCGCCGCCGAAGGCCGGTAAGACGATGGTGCTGCAGGCGATCGCCAACGCGATCACCCACAACAACCCCGAGTGCCACCTGATGGTCGTGCTGGTCGACGAGCGGCCCGAAGAGGTCACCGACATGCAGCGCTCGGTCAAGGGCGAGGTCATCGCGGCCACGTTCGACCGGCCGCCGCAGGACCACACCACGGTCGCCGAGCTGGCCATCGAGCGGGCCAAGCGCCTGGTCGAGCTGGGTCACGACGTGGTCGTGCTGCTCGACTCGGTGACCCGGCTCGGCCGGTCCTACAACCTGGCCGCGCCGGCCTCCGGCCGCATCATGTCCGGTGGTATCGACTCGACCGCGCTGTACCCGCCGAAGCGGTTCCTCGGCGCGGCGCGCAACATCGAGAACGGTGGCTCGCTCACCATTCTCGCGACGGCGCTGGTGGAGACCGGCTCGATGATGGACACGGTCATCTTCGAGGAGTTCAAGGGCACGGGTAACGCCGAGCTCAAGCTCGACCGGAAGATCGCGGACCGGCGGACGTTCCCGGCCATCGACATCCACCCGTCCGGCACCCGCAAGGAGGAGATCCTGCTCGGCAAGGAAGAGCTGGCGATCGTCCACAAGCTGCGCAAGGTGCTGAGCTCGCTGGAGTCCTCGGCGGCCCTGGATCTTCTGCTCGACCGGCTCAAGCAGTCCCGGACGAACATCGAGTTCCTGATGCAGATCGCCAAGTCCACACCTGGCGAGTAAACGCCCGAAAACGGCATAAAGGGGCAGTCACCGCAAGGTGGCTGCCCCTTTGTCGCACAACGGGTGCGTTTGCTCCCGGACGGCGTCGTGCGAACCTCCCTCCACACCTCAGCTCAATGTGGGGAGGACGCTCGATGATCCCTGGCTACCGGGACCAACCGACCGAGACCTGGGACCCGATCGCCCCGGTTGATCCGGGCGAGGCCGAGGACTTCCTGCGGCAGTGCTACGTCGAGAACCCCCGGCTCGGCCCGGTCGAGCCGCGGCTGGCCATCGTGCGCGCGCAGATCGCGGCGACCGGCGGCTACGTGCACACCACCGAGGAGCTGGCGTACGGCGCGAAGATGGCCTGGCGCAACGCGAGCCGCTGCATCGGCCGGCTCTACTGGCGCAGCCTGGTCGTGCTGGACCGCCGCCGGGCCCGTACCGCGGACGACATCTTCTCGCTGCTGGTGCACCACCTGCAGACCGCCGGCGGCGGCAGGGAACGCCCGGGCGCGATCCGGCCGGTCATCAGCATCTTCGCGCCGGCGCTGCCCGGCCAGCCGTACGCGCGCGTCTGGAACGAGCAGCTGATCCGCTACGCCGGCTACCGCACCGAGGACGGCAGCTCGGTCGGCGATCCGCGCAACGAGCAGTTCACCGCGGCCATGCAGGGCTTCGGCTGGCGCGGCAAGGGTGAGGCCTTCGACGTGCTGCCGGTGGCGATCGAGACCCCGGCCGAGGGCGTACGCCTCTACGAGCTCCCGGAACGCGCCATCCTCGAGGTGCCGCTGACCCACCCCGAGTTCGCCTGGTTCGCGGAGCTGGGGCTGCGCTGGCACGCCGTACCCGCCATCGCCAACATGCGGCTCACCATCGGCGGCGTGCAGTACCCGCTGGCGCCGTTCAACGGCTGGTACATGGGCACCGAGATCGGCGCGCGCAACCTGGCCGACGCCGACCGGTACAACATGCTGCCGATCGTCGCCGCCCGGATGGGGCTCGACACCAGCCGCGAGTCGACGCTGTGGCGGGACCGCGCCCTGGTCGAGCTGAACCGGGCGGTGCTGCACTCGTACGAGAAGGCCGGTATGAAGATCACCGACCACCACACCGAATCGGCCCGCTTCCTGACCCACCTGCGCAACGAGGAGAAGGCGGGCCGCCGGGTGCCGGCCGACTGGACCTGGATCGTGCCGCCGATGTCCGGTGGCATCACGCCGGTCTTCCACCGCTACTACGAGGAGCTCGACCTGCGGCCGAACTTCTACCTCGACCCCGAGGCGCAATCGCTGGCCAAGGACGGCACCCGTTGCCCTTTCTCCGGGTGAGGGCTCAGGCGAACTCGTTGAGGGGGAAGTCGTCGCGGTGGCGCCAGGCGGCGTCCGTGCGGACATGATCCTCGCGGACCCATTTCAAGAGCCGGTGGGAGAACTCTCCCGCCGAGATGCGGCCGGCGCTGCGGACCACGAAACCCTCGGAGGTCTCCGCGTCGCGGGTCTTCGCCCAAGCCGCGCGGGCCTCGGTCAGGCTGCCGCCGCGGTACAGGACCGGGACCACCGGCAGCTCCAGACGTTGCGCCCAGTCGACCGTGTCGTCCCAGCCGAGCAAGGTGTCCGTCTCGTCCCAGATGCCGAAGACGATGAAGACGCCCGGCAGGTCCGTGTAGGCGATGCTGCGGCGGGCCCACATGGACTCGCCGCAGACCCGCCAGTCGTCCGGGATCCGGTACGCCGTCATCGCCCACAACGCCTTGGCGGGCCGGTCCCACGGGTTGGTGCCGGAGTCGACGGAACGGGCGTACATGGCGTCGCGGGTGAAGGTGAGGTTGCCGCCATCGAGCTTCTCCGTCACCACCAGCTCACCGTCCAACCAGGACAGGTCGTGCTGGATCTTGTCGTCGGCGGTGGCGCCGGGGGAGTCGGGCAGGTGGAAAGTCCGCGGATACTTCCCGTCCCGCCCGTCCATCAGAAGTCCCCCTCCGCCACCTGGAACACCGTCAGGCCCAGGGCGCGCCACATGCGTACCACCTGCTGACGGTCGTCGAAAACCCCGATGACCCGCCAGCGGTCGCGGATCTCCCGATCGAAGATCTCCCGCTTGACGACGGCGTCCTTGCGCGAGTCCCCTTCGGGCCGCATGAAGAGTCCTTCGTACGGCACATCGACGTACAGGTCCAGCCAGGCCTCGGTCTCGGCACGGCACACCTCGTCCCGCCCCGAGCAGAAGACGATGGCGTGCCCGGCCGCGTGCATGGCCCGCACGGCCGCGATGACCGCCGGATTCGGCGCGTCCTCACCGACCCGGCCCCAGTCGTACGGGCTGCGGCCGTTCATCAGCGCCACCGTGCCGTCGATGTCCACCAGCACCACCGGCGGCAGCTCCGGATCCGGGTCGTAGACGACACCCGGCCCGCCCGGATCGACGTACGGGACCGGCAGCGGCAGGTTCTTGCCGGCCAGATACCGCTGATGCATCCGGCGGATCCCGGCCTCACCGACCCGCTCGTCGTCGGGCCGCCCGGCGTCGCGGCGCAGGCACTCCTCGAGCGGCACGTCGGTGAAGTCGTGCACCTCGAAACTCGCGTGGAAACGCGCGGCGAGCTCGGCCCACTCCCGTACCGTCTTGGCCCGCAGGTTGGTGTCGTCGACGATCACGTCGGCGTGGGCGCGCAGCAGTGCCTCCACGGCGGCCCGCTGGGCGTGCGTCACCTGGCCCTCGGCCCACTGGGTGAACAGGCGCTGCCCGTGCAGCATCCGCCGCAGGTCGTCGCGGTTGACCCGGACGACCTGCGGCTGCAGCTTGCGCGCGAAGGTGGTCTTGCCCGAGGCGGGCAGCCCCCGGGTGATCAGCAGTCTGGTCATTCCTCACTCACCTGGTTGCCGCCGGGGGTGACGTCGCCGGCCGGCCGGACGAGCTGCCACAGGCCGGGACGGTAGTCCTTGTCGTCGAGCCGCAGGAAGAGAGCCCCACGGTGCTCGCTGCGCACGGCCCGGGCCGCGAACTCGCGCCGGCCCCAGCCCGCCGGCAGCTCGGCCACGATGGCCGCGAACTCGGCCTCGACGGCCTGCGCCAGCGCCGCGACGGCGCCGGTCAGCTCGGCGGCCACCGAGCTGACCCACGCGTGGAACTCGTCGGGCAGCGGCTCGGTCAGCGCGTCCAGGTCACCGCCGGAGACCAGCACCTCCCATACGGTACGGGCGGAGAGCCCCGTGACGAGCCGGTGCAGCCGCACGTACTCCGCGTACTTGATCTTCACCCGCTCATCCGAGTCGGTGAGGTGCACGACCAGCCCCTCCCGGCCGTCCCGCGGCGGCGCGGCGAGCGCCTCGGCCAGCGTCGCGTACGTGAACGACTCCACGACCGGGCCCGGCCACAGCGGCACGGCGTCCGGGCCGAAGGTGCGGCCGGTCGCGATGTCGACCGCGCCGAGCAGGATCAGGTCGTCCAGGCCGCCGTAGTCCAGCACGATCCGGTTGGCCGGGTAGATGATCTCGACCAGCACGGTGAGCCCCGCGGGCGGCGTGAAGTCCGGGTACCGGGTGCGCAGCACCGCCGTCGCGTGCCGCGCCTGCTCCGAGGTGAACGAGCCCCGGGTCGCGACCGCCCAACCGTCCTCGTCGGGGAAGATGATGCCCAGGCTGCCGTCGGCCTTGTCGGTCACCGAGACGGGCGCGTCCGGCCGCAGCCGCGGCGCATGGGCCTCGGAGTGGTTGAAGAACTTGGCCAGGGGCCGGGCCAGCACTGTGTCGCCCGCCACGATCAGGCCGCGGCAGGCCAGCGTGACCGGCGTCCAGGCGCCGGTGTACTGGCAGGCCTCGGTGTAGTTGTAGATCTCGTACGGCCGCGACGGGTGACGCTGGACGCGCACGTGCCCGTTTTCGACCGCGGAAGCCAGTTCGGCCGGGTCCAGGACGTCCGCGAGCAGGGTCATGACAATTCCTCCCGTGCGATCCCCGCCGCGGGAATGCGGTGAGGGCGGCTCACGTTATCGATCACGGACGCAGTAATGCCTCCTGATTTCGGATCAGGCGCGTGACATGGCAGACTGGTCCATCGGCCAGTAAAGGTTCCGGTTCACGCTCGAGTCGTCCGCCCTAGCGGGGCGGTTCGGTGCTGACGGCGACCCGGCGACCACTTCATCGAGAGGGACCGAGTAACCATGAAGAGCGGTATCCACCCGGAGTACACCTCGACCGAGGTCATCTGCTCCTGCGGCAGCACCTTCACGACCCGCAGCACCGCCAAGGGCGGCGAGATCCGCGTCGAGACCTGCAGCGCCTGCCACCCGTTCTACACGGGCAAGCAGCGTGTGCTGGACACCGCGGGCCGGGTCGCCAAGTTCCAGGCCAAGTACGCGAAGGTCAACGCGACCAAGAAGAAGTAGCTACCTCGACGGCGCCCACCCCGGAATCCGGGGTCGGGCGCCGTTCGTGTGTTCGATCCCCAGTGAAGGAGGCGCGGCGTGAGCACAGACCGGTTGTCGACCCTGCTCGAGGAGTACGCGCAGCTCGAGAAGCAGATGGAGGACCCCTCCATCCACTCCGACCAGGCCCTGGTGCGGCGGGTCGGGCGGCGCTTCGCCGAGCTGGCGCCGCTCTATGCCGCCAACGCCGAGCTGGAGGCCGCCCGCGCCGACCTGGCCGCCGCGAAGGAGCTCGCTGCCGAGGACCCCTCGTTCGCCTCCGAGGTCGAGGCGGTCGCCGCCGTGCTGGCGCCGCTGGAGGAGAAGCTCGGCGAGATGCTCATCCCGCGCGACCCGCACGACGCCAAGGATGTGATCGTCGAGATCAAGGCCGGTGAGGGTGGCCAGGAGTCGGCGTTGTTCGCCGGCGACCTGCTGCGGATGTACACCCGCTACGCGGAGAAGCACGGCTGGGTCGTCGAGGTCATCGACGCGCAGGACTCGGACCTTGGTGGGGTCAAGGACGTCTCGGTCGCGGTCAAGACCAAGGGTGTGCCCGAGGGCGGCCACGGCGTCTGGTCGCGGCTCAAGTGGGAAGGTGGCGTGCACCGCGTGCAGCGGGTGCCGGTCACCGAGTCGCAGGGCCGGATCCACACCAGCGCCGCCGGGGTGCTGGTGCTGCCCGAGGCCGAGGACGTCGACGTGCACATCGAGCCGGGCGACATCCGGGTCGACGTGTTCCGGTCGTCGGGTCCGGGCGGCCAGTCCGTCAACACCACCGACTCCGCCGTCCGCATCACCCACCTGCCCACCGGCACCGTGGTGAGCTGCCAGAACGAGAAGAGCCAGCTGCAGAACCGGGAGTCGGCGATGCGCATCCTGCGGTCCCGGCTGCTCGCCATGGCCCAGGAGCAGGCCGACGCGGCCGCCTCCGACGCCCGCAAGCTGCAGGTCCGCACGGTGGACCGGTCGGAGCGGATCCGGACGTACAACTTCCCGCAGAACCGGATCAGCGACCACCGGATCGGCTACACCGCGTACAACCTGGATCTGGTTCTCGGCGGGGAGCTGGACCCGGTGCTCGACGCGCTGGCGGAGGCCGACCGGGCGGCCCGGCTGGCCGGTGAGACGGAGATCAGCCGACGTCCGTGACGATCAGCCGGTTGTCCCCGGTCTCGCAGACGATCACGTCGCCGCTGCTCTGACAGCCGAAGTCGAGCACCGCCGCCACGGTGCCGCGCAGCAGGACCTGGCCCGATCGCGGATCCATCTGGCTGATCAGCGTCAGGTTGGTGGCATTCTGGGCGCGGGCGACCACATAGCGGGTGCCCCGGAGCCGATGGTCCCAGACCGGCATCGCCGTGCCCAGGTCGATGAGCTGCCGGCCGGTGGCGGTGTCGACCAGGCGGTGCCGCGCGCCGGTCTCGTCGTCACCGACCAGCAGCAGACCGTCGAGCAGCGGGAAACCGTTGGCCGCACCCGGGATCCGCCAACGCACCTCGCCGGTCGTCCGGTCACGACCGGTGGTGTCGTTCGTCCCGTTGAGACAGACCACCGGGCCGCAGCCGTAGGCACCGCCCGGCGCCGTCCGGTCGACGCGCCAGAGCTGCCGCAGGGTGTCGGTGTCGTAGGCGGTGACTGTCGACGCGTCGCCCTCGTTGCGTTCCAGATAGAGCTGTGCGCCGTCCACGGTCACCGTCGTGTAGTCGTTCTCGGACGCCGACTCCGGCCGCCACGGGAACGTGCCGGTGGTCACGAGCGAGCCGTCGTCCAGGTCCAGCACCTCGGCCCGGCCCTGCGCGGTCACGGTCACCAGCCGCTCGGCTTTCGCGCCGGGTGCGTTGTCGGTGGCCCAGGAACCGATGTCCCCGGCCGGGCGGGACCAGATCGTGCTGCCGTCGCTGAGCCGTACGGCCCGGAAGGTGGTGATCTTGTCGCCCGCCTCGTTCCATTCGGAGAGCAGGGCCCGGTCGTCCTCGGCGTTGATCAGCTCGCCGGTCTGCCGCCAGAGCAGGCGGCCGGTGCCGGCGTCCACGGCGACCGTGTCCCGGCTGAGCTCGCGGGTCACGGTGGAGCCGTCGGCGTCCTCGTACATCGCGGTCGACAGCCCGGCCGGCAGCAACAGCGCGCCCGCCCGGATGCCGCTCAGCCAGCTGCTGTCGTCCGGTGCGGGACGCGACCAGCGCAGCCCGCCGGTCCGCAGGTCGTAGGCGCTGAGCCGATCCTGCCCCGGCTGGGTCAGCACGTAGACGGTGTCCGGGGTGAGCATGTAGGCGCCGCTGCCCAGCTCGAACGGGATGCTCCAGAGCTCGGTCAGCCCGCTCGGGTCGGGCCGCGCCGACCCGGTCACGGTGAGCACGCTGACGGCCGTGACGACGGCGACGAGCAACGACCGCAGATCCCGCCGGCCGAGCGGGCGCCGGTCCGGCCGGGCGTCCTGCTCGTCGCCCTCCGCACCGACGAGCCCGAGCTCGATCACCGCCATTGCTCGAGCGTAGGACTTCGGCGTCCTATGCGGGGGTCCGGTGCGAAGCCGCCGCGGCCAGGGCGGCGCTGAGCGTACGGCCGTTCGTGCCGACCTCGGACCAGCCCGCGGCCAGGCCGATCGGCGTGCCCGGGACCAGGACCTGCCAGTTCTCCGCCGCGGCGGCCGCGCTGATCCGCCGGGAGACCTCGGCCGCCTGAGTGGGCCCCGCGCCCGGCAGCACCACCACGAACTCGTCGCCGGCGAAGCGGGCCACGAAATCGCCGCGGCGCATGACCCGGTTGAGCACGCCGGCGATGCGCTGCAGCACCAGATCGCCGCAGTGCCGGCCGTGCCGGGCGTTGACCGCGGTGAAGCCGATCAGGTCGCAGACGCCGATCGCCGCGCGTTCGCCGCGGGCCAGCATCGCCGCCACGTAGCGTTCGAGCTGGCGGCGGTTGGGCAGGCCGGTGAGCGGGTCGGTGAGGTTCTCGTCGCCGTAGCGGCCCATGTCGCGGTGGGTCTCCTCCGCGTCTAGGCGGGCCGCGACCCCGTCCAGGTAACCGTCGCGGAGCCGGTCGATGCGCTGGGCGGCGAGCCGGAAAGCGTGCCGGTCGGCGGCGTGCGCGGCCTCGTGGTCGCCGGCCGAGGAGTGGCAGATGCTGCGCAGCCGGGCCGGTTCGGCCGGGCCGAGGATCTCCTGGGAGACCGGTACGGCGTCGAGCTTGCGCAGCGCGTCACCGGCCTTGTCGGCGGCGATGTCGAGGCAGACCGTGCCGAGGTGCCGCAGGTCGCGGGAGCGCACGCTGTCGCCGCCGCCGGTCAGCAGGGCGGCCACGTCGGTCTCGGTGGACTCGCCCAGGGCCGCCCGGCGGGCCAGCGCGTAGCCGTAGACCGGCCGGCTGCTCGGGCGCAGCCGCACGTCGGCGCCGGTGGCGACGTACCGGGTCAGCTCCGCGTCGATGTCCCGCAGCACCCGCAGGCAGCCGTCGGTGTCGCCCTGGTGGTCCAGCGAGACCGCGTTGCGCAGCCGGATGCCCGGCGCGGCGAAGACCTCGCCGGCCATGCCGGCCGCGGCGCCGACCTGCCGGGCCTGCTCGATCGCGGTCAGCGCGTGGCCGTGAAAACCGAGATAGCTGTACGCCATGGCGAGGTCGTGCCAGCCCCACGCCGTCTCGCTGTCGCCGTCCGGCACCGCCGCCAGTGCCCGCGAGGCCTGCACGAGGTGGGTGACCCCGCGGTCCAGGGCGCTCTGCAGGTGGGCGCCCAGCGCCGCGAAGGCGTGCATCTGACCACGCAGATACGGGTCGGAGGTCTCCCGGACCGCGTTCGAGGCGAGCGTCATCGCGGTGGCGAACTCGGCGACCCGGCCCAGGTTGATCAGTGCGCCGAACCGCTGGACGAGCGCGTACGCCCGGGTCAGCGGGTCGGTCGTGCGGGCGAGCACCTTGTCGAGGATCGTCAACGCCTCCGCGGACCGGCCGCCCTGCTGGAGCTTGCCCGCCGTACGCAGGTCGTCAACGTTGTCGCCGAGCTGATCGAGCCACGTCATGGTGCCGCCACGGCCATCCAGGCCCCTCCCGCCGACGCCGTTCATCGCCGAGTGACCCGGCCGGTCACCGTCGAGAGACGACGTTCCATGATTATGCCGTGACGCCGACGCACGAACACCCCTCGACCGGAACGGAACGGACGCGCCTGGCCCCGGTGCTGGCCAAGGCCACCGCACTGCTGGCCGGGGCGGGCGTTTCGTCGCCGCGCGTCGATGCCGAACTGCTCGCCGCACACGTTCTCGGGGTGGGGCGCGGCCGCTTGCTGCTGATCGACACGGTGCGCGGCGACGAGGCGGACCGGCTCACCGAGCTCGTCGAGCAGCGGGCGCAGCGCATCCCTCTGCAGCACCTGCTCGGCACAGCCGCCTTCCGGCATCTGGAGCTGGCGGTGGGCGAGGGCGTGTTCGTGCCCCGGCCGGAGACCGAGCTGCTGGCCGGCTGGGGGATCGAGCACACCGCGCCGGGTGCCACGGTGGTCGACCTGTGCAGCGGTACGGGCGCCATCGCGTGCTCGGTCGCCGACGAGGCCGCGCCGGGCCGGGTCATCGCGGTGGAACGGTCCCCGGCGGCGCTCGGGTATCTGCACCGCAATGCCGCGGCGTTTCCTGTAGTCCGGGTGGTGCCGGGTGACGTGACAGATCCGGAGCTGCTGGCCGAGTGCCGGGGCATGGTGGACGTGCTGTTGTGCAACCCGCCGTACGTGCCGGACGGGACCGCCGTACCCCCGGAAGTGACCGACCACGACCCGGCGGAGGCGGTCTTCGGCGGCGCGGACGGCCTGGTCGTGATCCGGCCGGTGATCGCGCTGGCCGCAGTGCTGCTGCGGCCGGGCGGCGTGCTCGGCATCGAGCACGACGACGTCCATGCGGCGGCCGTGCCGGAGCTGCTGCGCGCCGACGGACGCTTCACCGCGGTCGACGCCCATCAGGACCTGACCGGTCGCCCACGATATGCGACGGCCCGCCGCGTGTAGGGCACTTCGTGCGCGCCATGGCACACTGCAACTTGTGATGCTCTACGACTGTCGGGCCGTGGCCGAGCGGGATCGCGGCATTGCCGCGGCTGTCGAGGCGGTCAAGAGCGGTGAACTCGTCGTGCTGCCCACCGACACCGTGTACGGCGTGGGCGCGGACGCGTTCACCGCGCATGCCGTCAACGCCCTCCAGAACGCCCGCGGCGCGGACCGGCGCGTGCCCCCGCCGGTGCTGGTCGGCTCCCGGCACACGCTGGACGGCCTGGTCTATTCGCTGCCCCGGGCGGCGCGCGAGCTGGCCGACGCGTTCTGGCCGGGCGCGCTGACCATCATGGTCGAGCACTCGCCCAGCCTGCAGTGGGACCTGGGCGACACCGGCGGCGTGGTCGCGGTCCGGATGCCGCTGCACCCGGTCGCCCTGGAGGTGCTGCGCGAGGTGGGCCCGATGGCCGTCACCACGGCCAACAAGATCGGTCAGCCGGCCCCCGCCACCGCCGATGAAGCCCGCGACCAGCTGGAGTATGCGGTCCGCGTCTACCTGGAGGCAGGGGCGGCCGCCGACCCGGCTCCGAGCACGATTGTCGATGTCACGGGCGACGTGCCCCGGGTGCTGCGCAACGGCGCGATCCCGTACGAGAAGCTGCGCGACGTCGTCCCGGACATTCTGGCCGTGGAGTCCTGACGATGCCGTTCACAGTGCTGCACGTGTGCATGGGCAACATCTGCCGGTCGCCGATGGCCGAGCGGTTGCTGGTCCTGGCCGCCGCTCAGCGCCTCGGCAAGCTCGATCCGGACGCCCAGCTCGGTGACCTGCTGCGCAGTGTCAGCGCGGGCACCGGCGGCTGGCACGAGGGCGAGGAGATGAACCCGCCCGCGGCCCGGCAGATCACCCTGCGCGGGGGCAGCACCGACGGCTTCCTGGCCCGCAAGCTGACCAGCGCCCAGCTGGACGAGGCCGACCTGATCCTGACCGCGACGGCCGACCAGAGCGACTACGTGCACGCCCTGGTGCCGGGCGCGGACGCCCGCACGTTCGTCCTCGGGCACCTGGCCCGGCTGCTGCGCGACCTGGAGTCCGGGTCGCTCCCGCCGGCCGGCACCGACCCGGAGACCTTCGCCGCCCGGGCCGCCGCCGTGGTCGCGGCGGCCGCGCGGCTGCGGGGCGAGTCGGAGCCGCAGCCCGGCGACGACCTCGACGACCCGTGGGGCCGCGGCGACCAGACGTTCCAGCGCATCGGCGACACCATCGAGGAGGCGCTGTACCCGCTGGTGGACGTCCTGTTGCCGGGAGCACCGAGGTCCGCGTGACGATCGTCGAACCGGACGCCGGCGGTCTGCGCCGCGCGGTGGAGCTGCTGCGGGACGAGTCCGTCGTCGCGTTCCCCACCGAGACCGTGTACGGCCTGGGCGCGCACGCCTTTTCGGCCAAGGCCGTGGCCGAGGTCTACCGCCTGAAGAACCGCCCGTCCTGGAACCCGCTGATCGTGCACGTGGCCAACGTGGCGGCGGCCCGCGCGCTGGCCCGGGAGTGGCCCGACGCCGCGAACGAGCTGGCCGCGCAGTTCTGGCCGGGCCCGCTGACGCTGGTCGTCGAGCGGGCCGGGCACCTGCCGCAGGTGGGCGCCCCGACGTCGACGATCGCGATCCGGGTGCCCGCGCACGAGGTCGCCCTGAAGCTGCTGGAGGCCTCGGGCCTGCCGCTGGCGGCGCCCAGCGCGAACCGTTCGGAGGGCATCTCGCCGACCACCGCCGAGCACGTGCTGCGCAGCCTGCCGGAGGTGCCGCTGGTGCTGGACGGCGGCCCGGCCTCGTGGGGCATCGAGTCGACGGTGCTCGACCTGACCACGCCGACGCCCACGCTGCTGCGCCCGGGTGCACTGGCGCTGCGCCCGTTGCGCGAGGTGACCGGCGCGATCGCGCTGCCCGAGGCGGTCGCCGACGGCACGGCCCGGCCCTCGCCCGGCATGAGCCGGCGGCACTACGCGCCCAAGGCGGCGGTTTTGCTCGTCGACGACGTGAAAACGGTGGACCGCACCGGCCTGGCCGCCCCGGTCGCGGTGCTCAGCTTCGAGACGGCCGGCGACTACGACGCGGCGGAGGTGCTCAGCGGCGATCCGCGCGAGTACGCCGCGGATCTCTACGCCGCCCTGCACCGCCTGGACGACGCCGGGGTGGGCACGATCATCGTGCAGCGTCCCCCGGAGACCGAGGACTGGCTGGCCGTGCGCGACCGGCTGAGCCGCGCCGCCCGATGAGTCAGCGGGTGGCCTGGTTGGCGATGTTGCGGGCCATGCCGCTGAAGATCACCCCGTGGAACGGCACCACGCTGGCCCAGTACGCGTGCCCGGCCAGCCCGCGCGGCACGAAGATGGCCCGCTGCCGGTAGACGCTCGTCCCGTCCGGTCCCGGCTCGGCCGACATCTCCAGCCACGCCCGCCCCGGCACTTTCATCTCGGCCCGCAGCCGCAGCAGCTCACCCGGCTTGATCTCCTCGACCCGCCACCAGTCCAGCGCCTCGCCGACCAGCAGGTGGTTGCGGTCGCGCCGGCCGCGGCGCAGGCCGACGCCGCCGACGAGCCGGTCCATCCAGCCGCGCACCGACCAGGCCAGCGGGAACGAGTACCAGCCGTTCTCCCCGCCGACGCCCTCGATGACCCGCCACAGCGCCTTCGCGGGCGCGGCCACCTCGCGGGTGCGCTCGTCGACGTAGATGCTCCCGCCGGACCAGTCCGGATCGCTGGGCAGCGGCTCGGCCGCGGCGTCCGCGCCCACCGCGTTCGACCAGCGGGTCTCCACGTTCGCGGCGCGGACCTTGCCCAGCGCCAGCCGCACCGCTTCGTCGAAGCCGAGCAGACCGTCGTCGGGGATGTACTGGGCGATGTCGTGCTCGTGGGCGAAGGCCTCGTGGATGAGGCTGCCGACCAGCGGACGGGCGATCGCGTTGGGCACGGGCGTGACCGCACCCACCCAGTGCGCCGACAGCCACGGGCTCAGCGGGCGCAGCGGCAGGATGATCCGGCGGCGCAGGCCCGCGACCCGGGCGTAGCGGCGCATCATCTCCAGGTACGTCAGCACGTCCCGCCCGCCGATGTCGAAGCCCCGGTTGACCTCGGCCGGCAGCGTGGCCGCGCCGATCAGGTACCGCAGCACGTCGCGGACGGCGATCGGCTGGATCCGGTTGCGCACCCAGCGCGGGGTGATCATGATCGGCAGCCGCTCGGTCAGGTAGCGCAGCATCTCGAACGACGCCGAGCCCGACCCGATGATCACCGGCGCCCGCAGCACCGCCGTGGGCACCCCGCTGTCCAGCAGGATCTTCGCCACCTCGGCCCGGGAGCGCAGGTGAGCCGAGGGATGCTCGTCGGGTGGCGGCTCGGGACCGCCGAGATACACGATCCGGCTGACCCCGGCCGCCTTGGCCGCGGTGGCGAAGTTGTGCGCCGCCTCGCGGTCGATGCGCTCGAAGTCCGGCTGCCCGAGTGAGTGCATGAGGAAGTAGGCGACGTCGACGCCCTCGAAGGCGGCCGGCAGCGTGCCGGGGTCGGACAGGTCGCCCTCCACCACCTCGGCCCGGCCGGCCCAGGGCACGTCGCGAAGCCGGGCGGCGCTGCGGGACAGGCAGACGACGGAGTGGCCAGCATCGAGCAGACGGGGCGTCAGGCGGCCACCGATGTATCCGGTGGCGCCCGTGACGAGACAACGCATACCACCACTGTGCCCGCAGGCAGGCCCCCATAAGCCATATGCTCGATCTCGGCAGCGTCGCCGAGGGGTGAGGGAGCGCGTCATGGAGACTTTCTGGGGTCCCGACTTCGGCGCGCTCGAGCACGAGGACCCGGAGATCGCCGAGGTGATCCTGGGCGAGCTGACCCGCCAGCGCGGCGGGTTGCAGCTCATCGCCAGCGAGAACTTCACCTCACCGGCCGTGCTCGCCGCGCTCGGCTCGACGCTGACCAACAAGTACGCCGAGGGCTATCCGGGACGGCGCTACTACGGCGGCTGCGCCGAGGTCGACCGGGCCGAGGAGCTGGCGGTCGACCGGGCCAAGGAGCTGTTCGGCGCTGAGCACGTCAACGTCCAGCCGCACTCCGGTTCGTCGGCGAACATGGCGGCGTACGCGGCGCTGATCCAGCCGGGCGACACAGTGCTGGCCATGGGGCTGCCGCACGGCGGTCACCTGACTCACGGAAGCCGGGTCAACTTCTCCGGCAAGTGGTTCCACCCGGTCGGTTACACCGTGCGCCGCGACACCGAGCTGATCGACTACGACGAGGTCCGCGACCTGGCCCAGGCGCACCGGCCCAAGCTCATCGTCTGCGGCGCGACGGCGTACCCGCGGCTGATCGACTTCAAGGCGTTCCGCGACATCGCCGACGAGGTGGGTGCCTACCTCATGGTCGACGCCGCGCACTTCATCGGGCTGGTGGCCGGCCGGGCCGTCCCGTCGCCCGTAGCGCATGCCGATGTCGTCACCTGCACCACCCACAAGGTGCTGCGGGGACCACGGGGAGGCATGATCCTGTGTCGTGAGGAGCTCGCCGCACGCATCGACAAGGCCGTCTTCCCGTTCACCCAGGGCGGGCCGCTGATGCACGCCGTCGCCGCCAAGGCCGTCGCCCTGCGGGAGGCGGCGCTGCCCGACTTCCAGTCGTACGCGCACCAGGTGGTCAAGAACAGCCAGGCGCTGGCCGCCGGGCTGGCCGCCGAGGGGATGCGTCCGGTCTCCGGGGGCACCGACACCCACCTGGCCCTGGTCGACCTGCGCGACACCGGGGTCAGCGGCCGCGACGCCGAGGCGCGCTGCGACCGCGCCCGGATCACCCTGAACAAGAACGCCATCCCGTACGACCCGGAGCAGCCCATGACGGCGTCGGGTATCCGGGTCGGCACTCCCAGCGTCACCACGCAGGGCATGCGCGAGGGCGAGATGCGCCAGATCGCCGGGCTGATCGCTGTGGCCGTGCGCGCGGACCCGGCCTCGGTCGGCGGGGCCACGCAGCTGCGCGAGGTCGCCGACGAGGTGGCCGAGCTGGTCCGCGCCTTCCCGGCGTACGACCGGGCGGGGGTGCCGGCGTGAACGACTCCGCCGACCGCGTGGTCCCGGCTCCGCCGGCGCCGGCGCGCGACGACTACGACGACGACAACCGCCCGCTGCCGGATCTGCCGCCGCTGCCGGAGGACCCGCGCTGGCGGGTGGAGCACCTGCCCTTCCTGACCGCGTTCTCGGTCGCGCTGATGATCTGCGCGGCGTCGGTCGGCTTCTTCGCCGGTGGCGCCGACGCCGCGGTGGGTGCCGCGGCCGGCGTGGGCGTCGTGACGGTCAGCTTCACCATGACGACCCTGGTGTTCGCCTGGGCCGACACCGTGCGCCCGGCCCTGGTGATGCCGCTGGGGCTGCTGACGTACGTGGTGAAGTACGCGTTGCTCGGCGTGATCATGGTGTTTGTGATCTCCTCGGAGTGGCCGGGCCGGCTCGCGATGGGCTGGGGGATCGTCGCCGGCGTGCTCGGCTGGACGGCTGTGCAGATCTGGTGGGTGGCTCGCACGAGCCTCTCCAAGTGATCTTCAGCACCGGCGTTTCGACTGGTCAGTGCCGCTTTGGGTGGGCTCTGTCCACGAACCGGTGACTGACGCACGACAAAGGTGTCCGGTTCTGGCGGAGGGGGAGTACCGTGTTGCCGAGTTGCGAGACCCCTGACGCCTGGACAACTGCGGTTGTGCGGGGGGTCCCGCTTAGCTTCGTCTTACCTGCTGATATCGTTCGGGCCGTCATGACCGGTCAAGAACCTCCCAGCAACCCCCACGGCGACGACGGTCAGAACCCGCCCGACACGGGCCAGGGGATGACGGCGGTCAGCTATCTCCTCGGGGGCATGTTGGTCTGGGGCGGGATCGGCTGGTTGGTCGACCACTACGTCGGCACCAAGGGCATCTTCGCCGGAATCGGCGCCGTCGTTGGTATCGCCGGCGGTGTCTACCTCATCGTGCGCCGTCTCGGCGCCTGACAGGAAAGGGCTACGGTGATCGGTCAGTCGACGGTCCTCGCAGCGGAGTTCCCGCCCAGCGTCGAGGACTTCTACCTGCCCAGCATCCTGCCGTGGGGCGCTCACGACTCGTACTGGTTCACCAAGATCACGCTGTTGATCTGGGTGGCCGTTGCTCTGATCATCGTCTACTTCCTGGTGTCGTACCGGAAGCCGCAGCTGGTGCCCACGAAGAAGCAGTGGCTCGCCGAGAGCCTCTACGGATTCGTGCGCAACAACATCGCCGTCGAGATGATCGGGCCGCGAGGTGTCGCGTTCGCGCCGTACCTCACGACGCTGTTCTGCTTCATCCTGCTGAACAACTTCTTCAGCATCGTGCCGCTGATCCAGATCTCGCCGAACTCGCACATCGCGTTCCCGGCGATCCTCGCGGTCATCAGCTACGTGATGTTCATCTACGTCGGCATCCGGCACCACGGCGGCTTCTTCAAGTACATGAAGGCCGCGCTCATCCCGCCGGCGCCGTGGTTCATCCTGCCGCTGCTGATCCCGATCGAGTTCTTCTCGAACTTCATGGTCCGCCCGTTCTCGCTGGCGGTCCGACTCTTCGCCAACATGTTCGCCGGCCACATGCTGCTGCTGGTGTTCACGCTCGGTGGCTTCGCGATGGTCAGCGCGAACGTGTGGTTCACGCCGTTCTCGATCGTGTCGTGGATCATGACGATCGCTTTGACCTTCCTCGAGTTCCTGGTGATCGTGCTCCAGGCCTACGTGTTCACGGTGCTGACCGCGAGCTACGTCCAGGGCGCGCTCGCCGACGAGCACTGAGCTGTTCGAGTACCACCCCGTTGTCGTCCCGCGTGACAGTCACGCGAGATACCAGGAGGAACTGAGCAATGATTCTCGCCGAAGTTGTGGGTAGCACCGCCGCCATCGGTTACGGCCTCGCCGCCATCGGTCCTGGCATCGGTGTCGGTCTGGTCTTCTCCGCCTACATCCAGTCGACCGCTCGTCAGCCGGAGTCCTCGCGTCTGACCCTGCCGTACGTCTGGATCGGCTTCGCCGTCATCGAGGCGCTGGCCCTGCTGGGCATCGCGTTCGGCTTCATCTGGCAGAACCTGGCTCCGAACGTCGGCTAGTTCTCCCCTTGCGGAACGGAGCTCCCATGCTTGCGTACCTGGCCGCCGAGGGCGGCGAGACAACTGAACACAACCCGATCATTCCCGCGTGGGAAGAGATCGTGGTCGGTACGGTCGCGTTCGCCCTGCTCTGCTTCGTGCTGATGAAGTTCGTCTTCCCGATGATGGAGAAGACGTTCGCGGCGCGGGTCGACGCGATCGAGGGTGGCCTCAAGCGCGCCGAAGCCGCCCAGGCCGAGGCGAACGAGCTGCTCGAGCAGTACCGCGCGCAGCTGTCGGAGGCTCGTACGGAGGCCGCGCGCATCCGTGACGAGGCCCGGGCCGACGCCGAGGGCATCCGTCAGGACGTCCTGGCCAAAGCCCGGGAGGAATCCGACCGCATCATCGCGGCCGGGCGCGACCAGCTCGCCGCCCAGCGCGAGAGCATCGTGCGCGACCTGCGCTCCGAAGTGGGCACGCTCGCTGTTGACCTGGCCAGCCGGATCGTCGGCGAGTCGCTCGCCGACGAGGCGCGCAGCCGGGGCACGGTCGACCGGTTCATCTCCGAGCTGGGTGCCGGCACGGGCACCGGGCGGCGCTGATGGCGACCGTCAACCGGGAGTCGTACGCCGCGGCCGTGGACAAGCTGACCGCGGACACCCGGACGGCCACCGCCGCGCAGCTGGCCACGGCCGCCGACGAGATCCTGTCGGTGGCGCGGTTGCTGCGCGGCCAGCCGCGGCTGCGCCGGGCCCTGACCGATCCGTCGCGCAGCGGTGCCGACCGGGCCGAGCTGGTTCGCTCGCTGCTCGCCGGCAAGCTGGGGGAGACCGCCGTGGAAGCGGTGGCGACCCTGGCCAACGGCCGGTTCAGCCGGCCGGCCGAGCTGCTCGACGCGGTGGAGCGCCTGGGCGTCGACACCGTGCTGGCGGCCACCGAGAAGGCGGGCGAACTCGCCGAGGTCGAGGACGAGCTGTTCCGCTTCGGGCAGGTCGTGTCGGGTGACCCCGAGCTGGCCGTCACGCTCGGCGATCCCGGCGCATCGATCGACCGTCGCGTTAAGCTTGTCCGGGACCTGCTGAAAGGCAAGGTCCGGCTGGGCACGGGGCGGCTCATCGAGGTGGCCCTCGAGGGATTCGGCGGCCGCGGCTTCGAGACCTCGCTGAGCCGGCTGGTCGAGCTGACCGCCGCGAAGCGGGACCGTCAGGTCGCGTACGTGACGGTCGCCAAGCTCCTCGACGACGCCGAGGAGCAGCGGCTCGCCGCCAAGTTGTCCGACATCTACGGTCGGCAGGTGTCGCTGAAGGTCGATGTGGATCCGAGCATCATCGGCGGTGTCAGCGTCCGTGTCGGCTCCGACCTCTACGACGGCACGATCCTGCGGCGACTCAACGAAGCCCGGCAGGCGTTCGCTAAATAGTTTTTCCCCTCGGTGGCGGCGACGTCCCGAGCACGCCCTCGGCGGCGGCGACGCCCCGAGCCGACTAGAGAAGGCAGAGGATGGCCGAGCTGACCATCTCCTCGGACGAGATCCGGGGGGCGCTAGAGCGCTACGTCTCGTCCTATTCGCCCGAGGTCTCCCGTGAGGAGGTCGGCATCGTCTCCGATGCGGGCGACGGCATCGCGCACGTCGAGGGTCTGCCCTCGACGATGGCGAACGAACTGCTCGAATTCGAGGACGGCACCCTGGGTGTCGCCCTGAACCTCGACGTCCGCGAGATCGGCGCCGTGGTCCTGGGTGACTACACCCACATCGAGGAGGGCCAGCAGGTCAAGCGGACCGGCCGGGTCCTGTCGGTCCCGGTCGGCGACGCCTACCTGGGCCGCGTCGTGAACGCGCTGGGCGAGCCCATCGACGACCGTGGCCCGATCGAGAGCGAGGGCTTCCGCGAGCTCGAGCTGCAGGCCCCGAACGTCATGTCCCGCCAGCCGGTGAAGCAGCCGCTGCAGACCGGCATCAAGGCGATCGACGCCATGACGCCGATCGGCCGCGGCCAGCGCCAGCTGATCATCGGCGACCGCAAGACCGGTAAGACCACGGTCGCGCTCGACACGATCATCAACCAGCGGGCCAACTGGGAGTCCGGCGACCCGCAGAAGCAGGTCCGCTGCATCTACGTCGCCATCGGCCAGAAGGCCACCACGATCGCCAGCATCCGGGGCACGCTCGAGGCCCAGGGCGCGCTGGAATACACCACGATCGTGGCCTCGCCGGCCTCCGACCCGGCCGGCTTCAAGTACATCGCCCCGTACACCGGCTCGTCCATCGGGCAGCACTGGATGTACAACGGCAAGCACGTCCTGATCGTCTTCGACGACCTGACCAAGCAGGCCGAGGCGTACCGCGCCGTGTCGCTGCTGCTGCGCCGCCCGCCGGGCCGCGAGGCGTACCCGGGCGACGTCTTCTACCTGCACAGCCGTCTGCTCGAGCGTTGCGCCAAGCTCTCCGACGAGCTGGGTGGCGGCTCGATGACCGGTCTGCCGCTGATCGAGACCAAGGCCAACGACATCTCGGCCTACATCCCGACCAACGTCATCTCGATCACCGACGGTCAGATCTTCCTCGAGTCGGACCTGTTCGCCTCGGGTGTGCGCCCGGCCATCAACGTCGGCACCTCGGTGTCCCGCGTGGGCGGTTCGGCGCAGGTCAAGGGCATGCGCCGGGTCTCCGGCCGGCTCCGCCTCGACCTGGCCCAGTACCGCGAGCTGGAGGCCTTCTCGGCCTTCGCCTCCGACCTGGACCGCGCGTCGCGGGCGCAGCTCGAGAAGGGCGTCCGCCTGGTCGAGCTGCTCAAGCAGCCGCAGTACTCGCCGCTGTCGGTGGCCGAGCAGACCGTCGTCATCTGGGCCGGCACCACGGGCCAGCTCGACGACATCCCGGTCGGCGACGTCAAGCGCTTCGAGGCCGAGCTGCTCGACTGGATCAAGCGCAACCGCAGCGAGACCTTCACGGCGATCGAGTCGACCGGTCAGCTGACCGACGAGCAGGTCGAGACCCTGCAGAGCGGCGTCGACGAGTTCAAGGTGCTGTTCAAGCAGGGCGAGACCGGCAGCAACGTCGGTAACGAGGCGCAGGCCGAGCCCCTGGCGGACGGCAGCGAGAGCCGCGAGACGGTGACCCGCGAGGTCCGGTCCAGCACGGACGAGAGCTAAGCCATGGCCGGTCAGGTACAGGCACTTCGGCGGCGCATCCGCACCGTCAAGTCCACCAAGAAGATCGCCAAGGCGCAGGAGCTGGTCGCCACCAGCCGCATCGCCAAGGCGCAGGAGCGGGTGACCGCCTCCAAGCCGTACGCGGAGGCGATCACCCAGGTGCTCACGGCGCTGGCGTCCAACGCGTCGGTCGACAACCCGCTGCTGCAGCCGCGTGAGCGGGTGCGGCGGGCGGGTGTCCTGCTGATCACCAGCGACCGCGGCCTGGCCGGCGCCTACAACGCCAACGCGATCCGCACCGCGGAGCAGCTGATGGCGCGCCTGCGGGCGGACGGCAAGGAAGTGGCGCTGTACATCGTCGGCCGCAAGGGCGTCGGGTACTACCGGTTCCGCAACCGGGCGATCGAGACGAGCTGGACGGGCTTCTCCGAGCGGCCGTCGTTCTCCGACGCCCGCGCCATCGGCGACGCGCTGCTCGAGGCGTTCGTCGCGGGTGCGGACGACGAGGACGGCCACTACGGTCCGGACGGCATCCAGGGCGTCGACGAGCTCCACATCGTCAGCACCCGGTTCAAGTCGCTCATGACCCAGGCCGCGGAGGCGCGCTTCCTGGCGCCGATGCAGGTCGAGGAGCGCGAGCGCGAGCCCGGTCTGCGCCCGGCGTACGAGTTCGAGCCCGAGGCCGAGGAGCTGCTGAACGCGCTGCTGCCGAAGTACCTCAACACGCGGATCTACGCGGCGTTGCTGGACTCGGCGGCCAGCGAGTCGGCGTCCCGGCGCCGGGCGATGAAGAGCGCGTCGGACAACGCGGACGACCTGCTCAAGCGGTACACGCGCGAGATGAACTCCGCGCGGCAGGCTGCGATCACCCAGGAAATCAGTGAGATCGTCGGCGGCGCCAACGCGCTGGCCGCGGCGGGAAGTGATGGATGATGACTGCTGTAGCTGAGCCCACCAAGACGCAGGCCGGTGTCGGTCGCGTAGTCCGGGTCATCGGCCCGGTCGTCGACGCCGAGTTCCCCCGCGACGCCATGCCCGACATCTACAACGCGCTGCACGTCCAGGTGACCCTGTCCGAGGGCACCAAGACGCTCACCCTCGAGGTGGCGCAGCACCTGGGCGACAACGTCGTCCGCGCCATCTCGATGCAGCCGACCGACGGCCTGGTCCGTGGCTCCGAGGTCAAGGACACCGGCTCGGGCATCTCGGTGCCGGTCGGTGACGTGACCAAGGGCCACGTGTTCAACGCCCTCGGCGAGGTTCTCAACGCCGACCCGGCCACCCTGGACATCCAGGAGCGGTGGAGCATTCACCGCAAGCCGCCGGCGTTCGCCGACCTCGAGCCGAAGACCGAGATGCTGGAGACCGGCATCAAGGTGCTCGACCTGCTCGCGCCGTACGTGCGCGGTGGCAAGATCGGCCTGTTCGGCGGCGCGGGCGTGGGCAAGACGGTGCTCATCCAGGAGATGATCATCCGTGTTGCCCGTAACTTCGGTGGTACGTCGGTGTTCGCCGGTGTCGGCGAGCGCACCCGCGAGGGCAACGACCTCATCCTGGAGATGGAAGAGGGCGGCGTGCTCGACAAGACCGCGCTCGTCTTCGGCCAGATGGACGAGCCGCCGGGCACCCGCCTGCGGGTCGCCCTGACCGCGCTGACCATGGCGGAGTACTTCCGGGACGTCCAGAACCAGGAGGTGCTGCTCTTCATCGACAACATCTTCCGGTTCACCCAGGCCGGTTCCGAGGTGTCGACGCTGCTCGGCCGTATGCCGTCCGCCGTGGGTTACCAGCCCACGCTGGCCGACGAGATGGGCGAGCTGCAGGAGCGGATCACCTCGGTCCGGGGCAAGGCGATCACCTCGCTGCAGGCGATCTACGTGCCCGCCGACGACTACACCGACCCGGCGCCGGCCACCACCTTCGCCCACCTGGACGCGACGACCAACCTCGAGCGGTCGATCTCCGACAAGGGCATCTACCCGGCCGTGGACCCGCTGGCCTCCAGCTCGCGGATCCTGGCGCCCGAGTTCGTCGGGGCCGAGCACTACGCGGTCGCCCGTGAGGTGCAGCGGATCCTGCAGAAGTACAAGGACCTGCAGGACATCATCGCCATCCTCGGTATGGACGAGCTCTCCGAGGAGGACAAGGTCACGGTGCAGCGGGCCCGCCGCATCGAGCGCTTCCTGTCCCAGAACACGTACGCCGCGGAGCAGTTCACCGGCGTTCCCGGCTCGACGGTCCCGCTCAAGGAGACCATCGAGGCGTTCAAGAAGATCAGCGAGGGTGAGTACGACAACTACCCTGAGCAGGCCTTCTTCATGTGCGGTGGCCTCGAGGACCTCGAGAAGAACGCACACGAGCTGATGAAGGGCTGATCCTGACGGATCATCTCGGGCCGCGCCGGCAGTTGCCGGCGCGGCCCATCCGTTTCCAAGTGCCCGTTTTGTCCGTTTGACCTCGGGTGCGACGGTACGCGGACGCGAAGTTTTCTTCCGTTGTTCAGATACTCTTGGCACTGCTTGTGGCGCGGCCCCGCGATCAGCCCATTGATCGCGGCTGGTATCGACCGGCATGGTTGGGGATCGAGTGGCGAAGAGCGCGAAACCGAAGAGCGGCCGGCGTGCCCCCCTGTGGGCGCGGCTGTGCGCCATCTTCGGCTGTGTCCTGATGGTCCTCAGCGGCGGCGCGCTGGTCACGAGCCAGGTGCTCGTCGCCCGCTATGCGAACGCGGTGCAGACCAAGGACCTCTTCGGCAACGCCGCCTCCGGTGCCACCAAGCAGCAGGTCAGCGACATCAAAGGCCCGCTCAACATCTTGCTCGTCGGCATCGACCCGCGCAACGACACCACCGCGCCGCTGTCCGACTCGATCATCGTCGTGCACGTGCCCAAGGGGCTGAAGACGGCCTACCTCTACTCGATCCCGCGGGACCTGCGCGTCGAGATCCCGCCGTTCGACAAGACGAAGTTCGGCGGCGGCACGGCGAAGATCAACGCCGCGATGTCGTACGGCAGCTCGATCGGCGGCGGCAAGCACGACGTGGCCCAGGGCTTCGACCTGCTGGCCAAGACGGTGAGCAAGCTGACCGGCATCAAGAAGTTCGACGCCGGCGCGATCATCAACTTCAACGGCTTCAAGGACATCGTCGACGCGATGGACGGCGTCACGATGACCATCGACCAGAACGTGAAGTCGGAGCACCTCCAGCCGAACGGCAAGCCGCGGCCGCGTCGTCCGGAGTGCGCCAGCAACAAGTGCGAGCACCCGTACATCGGCCCGCAGAAGCAGTACAAGAAGGGCACGTACCACCTGGAGGGCTGGGAGGCGCTGGACTACGTCCGCCAGCGCTACGGCCTGCCCCGCAGTGACTACGACCGCCAGCGGCACCAGCAGCAGTTCATCAAGGCGATGGCCTCGCAGGCCCTGAGCAAGAACGTGGTGACCAACCCGGTCAAACTCGACAAGGTGCTCAAGGCGGCCGGCGACGCGCTGATCTTCGACGGCAACGGCCACTCGGTCGTCGACTGGGGTCTCGCCCTCAAGAGCCTGCGCGCCGACGACATGACGCTGGTGAAGCTGCCCGGCCGCAGCCTGATCACGAACGGCCGGTACCAGGGCGAGGCGCTCGATTCCAGCGCCGAGGACTTCTTCGCCGCGGTGCAGAGCGACACGATCTCCACGTTCCTGATCGACCACCCGGACTTCCTGCAGAAATTGTGATCCGCCCGCCGGGGGCCCGTCCGCAGTGGCGGTCGCCACCCCAGGCACCGGCAGGTCACCCAGCCGTTTAGACTTCACCTCAATTGGAACCGCCGGCTTTCCCGAGCCGACCCGCGGCGAAAACCGAGGCAACCTCGTAAGGAGACAGCGTGGCCAACCAGCTGCACGTTCAGGTCGTCGCCGTCGAGGAGAAGGTCTGGTCCGGCGACGCCGAGATGGTCGTCGCCCGCACCACCGAGGGCGAGCTCGGCGTCCTGCCCGGTCACTCCCCGCTGCTGGGCTTGCTCAAGGAGCCCTCCCAGGTGCGGGTCAAGCTCGCCGGCGGCGAGCAGCTGACCTACGACGTAGCGGGCGGCTTCCTCTCCGTCGACGCGAACGGCGTGACCGTCCTCGCCGAGAGCGCCACCCCCGCCACCCCCGACGCGCACTGACGCCGACGATGCGGGTTCTGGAGATCATCGGAATCTGCGTCGTCGCGCTGCTCGTCGTCCTGCTCGCGATCTTCCTCCGCCGCCGGCTGCTCATGGCCGGCGGCGGCACCATCCGGCTCCAGGTCCGGGTCAGCACCATGGTGCCGGGCCGCGGCTGGTCGTCGGGGATCGGCCAGTTCGTCGAGGACGAGCTCCGCTTCCACCGCATGTTCAGCTTCGGCATCCGCCCGAAACGCGTACTGAACCGCCGCACCCTCTCGGTCGGCTGCCGCCGCCTGCCGGCCGGCCCGGAACGCCTGACCATGCCGGGCCACTGGGTCATCCTGCTCTGCACCACAGGCAGCAACGAGCTCGAGATCGCCATGGCCGAGTCCACGGTGACCGGCTTCCTCTCGTGGCTGGAAGCAGGCCCGCCGGGCCAGCCCGGATCGGTGGCCCCCCGCCCGACAATCACCCCCCGCCCCGCCGAACGCTAACCAGATCCGCCTCTTCCCATACGCGGGTCCTTTTCCAGCACGCTTCGGCTGGGTCTTTTCTTCCTTACGCGTCTCGGCGTGACCAACCGCAAACGTCGGCTCGAGTGGCGCGGCGTTTGAGGCCGCGGCCGGTCCGTGCCGAGGGATTCGCCGCCGGGCGGTTCGCGCATCCCTGACAGCCCGCGCGCGTCGGCGCAGCGCCGCGCTGCCAACGGCGAACAGGGCGAAACCGCAAGCACGCCGGCTTCGGCCGCGCGGCGGTGAACAGCGAGCGTGGCGCTTCGGCTGGGCGGCGGTGAACTGCAAGCGCGGCGTCTTGGCGGGGCGGCGAAATGCGGGCTGCTGTCGTTGGCCTGGGCGGGCTTGTCTGGCGTTGCGCGGGCGAGAGCGCGCACCACGCTGTCGACGGCTGAGGCCGTCGCCGTCTGGGTGGGTTGATCGGAGCGCTGGGAAGCTTCGGTCGGGTGGCGGGGTGCCGGCTGCTGTCGTTGGCCCCGGCGGGCTTGTCTAGCGTCGCTTGGGCGTTAGCCTGCACCACGTTGTCGATGGCTGAGGCCGTCGGCGCCTAGGGTTGATCGGACCGCTGGGCGGCTGCGGCCGGGCGGGCGGGATGCGCGCCGTCGACGCTCGCCCAGATCGACTATCTGGTGTTGCCCGGGCCTGAGCCCGCACCCACGTCGCCGACGACCAAGGGCGTCGGGCAGCCGGCACGTCGCGCCGCTCACACGTCGCCCGCCGGCCTGCCCGGGCTGCCCGCCCAGCCGGCCGGCCCGCCTGCAGGACCCCGGACCGACCGGACCGCCCGGCAGCAGATCCGCGGCCTTGACCGGGCACGGGCCTGAAAGCTGCGGGAACGTCAGCCCCGGTGATGCGGTTGGGCACCCCGAGACGCGTAGCCATGAATCCGCATGTGAAGTAGCTCTACCTCTCGGATTACATAGCGGGCGGCCCGGAGCAGAGCTCCACCTCATACCCCCAAGCGTCCTCCAGATAGGCCGCATAGCTCTCCGGCCCGCCCGCGTGCGGATGCCGGTCGGCGAACATCAGCGACCACCCCTGGGCCGGCGCCGCCCCGCTGAGCCGGTCCACCTCGGCCTCGCCGGCCACCGTGAAGGCCACATGGTTAAGTCCGGGCGCCCGGCGATCGTGCACCGTGCCGGACAGTGCCGGGGACTGCTCCAGCACCAGATACACGTCCCCGTGCCGCCACGAGTTGCCCTGGGGCCATTCCTGGTACGGCTGCCAGCCCATTTCGCCCAGCAGCCATCCCCAGGGGCCCAGTGCGCCCGGCAGGTCGGGCACCCAGAGCTCGATGTGGTGCAGGGTCAAGAGACCCCGCCCGGCACCCACTTCACGTCGCCGCCCGGGTTTGCTGTGCGGCCCAGGATGAACAGCAGGTCGGAGAGCCGGTTCAGGTATTTCGCCGGCAGCAGTGACGTGCGCTCCTGCTCGGCCTCGTAGAGCGCCCACGCCGAGCGTTCCGCGCGGCGGGCGACCGTGCGGGCCACGTGCAGCAGGGCCGCACCCGGCGTCCCGCCCGGCAGCACGAAGGAGTCGAGCTCCGGCAGCTGCTCGTTGTATTCGTCGCACCAGCCCTCGAGCCGGGTCACGTATGCCTCGGTGATTCGCAGCGGCGGGTACGGCGGGTCGTCGGCCAGCGGGTTGCACAGGTCGGCGCCCACATCGAACAGATCGTTCTGCACCGCCGTGAGCACGCTCTTCACGTCCGGGGCGAGCGCGCCCATTGCGAGCGCCACCCCGATCGCGGCGTTGCACTCGTCGGCGTCCGCGTACGCCACGACCCGGGGATCGGTCTTCGCGGCCACCTCGTTGTTGCCCAGGCGGGTCGAACCGGCGTCGCCGGTGCGGGTGTAAATGCGGGTGAGATGCACGGCCATGCCCCCCACCCTACGGAGGCCGGTGGGCGCGACCCATACGATGGCCCGCGTGGATGTGATCAGAGTCAAGGGTGGCGCCCGACTGTCCGGTGACGTCACGGTCGGTGGCGCGAAGAACTCCGCGCTCAAGCTGATGGCGGTCGCCCTGCTCGCCGAGGGCCGCAGTGTGGTGGCCAACGTCCCGCGCATCACCGACGTGGCGATCATGGCCGAGGTGCTGCGCCGGCTGGGCTGCGAGGTGTCGCTGGCCGACGGCGAGGCGACCATCGACGTGCCCGCCGAGCCGGGCAGCGAGACCGACTACGACCTGGTGCGCCGGCTGCGCGCGTCCATCTGCGTGCTGGGCCCGCTGCTGGCCCGCCGCGGCTACGTGCGGGTCGCGCACCCGGGCGGCGACGCGATCGGCTCCCGCGGCCTGGACATGCACGTCGCCGGCCTGGCCCGGATGGGTGCGGAGATCTCCGGCGAGCACGGCTTCGTGATCGCCTCGGCGCCCGGCGGCCTGCACGGCGGCAAGATCTGGCTGGACTTCCCCAGCGTCGGCGCGACCGAGAACCTGCTCATGGCCGCGGTCCTGGCCAAGGGCGTCACGGAGATCGACAACGCGGCCCGCGAGCCGGAGATCGTCGACATCTGCGACATGCTGACCGCGATGGGCGCGCAGATCGACGGCGCCGGCACCTCGACCCTGACCGTCGAGGGCGTCGAGGCGCTCAAGCCGGTGCGGCACACCACGGTGGGCGACCGGATCGTCGGCGGCACCTGGGCGTTCGGCGCGGCCATGACCCGCGGCGACGTCACCGTGCACGGCGTCCGGCCCGAATACCTGGCGATCGCCCTGGACAAGCTGGTCTCGGCGGGCGCGGTGGTCGAGCCGGGCGACAACCAGTTCCGGGTACGCATGGACGACCGCCCGAAGGCCGTCGACATCGTGACCCTGCCGTACCCGGGCTTCGCCACGGACCTGCTGCCGATGGCGATCGGGCTGGCCGCGGTGAGCGCGGGCTCCTCGCTGATCACCGAGAACATCTTCGACGGCCGGTTCATGTTCGTGAACGAGATGGTCCGGCTGGGCGCCGACATCCGTACCGACGGGCACCACGCGGTGGTCAACGGCCGCGAACGGCTCTCCGGCGCGCCGGTCCGGGCCACCGACATCCGGGCGGGTGCGGGGCTGGTCATCGCCGGCCTGTGCGCGGACGGCATCACCGAGGTCGGCGAGGTGCACCACATCGACCGCGGCTACCCGGACTTCGTGTCGGACCTGGCCAACCTGGGCGTGGACGTCGAGCGCGCGGTGGTCACCGAACCGACGTACGACTTCTGAGTCAGAGCGCCGGGGAGCCGCCGACCAGCCGGCGGGCCTCGTCCACTTCCTCGGGGAAGACCAGCACCAGCAGCCGGCCGTCCGCGCGTACCGCCGACGTGGAGCGGATGCCCGCGGCGGCCAGCAGGGTGCGGATCTCCTCGGCGATGTCCGGGTCGTCGGTCGCCGCGGCCGGGCAGAGCAGGCCGTAGTCCTCCGCCTCGCCGAAGATGGCCAGGCCCGCGTACAGCTCGCGGAGCGGGTCCTCGCGGACCTGCGTCCACTGCAGGCCCATCCGCCAGAAGATCGCGCCGAGGAAACCGACGAGGGCGACGGCGATGAACGGCCCGAGGAGGTACCAGCCGTCGCTTGGTGGCATGGGCACAGTCTGGCACCGGCGACGGGGGATTTCCCGGGATTTGCCCCGATCGAGGCCCTGAGCGTTCGTTAAGCACGGCGGCTAGGCTGTCGGCGTTGTCTCAACGTGGAGAAGGAGAGCACACATGGCTGGTCGACTCGCGGTCATCGGCTCCGGTCTGATGGGTTCGGGCATCGCCCAGGTGGCCGCCCAGGCCGGCTGGCAGGTCACGCTGCGGGACCTGGACGAGGCCTCGCTGGCCCGGGGCGTGGCGGCGATCCGGGATTCCCTGGGCCGTTTCGCGACCAAGGGCAAGATCTCGGCCGAGGACGCCGAGGCGGCGGTCGGCCGGATCACCACCACGACCGAGCTCGACGCGATGGCCGACGCGGACGTGGTGGTCGAGGCGATCTTCGAGAAGCTGGAGGCCAAGCACGAGGTCTTCCGCGCGCTCGACAAGATCTGCAAGCCCGGCGCGGTGCTCGGCACCAACACCTCGGCCATCCCGATCACCCAGATCGCCGCGGTCACCTCGCGGCCGGAGTCGGTCGTGGGCATCCACTTCTTCTCGCCGGTGCCGATGATGAAGCTGGTCGAGCTGGTCCGCGGCTACCAGACCTCGGACGAGACGATGGCCAGTGCGCGCAACTTCGCCGAGGAGGTCGGCAAGACCTGCGTCGAGGTCAAGCGGGACGTGGCCGGCTTCGTCTCCAACCGGCTCTTCTCCGCGCTGCTGGTCGAGGCGATCAAGCTGGTCGAGACCGGCGTGGTGTCGGCGGCCGACCTGGACACGGTGATGAAGCTCGGCTTCGGGCACGCCATGGGCCCGCTGGCCACCGTCGACCTGACCGGCCTGGACGTCATGCTCAACGCGACGTCGAACATCTACCACGACACCGCGGACGAGAAGTTCTTCCCGCCCGAGCTGCTGCAGCGCATGGTCACCGCCGGCGACCTGGGCCGCAAGACCGGCAAGGGCTTCTACTCGTACGGCGAATAGGGGCTCAGCCGTCGCGCTTGGTGGTCCATCGGAATGTGGTCAGACACAGGACGAGGGCCACCAGGCACCACACCCCCAGCACCAGCGCGACCATCGGCAGGTCGTAGGAGCCGCCCGGCTCGCGCGGGCCGAAGGACTCCGGCAGGAAGACCGAGCGCAGGCCCTGGCACATCCACTTCAACGGGAAGATCGACGCGACGTTCTGCATCCAGCCCGGCAGGCTGGTGAAGACGAAGAACACCCCGGAGATGAACTGCAGGATCAGCGCGACCGGGGTGACCACGGCGGGCGCGCTGCGACCGGTACGCGCCAGCGACGAGAACGCCACCCCGCAGAGCGTGCACGCGGTGATGCCCAGCGCCGACACCCACAGGAACGTCAGCCACTTGGCCCCGGTGTCCGGCAGGTCCAGGTCGAACAGCAACGTCGCCACGGTAAGCAGGATGACGGTCTCCAGCACCGCGATGAACGCCACCATCAGCACCTTGCCGGCGAAGTAGACCCAGCGTGGCATCGGCGTGCCGAGCAGCCGCTTGAGCACGCCCCGGTCGCGTTCCTGCGGGATCTGGATGGCCAGCGCCTGGAAGCCGGCCGTCATCAGCCCGGTGGCGATCATGCCGGTGACGAAGTACTGGGTGAACTTGACGCCGTTGCCGATGTCGCCGGAGAAGATCGAGCCGAAGACCAGGATGAGGATCGCCGGGAAGGCCAGCGTGAACATCACCTGCTCGCGGCTGCGCAGGAACTGCCGGATCTCCAGCACACCCTGCCGCAGGCCCAGCCTCATTGCGCTCCGATCATCGTGAGGTAGATGTCTTCGAGGGTCGGCCGGGTGACGGTCAGGCCGGGCACCTCGCCGTCGAAGCGCGCGGCCAGGTCGGCCACCAGCGCCGTCGGCGTCGCGCTCTCCGCGCGTTCCCAGACCCCTTCGGGGGTACGCCAGGAGACGGTCGCCAGGGCGGAGTCCCGGTTGCCGAGCTCGCGGGGCGTGTCCACCGCGATGAGCCGGCCGGCCGTGATGACCCCGACCCGGTCGGCCAGGGTCTCGGCCTCCTCCAGGTAGTGCGTGGTCAGCACGATCGTGGTCCCGCCCCGGGCCAGGTCCCGGATCAGCGCCCAGAACTCGCGCCGGGCCTCCGGGTCGAAGCCGGTGGTCGGCTCGTCCAGGAAGAGCAGCTCGGGCCGGCCGATGATGCCCAGGGCCACGTCGAGGCGGCGCTTCTGCCCGCCGGAGAGGGTGTGCGTGCGGGCCCCCGCCTTGGCCGACAGGCCGACCCGGTCGATCACCGCGGCCGGGTCGTCGGGGGCGGGGTAGAAGCGGGCGAAGTGGGTGACGACCTCGCCCACGGTCAGCTCGTCGAACTCGCCGGTGCCCTGCAGCACGATGCCGACCCGCTCGCGCCAGCGCCGGACGGCCGGATCCGCGCGGGTGCCCCGGCCGTGCACCACGGCCGGGTCGACACCGAGCACACTCATCTGCCCGCCGTCGCGCCGGCGGTAGCCCTCGAGAATCTCCACCGTGGTCGTCTTGCCCGCCCCGTTCGGGCCGAGCAGGGCGAAGATCTCGCCGCGCCGGACCGTGAGATCGAGGCCGTCCACGGCGGCGGTGTCACCGTAGAGCTTGCGCAGACCATTGACCTCGATCGCGGTCTCTTCCATAGGCAGAGACCATACGGGGGCAGCTCAGCGGGATGACGCGAAGGTCACCGAGAGGACGGTCGCGGCGAGCATCCCGCCGATCAGGGTCAGCCCGATCCCGCCGATGTCGAGCCGGGCCCGCAGCTTGCGGTGGGCGAGCGCGGCGGCCACCGGTACGCCCGCGGACGGCGCGACCACGAACGCCAGCCAGCCCAGCCCGCGCAGCACGGCACCGCCCGGGATCCCCGTACCCCCGAAGGTCACCAGCCCGGCCGCGACCAGCCCGCACAGCCCGGCCACCAGCGCGCCCAGCAGCGGCAGCAGCGGCAGCGACCAGCGCGGCAGCGACCGGCGCAGCGGCGGGCGCACGGTCACGTCGATCCGCTCGGCCGCCCGGGCGAGCAGCGTCCGGGCCGACTGCCGCGGCGCCGGCAGGGTCGAACCGGAGTCCGGCCCGCTCTCCAGCGCGGTCCGCGGCAGCGCCTCGATGGACAGTGGCTCGGGCACCTCACCCAGCGCCCGTACCCGCAGGCCCGGGGCCCGCCGCAGCTGCTCCCACAGCCGGGCCGCCTCGCGGTCCACGTCGAGCACCTGGGCCGCCGCCGCGCCGGCCCAGCGGTCGGCCGAGATCGCGTCGCCCTCGGCCCGGGCGAGTTCCCCGGCGGCCTGCGCGGCACTGGTCTGGTACGCCTGCTCGGCATCGGCCAGAGCCGCGTCCCGCCGCCGGGCGACGTCGGCGAGCGCGCTCATCATCAGCTGGTAGTCGCGGTCACGTGTGGTCACTGTTCACCTCGTACGGGATGATCACTTCCGGATGGCGGTGCACCGAGCGGTCGAAGAACAGCGCCCGGCGGGCGCGCGGATACCAGACCGGGCCGCCGGGCTGGGGCGAGAGTGGGCTGAGCTCGGGGCCCTGCACGTCGAGCGCCACCCACGCGCCGATCGTGTCCAGCCGGGCGCCGGGGCCGCCGAGGTCGTCGCGCAGCCGGGGCACGGACCGCCACCAGCCCAGGACGTGGATGCGCTGCTCGGGCCCGTCGGTCAGCAGGGCCCGCCAGCGGTCGCGGTAGGACGCTCCGGCGGCGTCCAGGGCGTAACCGAGGACGTAGTGCGGGATGCCGTCCGGCGCCAGGATGTCGAAGAACTGGTCGAGGTCGCCGCTGCCGTACCAGTCGGCCTGGGGCAGCTCGGCGACGAGCCGGGCGGCCGGGCGTTCCGCGCCGGGTTCCAGGCAGACGACGCTGAAGCGGGCGGGCCCCTGCGCGGCCAGCGAGAGCGCGGCCGCGGCGAGCACGTCACAGGCCTCATCGGTACGGGTGCCGAGCACAGCCAGGTTGCGACCGGGCATCCGGCCCAGCCGCAGCCGCGCGGGGCGGGCAGCCACGTCGATCCGCTCGCCCAGCACCGCCCCCGGGGACGAGCCGATGTCGCCGCCCGAGTGCACCACCCGCCCGGTGGGCCGGTACGCCTCCGGCAACCGTGGCACCGCGTCCCCGTCGAAGAGCCGGGGTGGCACGCAGGTGTCCGGCCGCCGGTGCCAGAGCTTGCGTTGCAGCGTGCGCCAGGTCTGCCGGTCGCCGGCGTCGGGCAACCGGACGATGTGGTTGGCCCCGGCCGCGCCGGAGTCGGCGTTGACCACCGCGTGGAAGCGGGGGATGACGGCCGCGGCCAAATTCGTGTCGGCCAGGATCCGCCGGGCCTTGGGCAGCGCGATGCGCAGGGTGAACTGTCCGATCAGGCCGGAGCGGCCCCACAATGCCTCGATGCCGGAGACGTCCTGGCTGGCCAGCACGAGGTGGATGCCCTGCGAGCGGCCACGCCGGGCCAGGTCCTCCAGCAGGGTCACGGCCTCCTCGGCGACCGCGTCCCGCCCGGCCAGCAGCACCTGGAACTCGTCGATCACGGCGACGATCCGCGGCCAGTGCCCGGCCGGGTCCTCGGCGCGCAGCTCGGCCAGCTTCGAGGCCTCGTGGCGCTTGGCCGCCTGGGCCCGGGCCCGCAGCTCCTCGCCGAGGTGGCGCAGCAGGGCCAGGCCGAACTCCCGGTCGCCGTTGACGTTGATGCCGGCCAGGCGCACCTGGGGCAGCCAGCTGGGGTCGCGCGGGCCCGGGGCGAACCGGGCGAACGACACACCCTCTTTGAAATCGAGCAGGTAGAAGGCCAGTTCCTCGGGGCCGTACCGGGCGGCCAGCGAGCCGATCCAGGCGTAGATGAGGTTGGTCTTGCCGGAGCCGGACGGGCCGCCGATCAGCGCGTGCGGCGGGTCGTCGCCGAGCGGCACCGAGATCAGGGAGCCGTCGGTGCTGTCCCCGATCGGCGCGCTCAGCCCGTGCGCGGACGACTCCAGCCAGAGCTTCTCCGGTTCCAGGTCGGCGAAGCGGGCGGGCGGCGGCCCCTGGCGCAGCTTCTCGGCCGTGGCCCGGCAGAACCCGGCGATCCGCTCCGGGGGCGGGGGCGCGTCGAGCCGTACGGTGAGGTCGCCGATGGTGTCGCAGGTGGCCGTCCCGCCGTGCACCTCGATGCGTTCCACCGTGGGATCCGGGGCCAGCTCCAGGCCCCGGACGACCAGGTGGACGCCGCAGGCCACCCCGGTACGGGCGATCCGGTCCAGCTGGGCCCGCTGATCGGGGCTCAGCTCGGCGTCCGCGAGCAGCACGATGATCCGCCACGGTTCCGGGCGGGGGCCGGTGGTGGCCGCGATGTGCTCGGCGAGGGAGGCGTACTCGCCGGCCAGGACGGTCTCGTTGACCCGGCAGATCTGCTCCACCAGGTCGTCGAGGACCGCGCCGAGCCCGCCGGGACCGACGAAGGACAGCAGCCCGGCGTGGCCCAGCGGCGCGAACGCGGCCAGCGTCCCCCCGAGCTGCTCGGGGTCGTAGACGGTGAGCCGCACGTCGCCGGGCCGGGTGGTGCCGAGCGCGCGCAGCAGCAGGCCCGAGATGACGCCGTCCACGGACTCCCGGTCGCCGGCCAGGTTGAGGTGGGCGTGGTCGAGCAGCGGCACCAGGGCGGGCAGGCGTCGTTCTCCGTCGCCCGGGTCGTAGCCGATGGTGCCGATCCGTAGCAGCCCCGGGCGGGTGACCCGGTCCGGGTCGGTGGGGGTCCAGTAGCGCCACGCGGTGCCGGCCGCGCCGGAGGCGTACAGGGCGGCGAGCGATTCCACGTTGCGGGTCAGCGAGCCGGCCTCGCTGCGGGTCCGGCGCAGGATGTCCTCCCGGGCGGCCTCCCGCGCCTCGGCCAGCTGGGCCAGGCAGGTCGAGTACGCGTCCCGGATCAGTTGTTTGCGGCGCAGCGCCTCACTGCGGGCCGACTCGGCGGCGGCCAGCACGGCCCGGGCGGTGCCGCGCGCTTCGGCCAGCTCCTGCCGGACGACGGCGACCAGTGCGTTGCGGTGGCTCCCCACTGCACCCCCCGGATTCCAATATGGGGGATTTTAACCATTTTGGGGCCCGTGTCTGGTTGAGGCGGCGCGTGTCGCCACCGAAGCGTCACCGCACGGGTTGCCGGCGGGCGCCCGCTCCCGTCCCGGTCAACCAGCGTGGATCGGTGCTCACCAGATCCCGCCAGAGCTGCGCGGCGACCATGGCCGCACCCTCGGCCTGCCACCGGCGCAGCGAGCGCCGGGGCACATACCGGCGGAACCAGTCCACGGCCCGCCGGGCGTCCCGGTCCAGGCCCTCCGGCTGCGGGCCCCGCTGGTACGGCCGCAGCCCCATGACCGTGCAGTAGTGCAGCGCGTTGAAGAACCGCCACTCCTCGGTCGTGCCGAACACCCCGGCCGGCCTGAGCCGGGCCACGTGCTCGCTCAGCACCGCCTGCAGCTCGGCCGCCCGGACCAGCGGCTGATCGGCCACCCCGGGCCCGCGCGCGGCCAGCCGGCGGTCCACCGTGGGCAGCTCGACCAGCGGGTTGCGCAGCAGCCGGCCCACATCGCCGAAATCCTCCAGCGCGCGGCGGGTCAGCCGGCGGAACTCGTCAGCGTCGAGGGCGAGCATCTGGTGCCGCTCCCGGCGCCGGGGCAGCGCCTCGGCGGCCCGGTACAGCGGGCCGCGGGTGAGCCGCAGCTGGTCGTCGGTGAGGAAGGCCAGCCGGTCCAGTCCCGCGCGCAGCTCCCCGGCCAGCCCCACCGCGCTCAGCACCATCGCCACCAGCACGAACTGGAGCACGGCCACCGTGCCGAGGCCGGGCGCGGCCAGCATGGTCAGCGCCGCCGGACCACCGCAGAGCAGCACGGCGAGCGTCGCGGCCAGCCCGGACCGGCGCAGGTCGGGCAGGAGGCGCTCGCCCGCCTCCACGGCATCGGCCACCGCCACCAGGTAGCCCATGACCAGCAGGTCGAGCCCGATCGCGGCGATCACCAGCGCGGGCGGGCCCACCTCGATCGGGCCCAGCACCACGATGAGGCCGAGGCTGTAGAGGATCGCGGCGGCGGTCAGGGCGGTGGGCAGCGAGGCCGGGCGTACCCGATCGCGGTAGCGCAGCAGCAGCACCGTGCCGCCGGCCAGCGGAGCCAGGGCGACCAGCTTGCCCACGTCCGGCAGCGCGGCCGCCAGCACCAGGAACACCAGCGCGGCGACCGGCCAGCCGCGGTTGACCTGCCGGTGCTCCGGCGCGCTCGGCGGCAGCAGCCCCACCGCGACCCCGGCCCAGCCCAGGGCCGGCACGCAGAGCAGCACCTGGGCGAGTCCGGAGCCCGGCTGCACCGTCCAGGCGGCGACCGCGACCGCGTACGCCACCAGCGCCCCCGCCGCGCGCCACAGCACAGCGCGGGTGGGATCACGCCCCACCAGATAGCAACCGAGCCACCAGGTCAGGGCGAAGGCTGGTACGGCGATCGCGGCCACCGCAGCAGTCAACCAAACAGACGCCGGGTCCCGACACCCTCAACCGGGCGCTGTTCCCGCTTGCGGTGCCGGCGTCGCCTGATCACCCACCAGCCGCCGAGCACGAGCAGCGTGAGTCCGAGCAGGACCAGCACCGGCAGCAGGATCGCCAGCAGGGACAGCACGACGCTGCCGAAATCCTCGGCGGTGCTGGCCACGGGCGCACCCATGCCCGCCGTGGACGCGTTCACCACCGGCCGGGAGGCGGCCTTCACGCCGTGCACGCAGAGCGCGATCACGACTCCGGCGGCCACCGGCACCCACTGGTGGGAGCCGAAGAACGCGCCCGGGTCCGACACGGTGACCGTCTCCGAAGACGACCCGGCCCCGAAGGCCAGGCCGCCCGCGGTCGGCCGGACCACGGTCTGCACGATGTCGTTGACGTGGTCGACCACGGGGATCTTGTCGGCGACCACCTCCACCGCGAGCAGCACCGCCAGGATGCCGATGACCCAGCCGTTGGAGAGCCACTGCCAGCCGCCCGGCAGATCGATGGCGTCGGTGTAGCGGGCCAGCAGACCCATGGTGAGCAGGGGGATGTAGGCATTCAGACCGGCGGATGCCGCCAGGCCGGTACCGGTGAGCGCTTCGAGCACACCATCAGCATGGCACCGCCGCGCTCGCGCGGCAGGGCACGGAGGCTACCCTCGTCGGGTGCGCCTGGTCATTGCGAAATGCTCCGTGGACTATGTCGGCCGTCTCTCCGCCCACCTGCCGCCGGCGACCCGGCTCCTGATGGTCAAGGCCGACGGCTCGGTGTCCATCCACGCCGACGACCGTGCCTACAAGCCGCTCAACTGGATGAGCCCGCCCTGCAAGCTGCAGGAGGCCCCGGGCGTGTGGAAGGTCGTCAACAAGGCCGGCGAGGAGCTGCGGATCACCCTCGAGGAGATCTTCCAGGACACCTCGTACGAGCTGGGCGTCGATCCCGGCCTGGTCAAGGACGGCGTCGAGGCGCACCTGCAGGAGCTGCTCGCGGCTCATCCGGCGACCTTCGGTGAGGGCTGGACCCTGGTCCGCCGCGAGTACATGACGGCGATCGGCCCGGTCGACCTGCTCTGCCGCGACGCCGCCGGGGGCGCGGTGGCCGTGGAGGTCAAGCGCCGCGGCGAGATCGACGGCGTGGAGCAGCTCACCCGCTATCTCGAGCTGATGAACCGCGACCCGCTGCTCGCACCGGTCCAGGGCGTCTTCGCCGCCCAGGAGATCAAGCCGCAGGCCCGGGTGCTGGCCACCGACCGTGGCATCCGCTGCGTGGTGGTCGACTACGACAAGCTGCGCGGCATGGAGCGCAACGAGCTGACCCTCTTCTAGCGGCCGCTGAGCTCCACCCGGTCGGTCTCGGTGGTCGCGTTGAGATAGGCGCGCATGCCGATCACCGCGACCGCGGCCTGCACGAGCACGCCGGTCCAGCTCAGCGGGCCGCCCTGGCCGATTTGCACGACCGTGGGCAGGCCCAGCAGCAGCACGTCGAGCCCGGCGACGGCGGCGAGCACGGGCCCGGTCGACACCGAGCCCATCGGGGTGTCCAGCGGCAACAGTCCGTTGTCGACGAAGCCCGCCCGGGCCTTGCGCATCGTCGCCGCCGCGCCGACCGGTCCCAGCGCCAGGCCGAGCGCCCACCACGGCCCGGCCGGCAGGTCGCCGAACGCCCACAGCAGAGTCAGCGCCGCGGCGTACCAGAGCCCGGAGAGCACGCCGGGCACCCAGAGCCGCTCGCCGATCGCCCGGCGCGAGCTCAGGCCGAGCAGGCGCAGCATGACCGGGTTGCCGGCGTCGGTGCGGATCGTCCCGGCCGTCACGCCTCCGGCGATCAGGCCGCCGACGAGCACGGCGACGCCGAGGATCCAGGCCGGCAGGTGGGTCAGCAGCGCGGGCAGCGTGGCGGCCCCGGCCACCCACAGCACGCGGCGGGGACGGCGGCGCAGCAGCAGGAGGTCCTGGGCGACCAGGACGGGCACCCGGGACCACAGGCGCCGGGAGCTGAGTTTGCGGTGGGCCCAGTAGCGCCGCTCGACCATCTCTGTCACGAAGGACGGCTCCACGCCGTACGCCGAGTCGAACAGCGTGCCGGCCGTCTTGGACGCCTCCAGGATCCGCTCGTTCGGGGTCGTGGCGAGCCGCCGTACCGCCAGCACCAGGAGCAGGGTCACGACCAGCGCGAGCGCACCGCCGAGCGCGGTGACGACGGGCGCCGCCGGCCACCCGGCATCCGGGCGGGGCGCGCCCACGGCCGAGTCGACGACCAGCCCGGCCAGGCCCACCGCGGTCACCAGATAGGCCACGTGGTCCGACCAGGCCGACCACCGGTGACCGGCCTGCGCGCCCAGCGCCACCAGCAGCAGTGCGCCGCCGAGCAGCGCGCCGACCAGCGGCAGCAGTCCGTCGGCCCCGGGCACCGGCCGTGCGGCGACGTGGCCCAGCACGGCCAGGCCACCCACGGTGCCGGCCAGGGCGGCTCCGGCCAGCGCTGTCCACAGCGACGGCAGCAGCAGGCGGTGCCGGCTGACCGGGGCCGTGAGCAGCCAGGACGCGGCCGGGCGGCTCAGCGCCAGCGGGCCGAGGCGACGCAGGGCCAGGTACAGCCCGCCTGCGAGGACCAGCATCAGGGAGTAGCCGGCCAGCTCGGAGGCGTTCGGCTCGGCCGGCCAGACCACGGCGGCGATCTGCTTGTGCACGATGCCGCCGACGATGAGCACGAAGAGCACGGCGAAGTAGTAGTTGCCCAGGGTCTCGCCGCGTTCCCGGTGCGCGGACTGCGTGCGGCGCACCCAGCGGCGCAGGCCCCGGACGCTGACCGGGGCGGTCACTGCGCGTCGGCGGAGTGCAGGTCCGCCATGCTCACCGTGCTCGTGCCGGCCGCGGCCGCGAACGCGTCGTCGTGGCTGGCCATCAGCACCGTGCCGCCGTCGGCGAGATAGTCGTGCAGCAGGCCCGCCACCAGTGCCCGGCCCTCGGGGTCGAGGCGTTGCTCCGGCTCGTCCAGGATCAACAGCCGGCTCGGCCGCAGCAACGCCAGCGCCAGCGTGAGGCGCTGCTTCTGCCCCGACGACAGCGACAGCGGGATGGCGTCGGCGTGCGAGGCGATGCCGAAGCGGTCCAGCGCCTCGTCCATCCCGGCCGCCGCCGGGTCCAGGCCGTGCGCCCGGCAGACCAGCTCGGCGTGTTCCCGGGCGGTCAGGCCCGGATACCAGGTCGGCGGCTCCACGGTGGTGACCACGGCCCGCCAGAACTCCGGTGTGGACCCGGGCGGGGCACCGAAGATCTCGATCTCACCCGCGTCGGCCCGCTGCAGGCTCGCCACGCAGCGCAGCAGCGTCGACTTGCCGATGCCGTTCTCACCGGTCACGCAGACCCCGGCGCCGACCGGCACGGTGAGCTGGACGCCGGTCAGCACGGGCGTGGAGCCGTAGCTCACCGACAGGTCGCGGACCTCGATCGCGGAATGATCCACCGGGTGACGCTAGCAAACGGTTCTAAGGGCGGCGGCCGTAGAGCAGCTTGACGGCCTTGACGATTCTCGCGACCTGGGCCGGGGTGCGCTCGAAGGTCATCGCGGGCAGCAGCGACGGTCCCCGCCGTACGGTGATCGACTTGGCCCGGCCGAACTCGCGCAGCCCGTCCTCGCCGTGGATGCGGCCGAAGCCGGAGTCGCCGACCCCGCCGAACGGCAGGGTGGCCATCCCGACGAAGCTCAGCGTCGAGTTCACCGCGACCATGCCGGTGTGCAGGCGCCGGGCGATCCTGATCCCGTTGGCCTTGCCGAAGACCGCCCCGCCCAGCCCGTACGGCAGCGCGTTGGCCCGGCTGATCGCCTCGTCGGTGTCGGCCACCTTGGTGATCGTCACCGTGGGACCGAAGGTCTCCTCCCGGATCGCGGCCGAGTCCTCCGGCACGTCGACCAGCACGGTCGGGGCCACGTTGGGCGGCTGCACGGCGTCGGCGCCACCGAGCAGCGCCCGGCCGCCACCGGCCAGCGCGTCGTCGATGTGCCGGCGGATGACGTCCACCTGGCCGGGCATGGTGATCGGCCCGATCTCCTCGCCCAGGCGCAGCTTGCCGGCCTTCTCGACGACGGCCGCGACGAAGGCGTCGTAGACCGGCGCGACCGCGTAGACCCGTTCGATGCCGATGCAGGTCTGCCCGGCGTTGGTCATCGAGCCCCAGACGGCCGCCTCGGCCGCGGCGTTCACGTCCGCGTCGGCGTCGACGATCAGCGCGTCCTTGCCGCCGGCCTCGAGCACCACCGGGGTGAGCGTCTCGGCGCAGGTGGCCATGACCTTCTTGGCGGTGGCGGTGGAGCCGGTGAAGGCGATCTTGCCGACCCCGGACCGGCACAGCGCGGCGCCGACGTCACCGAGGCCGTGCACGACCTGGAACACCGGTTCCTCGGGCACGATCTCGGCGAACGCGTCGGCCAGCCACTGGCCCACCGCGGGGGTGTACTCGCTGGGCTTGAGCACGACCGCGTTGCCGGCGGCCAGCGCACCGCTGATCGGGCCCAGCGGCGTGAGGATCGGATAGTTCCACGGCCCGATCACGCCGACCACGCCGTACGGCTGGTACTCGAGGTGGCCGGAGTGCTCGGCGACCAGCAGCCGGGTCCGCATCCGGCGCGGGCCCAGCACCCGCTTGGCGTTGCGGGCGGCCCAGTCGATGTGCTCGATCGCCGCGGTGGCCTCGACGATGGCGTCGGCGAGCGGCTTGCCGGTCTCCGCGCGGGTGAGCGCGGCCAGCTCCTCGATGCGCTCGGCGAGCAGGGCCCGCCAGCGCAGCAGCCGGGTCCGGCGGCCGTCGAAGTTGAGGCCGGCCCACCAGGAGCCGGCGGTGCGGGCGCGCTCCACGGCGGCCTCGACCGCCTTGTCGTCCGAGATCGGGACGCGGCCCGCCTCGGCGCCGGTCGCAGGGCTGGTCGAGACGAGGAAACCGTCCTCGACCACGGGCATGCCGGGAGTACGGGTAGCCGTCATGAACGTGAGTCTAAGTCGCATTCAGCGTGCCGCACCTCACACGTACGCTTGATTATCGTGAGTCCTCGCCGTAACCGCCCCCGACGCGACGCCGCGCCCACCCCGCTGGGCGACGAGCGCGCCCGCAAGGGCATCGAGGGCGTCCAGCAGTACCAGGACGGCGAGTGGATGGTCCGGTCGATCTTCGGCGGCGCGGCCACCAAGACCTACCGCTGTCCCGGCTGCATGCAGGAGATCCGCCCGGGCGTCGCGCACATCGTCGCCTGGCCGGCCGACGAACGGGGCGACGAGAGCGACCGGCGGCACTGGCACACCGGCTGCTGGCGTGCCCGCGACCGGCGCGGCCCGGGGGTGGAGCGCTCACGCAACGCCCCCCGCTATGGACGAGGATAGGGACGTGACCAACCAGATCCGTGCCAACTCTGTGCTGCCCGCCCGGCGCGAGGACATCACCCTGCACACCGCTGACGGCCTCACCCTGGTCGGTGAGCTGGCCCGGCCGGAGTCCGGCGAGCCCGTGGCCACGCTGATCTGCCTGCACCCGCTGCCCACCCACGGCGGGATGATGGACAGTCACGTCTTCCGCAAGGCGGCCTGGCGGCTGCCCGCCCTGGCCGGGGTGGCGGTGCTGCGCTTCAACACCCGCGGCACGTCCAGCGTGCGCGGCACCAGCGAGGGCCAGTTCTCCTCCGGCGTCGACGAGCGCTTCGACGTCGCCGCCGCGATCGAGTACGCGGAGTTCCACGACCTGCCGAACATCTGGTTGGTCGGCTGGTCCTTCGGCACGGACCTGACGCTGATGCACGGGCTGGACCCGGCCGTCACGGGCGCGATCCTGTTGTCCCCGCCGCTGCGCTTCTCCCAGCCGGAGCACCTCGCTGCCTGGGCCGCCGGTGGCAAGCCCCTGACCGCGCTCGTGCCCGAGCTCGACGACTACCTGCGGCCGGCCGAGGCACAGTCCCGCTTCGCGGCGATCCCGCAGGCCGAGGTCGTCGGGGTGCCCGGCGCCAAGCACCTGTGGGTCGGCGACGCCGAGAAGGTGCTGGACGAGATCGTGCGACGGGTCGCCCCGGACGTGCCGGTGCCGCTGCCGCGGACCTGGGACGGGCCCGTCGAGGCGGGCGACATGAACGCGTACGCCGACCGTACGGTGGCCGCCTTCGCCGACGTGCCCGTCCCCAAGCCGCTGGCCGACTGACCGAGCCCTACTTGTTCTCCATGCTGGGGTTGACCACCTCGCGGACGATGAGCTGGATCGCCGCGACCATCGGGATGGCGATCAACGCGCCGATCACCCCGAAGAGCCCCACGCCCAGCAGCGCGGCCGTCACCGCGGCCACGTCGCTGACCTTCACCGACCGGCGCATCACGTTCGGATAGATCAGGTAGTTCTCCACCTGCTGATAGATCACGAAGAAGACGATGCAGGCGATGCCGGTCGGCAGGGAAGCGGCCAGCCCGACCAGGCTGACGACGACCGCGCCGAGCGTCGCCCCGATCTGCGGGATCAGGTCGCAGACGGCCACCACGACCGCCAGCGCGAACGGGTAGGCCAGCCCCACGATCATCGCGAACACCCAGGTGCTCAGCCCGGCCAGCACGGCGATGGCGATCGCCCCGACCATGTACGCGCCGACCTTGCCGAGGATCTCGTCGGTGAGCAGCCGCACCCGCTGCCGCCGGGAGCGCGGGACGAGGGCGTACCCGCCTTCCTTGATCCGGTCGAACGCCGCCAGGAAGTAGATGACCAGCACGAGCACGGTCAGCACGTTGAAGATCGTGCCGAACACCAGCCGTGCGCCGCCGACCACGCCGCCCAGCGCGTTGGTGACCGTGCCCGCGTCCAGAGCGCTCTGCACCCGGGACAGCACGTCGTACCGCTGGACCAGGTCGCGGATGGTCTCGTTGCGCTGCAGGCTCTCGATGAAGCCCGGCACGTTCTCGATGAGCTGCCCGGTCTGGGTGACCAGAGGCGGCACCAGCGCGAAGACGCCGCCGCAGAGCAGCAGCACGACCGCCAGCGCGATGACGGTCACGGCCAGGCCGCGGGGCAGACCCCAGCTGCGCAGCCGGGTGACGGCCGGGTTCAGGCCGATGGCCAGGAACAGCGCGATGAAGATGAGCACCAGGATGGACGCCGCGTTGCGCAGGCCCAGGAAGATCCCGTACGCCGTGAGCAGGCCCAGCCCGCCCAGCAGCCCGACCAGGAACGGGTTGCGCCGGTTGAGCGGGGGACCGGGCGGACCGAACTCCCCGTCAGGGTGCTGGTCGCCCGCCGGTGGCTCCGGCCCGGCCTCGGGTGGGGGCGCCGGCGAGGCGTCGGCGTCGTCCTCGACCGGGCGGGGCTTCTCGGCCGTCACCGGGACCTCCACAGGAACGGGGGAGGCCCGGGCAGCGGTGGACCACCGGTGCGGCGACCGGACTTCCCGGCGCGCAGAGTATCGCCAGGGGTAAAGACGTCGCCGGTCAGTCGGCGTCGACGCCGACCCGGTTGCCGGCCGGGCGGGTGGTGACCTTGGCCGAGGCGCTCACCTTGGCCGGTGCCGGCGAGCCGGGGGCAGCGGCCTTGTCGGTCGGCGCTGCCTTCTCGGCCGATGCGGGCTTGTCGGCCGATGCGGGCTTCTCCGGGGCGGCGTGCTGGCCGGCCGACGTCACCGAGGCCTGCCCCGTCGCCGTCACCGGCTGAGTGGTCGCGGGCCGGGCGGTCGTGGGCTGGGCGGTGGCGGGCTGGGCGGTGGCGGGCTGGGCAGCTCCGGCCGGGCTCGGGGTGGTCGCCGGCCGGGCGGCTGCGGCCGGGCTCGGGGCGGCGGGACTCGGGGCAGCCGGGCTCTGGGCGGCCGGGCGCTGGGCAACCGGACTCTGGGCGGCCGCGGGCGCTGCCTGCTCCGGCTCGTCATCGTCGTCGGGGTCCGGGGATGCCGCGGCGGCGAGCACGGCGGCCGAGGCCAGCTCGGCGACGCGCTTGGCCTCCCGCTGCACCTGGCGGCGGACCTCGGTGGCGCGGCGCTCGGCGGCCTCGCCGGCCCGCTTGGCCTCCTCGACGTGCACCAGCTCGCGCTCCAGCTCGGCCTTGACCTCGATCAGGCGCTGCTGCACCCGCTGCGTCTCCTGCTCGGCCTGCCCGGCCCGCTCGGCGGCGTCGGCCGCCTTCTTCTCCGCCTCGGCGACCTTGGCCTGGGCGGCCGCCAGATCGCGGCCGGCCGCGGCGATCTTGTTCTGCTGGCCGGCGATCTCCTGGCGGATCGCGGTGGCCTGCTCGTCGGAGCGGCGCAGGATCTCCTCGGCGTACTTGTCGGCCTCGCTGCGCAGGTCGGCGCACTGCTTCTCGACCGCGGCGCGCATCTGGGTGAGCTCCTGGGTCAGCTCCTGGCGGCGCTGCGCGATCTCGCGGTCGACGGCGGCCTTGAGCTCGGTGCGCTCCCGGTCGGCCTCCGCGCGCTGCTTCGCCACGTCCTGCTGGGTCTTGTCGCGCAGAGCCTTGATCTCCTGGTCGGCCTGGACCCGGGTGGACTTGACGTAGCCCTCGACCTCGGCCCGCTGGCGCTGCACCTCCTGCGCGGCGCGCTCGGTGAGCTGCTGGGCCTCGGCGCGGGCCCGGGTGAGGGTGGACTCGGCCTCGGCGCGCAGCTGCTCGGCGGCCTGGCGGCTGCCCGCGACGGCCTTCTCGGCGGCGGCGCGGCGGGCGGCGTCGACCTTCTCCTCCTCGGCCCGGCGGGCGGCCAGGGCGATCTCGAAGTCGCGGATGCCGTCGTGGGCGTGCGCCTCGGCCTCGGCGCGGATCCGCTCGGCCTCGGCGAGCCGGGCGGCGATGTCGTCGGTGGCGGAGCTCTTGATGTCGGCGGCGACCTCCTCGGCCTTGGCCAGGATCTCCTCGACCTTCGGCCCGAGGTGCCGGAAGGAGACCTCGGCCAGGCCCGGCTGGCGCCGCGACTGGGCGGCCTCCTGCTGCAGGCGGTCGATCTGCCCGGCCATCGCCTGGATCTGCGAATAGGCCTGCTCACGCTCACTGACCAGGGCGGCGATCTCGTTCTCGGCCCGCGCCACGTAGCGTTCGACCTGCTTCTTCTCGTAACCCCGCAGGGCGGTCTCGAAGCTGGGCTCGGAGGCAGCGTCTCCACCGAGACCGAAGATTTCCCCGCCGTGCGACATGCTTTCCATCCTCACATACGCATCGTCCCGTGACGTGTCGATACACACCGGCCTGGCGGGACTATGCGTCTGGTTGCGATTTGTCTGGGCTCAGGCTACTGGCGGAAACAAACGGGCCGTACCGGAGTCCTCCGGTACGGCCCGCAGTTGCTTCGTTCAGCCCACCCGGTCATCTCAACCGTGGCGCACACCGAGGAGTGGCGCAACCGGTGACCGAGTGGTGAACGACTCAGCTCGTCTTGGCAACCGCCTCGGGCTTGCCGGCTTCGTCGGCCTCGGCCGGCCGCTGGGCCGGGGTGTCCGCCTTGGCCTCGGCCTGCTTGACGGCCTCGGCCGCCTTGGCCGCCGCACCGACGGTCGGCACCAGGCCGGAGAGGCCGGAGAGCATCTGGCCGAGCTGGTTGGTGACGGCGTCCTTCTGCCGGGTGAGGTCCTCGACCTCGCGCTTGGCGGCCTGCGTGGTGAGCTCGGCCTCGGTGCGGGCCTCGCTGAGCAGTCGCTGCGACTCGGAACGGGCCTCGCTGACCGTCTTCTCCGCGAGGGCGCGGGCCTTCTCGACGGTCTCGATGGCGGTGCGCTCGGACTCGACACGGCGGCTCTCGGCGCGCTGCTCGATCTCCTTGGCGCGGTCCTCGGCGGCGCGGGCCCGGCCCTCGGCCTCGGCCACCATCTTCTGGGTGGCGCTGACCTGGGCGGCGTGCCGCTGCGACTCCTCGCGCTCGCTCTTCTCCCGGCGCTCGGCGGTCTCCAGCGCGAGGGCCTGCAGGTCCTTGTCGCGCTTGTCGCGGGCGTCGGTGAGCATCTTGGTGGCCTCGGCGCGCTTCTCCTCGGCCTCCCGGGCCGCCTTGGCGCGCAGCTGGGTGATCTCGCGCTCGGCGGTGGCCCGCAGCGAGGCGACCTCGCGCTCGACGGTCGACTTGAGCTCGGCGACCTCGTGTGCGGTGACCGTGCGCAGCTGCTTGGTCTCGCGGTCGGCGTCGGAACGCAGCGTGTCGGCCTCGCGCCGGGCCTGCACCCTGTTCTCCGCGGCCTCGCGCTCGGCCTGCGTGCGGACCTGCCCCGCCTCACGCTCGGCTGTCGCCTTCATCGCGGCGGCCTCGGCCCGCGCCTTGTCGGTGATCTCGCGGGCCTCGAGGCGCGCGGCGGAGAGGATGCCCTCGGACTCCCGCTTGGCCTCGCTGCGGTGGTCGTTGGCCTGTTCCTCGGCCAGCCGCAGGATCTGCTCGACCCGGGTGCCCAGCCCGGAGAGGGTCGGCCGGTTGTTCTCCTCGAGGAGCTTGTTGCTGTCGGCCAGCTTCTGCTCGAGGGCGTTGAGGCGCTGCTCCGCCTGCCGCAGCCGGCGCTGCGCGTCGTTCATCCGCTGCTCGGCCTCGCCACGGGCCTGCTCGGACTGGTTCAGGGCGGCGATGAGCCGGCCGAGGTGGGCGTCCACCTGTCCGCGGTCGTATCCACGCAGGACAACGGTGAAGTCGGTCTGCGAATTTGCGGTCTCGAAGAACGCGAGATTGGCATCCTGCTGCTGGGGCATTGGGACATACTGGCAGACCCCCCAGGGGGCCACGCAAGACCGTACGGGCCGGGTATTCCGCCCTGTGATCACCTCGGAGCCGCCTGCCGAAGGCCGAGGTCGGCCGTTCGGGTGGCGTCGAGCTGCGCGCGCCAGCGCAGCGTTGCCGCGCCACTACCTGCTGTGCCGCCCCGAAGCAGAAGATCGTCTCACAGGGGTGCCGGCTGCTGCTGGATGATGGCCCCGATCCTGCCAGTCCGCAGCCCTGCCGTCAGGATGTTTCACCCGCAAGGCGTACGAATCAGGCAGGCTGCACGAGCTCCACCAGAACGCCCCCGGCGTCCTTGGGGTGCACGAAGTTGATCCGCGAGCCGGCCGTCCCCCGGCGCGGCTCGTCGTAGAGCAGCCGCAGGCCGCGGGCGCGCAGGGCGGCACTCGCCGCCTCGACGTCGGCCACCGTGTAGGCGAGCTGTTGCAGGCCGGGACCGCTGCGATCGAGGAACTTCGCGATCGCGGAGTCGGGGCGCAGCGGCGCCAGGAGCTGGATCCGGGCGCCCGTGCCGTCGTCGCCGGCGGCCAGCATGGCCTCCCGGACCCCTTGCTGCTCGTTCGTCTCCTGGTGCACGCACCGCATCCCGAACGCGCGAGCATAGAAATCGATGGCCTCGTCGAGATCGGCCACGGCGATCCCGACGTGATCCACTCGCAGCAGGCCCACGGGCGGCAGAGAATCCATGCTGGAGAGTGTACTAGGCTGTACTTAACCATCGTTCAGGCCGCCATCCCTAGGGCCGACAGAAAGCGAAGCTCCCGTGACCAGCTCGGTGATCGTCAGCGGCGCCCGTACCCCCATGGGCCGCCTCCTCGGCAACCTCAAGAACGTGCCCGCCACCGCCCTCGGCGGGTACGCCATCGCCGCCGCCCTCGAGCGCGCCGGCGTGGCCCCGGAGCAGGTGCAGTACGTGATCATGGGCCAGGTCCTGCAGGCCGGCACCGGGCAGATCACCGCCCGGCAGGCCGCCGTGGCCGCGGGCATCCCGATGACCACGCCGGCGCTGACCGTCAACAAGGTCTGTCTCTCCGGCCTCGACGCCATCGCCCTGGCCGACCAGCTCATCCGGGCCGGCGAGTTCGACATCGTGGTGGCCGGCGGCATGGAGTCGATGACCAACGCGCCGCACCTGCTGATGGGCCAGCGCCAGGGCAAGAAGTACGGCGACATCCTGGTCCGCGACCACACCGCCTTCGACGGCCTGATGGATCCGTGGGACGGCATCTCCATGGGCGAGTCCACCGAGCGCAGCGGCGCCGAGCTGGGCATCAGCCGCGCCGAGCAGGACGCCTTCGCTGCGCTGAGCCACCAGCGCGCGGCCGCCGCCCAGCGCGAGGGACGCTTCGCCGAGGAGATCGTGCCGGTCAAGGCCGGCCTGCGCGGGGTCGACAAGCTCATCGACACCGACGAGGGGGTCCGCCCGGACGCGACCGCCGAGTCGCTGGGCGGCCTGCGTCCCGCGTTCGCCAAGGACGGCACGATCACGGCCGGCAGTGCCTCGCCGATCTCCGACGGCGCCGCCGCGGTCGTGGTGATGAGCCGGGCCAAGGCCGAGGAGCTGGGGCTCACCTGGCTGGCCGAGATCGGCGCGCACGGCAACGTGGCCGGCCCGGACAGCTCGCTGCAGGCCCAGCCCGCGAACGCGATCCGGCACGCGCTCGGCAAGGCCGGGCTGACCGTCGCCGACCTCGACCTGATCGAGATGAACGAGGCGTTCGCCCAGGTCGTGCTGCACTCGATGCGCGAGCTCAAGGTCAACGAGGACATCGTCAACGTCAACGGCGGCGCGATCGCGCTGGGCCACCCGATCGGCATGTCCGGCGCCCGGCTGGTGCTGACCCTCGCGATGGAGCTCAAGCGGCGTGGCGGCGGGCTCGGCGCGGCCGCGCTCTGCGGTGGCGGCGGCCAGGGTGACGCGCTGCTGCTCACGGTGCCCGCCGCCTGATCGTGGAGAAGGCTGGATCGTGGGGGAGGATGGCGGAGTGACCATCTCCGCGCGGCCGGGCCGCGACGTGCCGACGCTCGTGGCCCGGGCCCGGGAGGGCGATCCCCGCTCGGTGGCCCGGCTGATCAGCCTCGTGGAGAACGGCGACCCGAAGCTGCCCGAGGTGGCCGCCGCGCTGGCCCCGTACGCGGGCCGGGCCCAGATCGTCGGCCTGACCGGCTCGCCCGGCGTGGGCAAGTCGACCACCACCAACGAGCTGGTCCGCGCCCTGCGCGCCGCCGGGCACCGGGTCGGCGTGCTCGCGGTCGACCCGTCCAGCCCGTTCACCGGGGGCGCCATCCTCGGCGACCGGATCCGGATGCAGGACCACACCGGCGACCCCGGCGTCTACATCCGCTCGATGTCCAGCCGCGGGCAGCTCGGCGGGCTGGCCGCGGCCACCCCGCAGGCGGTGCGCGTGCTCGAGGGCGCGGGCTGCGACGTCGTGCTGGTGGAGACCGTCGGCGTCGGGCAGGCCGAGGTGGAGATCGCCTCGCTGGCCGACACCACGCTGGTGCTGCTGGCGCCCGGGATGGGCGACGCGATCCAGGCGGTCAAGGCCGGCATCCTGGAGATCGCCGACGTCTTCGTGGTCAACAAGGCGGACCGGCCGGGCGCCGACGCCACCTACCGCGACATCCAGGGCATGTTGTCGCTGGGCGAGCGTGCTGCCGGGGACTGGCGGCCGCAGGTGGTGCGGGCGGTGGCGGTCAAGGGCGAGGGCATGGACGACGTGGTCGCGGCGATCGAGAAGCACCGCGCCTGGCTGGAGTCCGGCGGCCGGCTGCAGGCCCGGCGCGAGGCGCGGGCCGCCGCGGAGGTCGAGGCGATCGCGCTCGGCACGCTGCGGGCCCGGCTGGGCTCGCTGCGCGAGGGTACGGCGCTGAGCGACCTCGCCGCCCGGGTGGCCGCGGGCCGGCTGGACCCGTACGCCGCCGCGGACGACCTCATCAAGGATCTCTAGCCGAAGCGGGCGAGCGTCTCGGCGATCAGGCTCTCGTTCCAGTCGAGCCGCCCGCTGCCCAGGTCGTCGATCAGCGCCCGCAGCCATTCCAGCTCGGCGCGCAGCATGGTGGCGCGGTATTCGTCCTCGATCAGGAACAGCCGGGGCAGGCCGGGCGGCGCCTGCTTTTCGAGCTGGGCCAGCTTCTCGGCCTGCACGGCCACCCTGCTCTCCAGCAGCGTGCGGACCTCGGCCGGGTGCAGGATCGGCAGGAACGCCAGCGCGACGGGGAACTCGGGGAACTCCCGGGCCGGGGCCGGCAGCATGGCGGTCAGCCAGCGGCGCAGCGTCGCCGCGCCTTCCTCGGTGATCTCGTAGACCGTGCGTTCCGGGCGTCCCGCCTCGCGTGCGGTGCCGCCGGGCCGGGCCAGCCCGTCCCGGACGAGCCGGTCCAGGGCCTGGTAGACGCTGTTGCGCTGGGCCACGTTGACCAGCTGGTCCTGGCCGCGTTCCTTGATCATCTGCTGCATCCGGTACGGGTGCATGGGCGCCTCGAGCAGCAGGGCCAGCAGCACCATCGCCAGCGTGGACCGGCGCGGCTCCGCAGTCGTCATGGCCTCAGCCTAGGGGTTTTTCGGGGTTGCCTCTCATAGTCATGGCATGGATAGTCATCTCATGACTAAAAAAGCTGTCGTGGCGGGTGGCGGCATCGCCGGCACCATCGCCGCCATCGCCCTGCACGACGCCGGGTTCGCCCCGGTCATCCACGAGGCCCACGACCGCGGGGCCGACGAGCGTGGCTCCTTCCTCACCGTCGCCGTGAACGGCCTGGCCGCTCTGCGCACGCTGGGTCTCGACCCGGGCCGGCTCTTCGCCGCGGGCTTCGCGACGCCGGCCATGGTGCTGCGCAACTCCGGTGGCCGGCAGCTCGCCCGGCTGCCGCTCGGAGGCCCGGACGCGGACGGCACCACGACCACGACGATCCGGCGCGCCGACCTCTACCTGGCCCTGCGTGGCGAGGCCGAAAGACGCGACATCCCGATCCGGTACGGCAAACGGCTCACCGGCCGCACCCGTACGCCGAGCGGGGTGACAGCCCAGTTCGCCGACGGCACCACGGCCGAAGGTGACCTGCTGGTCGGCGCCGACGGTCTGCACTCGGGGACCCGCGCGGCGCTGGACCCGGCGGCGCCCGCACCGCGCTACCTGGGTCTGCTGAACGCGGGCGGCCTCACGACCGGCCCCGTCCCGACGGAGCTGCGCAGCGAGCCGGGGGTCATGCAGATGGCCTTCGGGCGGCGGGCGTTCTTCGGCTGGGTCACCGCCCCCGACGACTCGGTGTGGTGGTTCGCCAACCCGCCACGCCGGCTCCCGGTCGAGCCGCGTGAGTTCACCCCGGCCGCCTGGCGGGCCGAGCTGCTGGAGCTGTTCGCCGGGGACGAGGTACCGGCGGCGGCGCTGATCCGGGCCAGTACGGAGATCGTCGGCCCGTGGAACACCTGGGACCTGCCGCGGGTGCCGGTGTGGCGCGACGACCGCACGATCCTGATCGGCGATGCCGCGCACGCCGTCTCACCGTCCTCGGGCCAGGGTGCGTCGATGGCGATCGAGGACGCTGTCACCCTGGGGCGCTGCCTCCGGGCCCGGACGGACATCGCCGGTGCGCTGGCCGACTACGAGCAGCTGCGCCGCACGCGGGTGGAGAAGGTGGTCGCGTACGGGCGGCGCAGCGGCAGCACCAAGACCGCCGGTCCGATCGGCGCGGCTGTCCGCGACGCGCTGACGCCCCTGGTCATGCGCCTGCTGCACCGCAAGGGCGACCCGCAGGCCTGGATCTTCGACCATCGGATCGGCTGATCTGCTCAGCCCGGCTCGTCCGCTGCCGATCGGACGGTTCAGTCCTCCCCGCAACTCAGCGGTGACGACCGGCGAACGAGGTGACCATGCGGCGGCGGAAGCTGCGCCCGGGGCGGCGCGCCGACCCGCTGGTCGTGGTGCTCCTGCTGCTCGCGGCGGCGGCTGTCATCGGCTTCGCCCACCGGCGCGCCGGGACCGGGTCGCAGGTGACAGCGTTCTGGCTGCTCATGACCGCCGTGCACGGCTGCTTCGCGGTCCTCGCGGCGCGGCTCGCCCGGGCCGGCCCGGCGGTCGCCCGGCGCCTCTGGCTGTCGTTCACCCTGGCCGGCGCCGCCTTCTTCGTCGGTGACGTGGGCCAGCTGGTGGCGGTCGCCCGCGCGCCGCTGGCGCCGTCGTCCGTGGTCGGGACCGCGTTCCAGTTCTCCTCGGTCGCGGTCGGGATGGTGCTGCTGGTCGCCGGCCTGCTGCGCTATCCGCTCGGCGTCCTGACCGGCAGCGCCCGGGCCCGGCTGCACCTCGACGCTGCCACGGTGCTGGCCGCGGCCACGACGTTCGGTCTCTGGCTCTTCGAGGTGCCGGCCGGGCCGCGTGACGCCGGCTGGGCGCTCGGCCTGGCCGTGGCGCTGCTGGTGATGCCCGGCGTGTTCCTCGTGGCGATCTTCGCGGTGCTGCGGCTGGCGCTCAGCGGGCGGACCCCGTTCACCCGGATGTGCGGGATCGCCGGGGGCGTCGCGGCGGGCCTGCAGGCCGTGCTGCAGACGGTGCCGGGCTCGGTCTACCTGATGCCGCGGTACATGCCCTGGCTGCTGGCCGGCAACGTGGTCGCGAGCACCTTGCTGGCCCTGGTCGCCCGCCTCCAGCAGCTCGGCGCGGGTGACCTGCCGCAGTCCGGCGCACGGGACCGGCGCCGGCCGTACAGCGTGCTGCCGTACGCGGCGATGGCCGCCGTCTGGGCCCTGACCCTGACCGTGCTGGTGACCGGGGGCCTGGACGCGCGCTCGTGGGTGGTCGGCCTTGGGGCGTCGGTGACCACGGTGCTGGTGATCGGCCGGCAGCTCAATTCGTTGCGGCACATCACCGAGCTGCTGCGCGAACGCGACGAGCTCACCGCCCGCCTGACCGAGCTGGCTTACCACGACGCGCTCACCGGCCTGGCCAACCGCGGGCTGTTCATGCGGCTGCTGGACGAGGGACTGGCGGCCGGGCCGGTGACCGTGCTGCTCATCGATCTCGACGATTTCAAACCGGTCAACGACGCGTTCGGGCACGCCACCGGCGACCAGCTGCTGATCGAGGTGGCCCGGCGGTTGCGCGCCGGGGTGCGCGCGGGCGACACCGTGGCCCGGCTGGGCGGTGACGAGTTCGCCGTCCTGATGCCCGGGCTGGCCGCCTTGCGAGGGACCGAGGTGGTGCGGGAGCTGACCGGCAGCCTGCTGGGCACCGTCCGGATCGGCTCGGCCGACGTGCCGCTGCGGGCCAGCATCGGCCTGGCCACCGGGCGGCCCGGCGAGCACGACCCGGACAGCCTGCTGCACGCCGCCGACATGGCCATGTACGCCGTCAAGCAAGCTCGCCGGCACCTCACTGCCAGTGACCTTCGGTAGCGACGCGTATCCATTGAGTCGCGGCCGCGATCAACGGGTTACCCAGCGCCGATGCCTGGTAACCTTGCCGCCCTGTGCCCGGGAGGAAGTCGCGATGCGTACGAAAATGGTCGCTCTGGTAGCGGTGGGTCTGCTCACCCTCGGTGGCACCGCCGCCTGCACCGACGATGACGGTGACGCCGCCGGTTCCGGCGGCAACGGGGCCCGTGGTGGCTCCGGCAGCGGCAAGGTCGGCGTCATCCTGCCCGACACCACGACGTCGCAGCGCTGGGGCACCGACGACCCGAAGCTGCTGAAGGCCGCCTTCGACGCCGCCGACGTGCCGCTGGACATCCAGAACGCGCAGGGCGACAAGGCGAAGTTCGTGCAGATCGCCGAGAGCATGATCGCCAGCGGTGTGAAGGTCCTGATGACGGTCAACCTCGACCCGGCCAGCGGCAAGGCCGTGCTCGACAAGGCCAAGGCCGCGGGCGTCAAGACCATCGACTACGACCGCCTGACGCTCAACGGCGGCGCGAACTACTACGTCAGCTTCGACAACGTCGCGGTCGGCAAGCTCCAGGGCGAGGGCCTGGTCAAGTGCCTCGCCGACAAGAAGGCCAAGCTGCCTCTGGTGGCCGACCTGAACGGCTCCCCGACCGACAACAACGCGACCCTGTTCAAGGTCGGTTACGACTCGGTCCTGCAGCAGCGGTACGACGACGGCTCCTTTCTGAAGGGCCCGGACCAGTCGGTCACCGACTGGAACAACAAAGAGGCCGGCGTGGTCTTCGCGGAGATGTGGCAGCAGACCGGCAAGCAGATCGACGCGGTGCTGGCCGCCAACGACGGCCTGGGCAACGCGGCGATCGAGATCCTCAAGAAGGACAAGAAGAACGGCGTGGTCCCGGTGACCGGCCAGGACGCCACGATCCAGGGATTGCAGAACATCCTCGCCGGTGACCAGTGCATGACGGTCTACAAGGAGATCAAGAAGGAAGCCGAGGCGGCCGCCGACCTCGCCATCAAGCTGTACAAGGGCGAGAAGCCGACCATCAAGGGCACCGGGGTCAAGGACCCCGAGTCGGGCGCCTACGTGCCGGCGGTGCTGCTCCAGCCGACGGCCATCGACATCACCAACATCAACAAGGTGATCAAGGACGGCTTCGTCGAGAAGAAGGCCGTCTGTGCGGGTCGCTTCGCCGCCCTCTGCAAGGAGAACGGCATCAAGTAGCGGCCTCAGGCCGTCGCGCGGCGCCGGCGCAGCAGCCGGCCGCTCCAGCGGTCGATCGCGACGAAGAGCAGGCCGAGGATCCAGAAGGCGACGGCGAAGGCGGCCGAGCTGATCGAGACGCCGTCGTAGCCCAGCTCGCTCACGTCGATGAACGGGTACGGGTACTTGTCCACGACGAGTCCCCGGATCAGCGCGAAGGCCAGGTAGCCCAGCGGGAAGGCCAGCCAGTACAGCGCGTGGCGCCACCGGAAGCGGCCGCGCTCGTCGAAGATCAGCCAGTCGAGCACCGCGAGCAGGGGCACCACGGTGTGCAGAAGCTGGTTGCCGATGGCCTCCGGCAGGTTGCGGTGCACCGGGTCTACGGCGAAGCCGCTGGCCGGATTGGTCAGCACGAGGTGGTAGACCAGGCCGGTGATCGCGACGTAAAGGGTGACCGCGCCCTTGAGGGCAGCCGGTGTGTCGCGCCCCCGGAACGCCGCCCAGGCCGCGAAGACGCCGTACGCGACGTTGCTCTGGATCGTGAAGAAGGGCAGCAGGCCGGACACGGTCGCGGGCCCGGCCGCGGTCAGCACGACGCCGGCGATCACCGCGACGACGGCGATCAGCCGCATGATCTTCATGGCGACACGGTAATGCCCGGCGGTGCTCGTGGCACCGCCGGGCATCCTCAGCACGGTCGATCTGTCCGGTGCGTCAGCAGGCCGCGTCGGTGCCGGTCACGTTGACCGCGGTCCAGGCCTTCTGCACGGCCTTGTACTCGGTGCCGCACCGGCCGTAGAGGTCGGTCGCCGCGGAGAGGGTGTAGCCGCGGGCGGCCTTGTAGTTGGTGCTGGAGGTGAAGTAGGTGCTCAGCGCCCGGTACCAGATGGCGGCGGCCTTGGTGCGGCCGATGCCGGTCACCGCGGTGGCCGAGCCGCACAGCGGCGAGGTCCCGTACGCGGTGGCGCCGGTGCCCTCGGCCAGGTTGAAGAAGAAGTGGTTGCCGACGCCGGAGGAGTAGTGCACGTCGACGTTCTTCGTGGTGCTCGACCAGCAGCCGATGCCCTTGCCGTCCAGCGTCGGGTTGTACATGTAACGCAGCGGCTTGCCGTTGCCGCTGATGTTGACCTTCTCGCCGATCAGGTAGTCGCCGGCGTCGACGCTGTTGGCCGCGGAGAACTCGACCATCGTGCCGAAAATGTCGGAGGTGGCCTCGTTCAGGCCGCCGGACTCACCGGAGTAGGTCAGGTTGGCGGTGCGCTCGGTGACGCCGTGCGACATCTCGTGGCCGGCCACGTCCAGCGAGACCAGCGGGCGGGTGTTGCCGCTGCCGTCGCCGTAGGTCATCGACGAGCCGTCCCAGAACGCGTTGACGTACGCGTTGCCGTAGTGCACCCGCGACGGGACGCCGGTGCCGTTGTTGAAGATGCCCTTCCGGCCGAAGGTGTTGTTGTAGTAGTCGTAGGTCTTGGCTGCGCCGTAGTGGGCGTCCACCGCGGCCGACTGCCGGTTGGAGGTGGCGCCGGTGCCCCACACGTTGTCCGCGTCGGTGAACAAGGTGCAGGTGCCCGAGGTCTTGTTGTTCATGTCGCAGGTGGTGCCGTTGCCGTGCGCGGCGTCCTTGAGGCTGAAGCTCGACGTCGACACCTGGGTCGTGTTGATCGACACGGCCCCGGAGTAGACGCTGTTGCCGGTGGCCGTCTCCACGGTGTCCCACGAGCTCAGCACCGCGCCGGTGTTGGCGTCCGTGACGACGTGCAGCTTCGACGGCGTCTGGCCGTCCTCGCCGAAGCCCTCGACGACCGTCTCGTAGGCCAGCGTGCCGGTGCCGCTGGTGGCGTCGACAACCAGCTCCGGGGCGCCGACCGCGCCGACCGTACCGGTGAAGTGGGCCTTGGCGGTCGCGCTCGCGGAGGCGGCGGCCCGCTTCGGGGTGGTGCTCAGGCTCAGCGGCGCGGCCAGGCCGACCGACGCCTGGCGGAAGGCCCCGTCCTTGGTGCCGTGCAGGACGAAGTCGCCACCGAGGACCCGCAGGCCCTCGTACGTGCGGGTGTAGCGCACGTGGCTCGTACCGTCGGCGTCCTTCGCGGTCGCCTTGAGCGCGAAGGCGTCCGCGGCGCCGGCCTTGACGGCGGCGCGGTGCGCGGACGGCGAGAGGGGATCGGGCGCGGCGGCAGCTGACGTCGCGCCCACGCCCGCCAGCAGACCGCCCATGAGCAGGGCGGAGCCGACAGCAGCGAGAGATCGTTTCACGGGGACTCCTGAACGGTGGGGGACCGTGGCGGTAGCCACACCTGTAGATATATCGATTCATGCACATGCTGTGAACATGCTGAAAACGTCATAGCTTTCGTGAGAGCAAGACGCCCGAGGCCTTAGCGATCGTTCAGCTTTGGGCCTACGATGTGCGCCATGGACGCAGCCGACATCGCCGCCGGCCGGGAGCGCTGGCAGCAGCGCTACGACGCCGCCCGCAAGCGCGACGCAGACTTCACCACGTTGTCCGGGATGCCCGTCGAGCCCGTGTACGGGCCCGCCGACGGGGACAGCTACGCGGACTTCGGCCGGATCGGCTGGCCGGGTGAGTTCCCGTACACCCGCGGCCTGTACCCCACCGGCTACCGCGGCCGCACCTGGACCATCCGCCAGTTCGCGGGGTTCGGCAACGCCCGGCAGACCAACGAGCGGTACAAGATGATCCTCGCCGCCGGTGGCGGCGGGCTGAGCGTGGCGTTCGACATGCCGACGCTGATGGGCCGTGACTCCGACGAGCCGGAATCGCTCGGCGAGGTCGGCCACTGCGGGGTGGCGATCGACTCGGCCGCCGACATGGAGGTGCTGTTCGACGGCATCGACCTGCAGCAGACCACCACGAGCATGACCATCTCGGGCCCGGCCGTGCCGATCTTCGTGATGTACCTGGCCGCCGCCGAGCGGCAGGGCGCCGACATCAGCAAGCTCGACGGCACCCTGCAGACCGACATCTTCAAGGAGTACATCGCGCAGAAGGAGTGGCTCTTCGCCCCCGAGCCGCACCTGCGCCTGATCGGCGACCTGATGGAGTACTGCGCGGCCGAGATCCCGAAGTACAAGCCGCTCAGCGTCTCCGGCTACCACATCCGCGAGGCCGGCTCGACCGCCGCGCAGGAGCTGGCGTACACGCTGGCCGACGGCTTCGGCTACGTCGAGCTGGGCCTGTCCCGCGGCCTGGACGTCAACACCTTCGCCCCGGGTCTGAGCTTCTTCTTCGACGCGCACGTCGACTTCTTCGAGGAGATCGCCAAGTTCCGCGCCGCCCGCCGGATCTGGGCCCGGCACCTGCGCGACGACTACGGCGCTACCAGCGAGAAGGCGCTCTGGCTGAAGTTCCACACCCAGACGGCCGGGGTCTCGCTGACCGCGCAGCAGCCGGTCAACAACGTCGTGCGGACGGCGGTCGAGGCGCTCGCCGCGATCCTCGGCGGCACCAACTCACTGCACACCAACGCCCTCGACGAGACCCTCGCCCTGCCCACCGACGAGTCCGCCGAGATCGCCCTGCGCACCCAGCAGGTGCTGATGGAGGAGACCGGGGTGACCAACGTGGCCGACCCGCTCGGCGGCTCGTGGTACCTCGAGGCGCTCACCGACCGCATCGAGGCGGAGGCCGAGGAGATCTTCGCCCGCATCCGCGAGCTCGGCCACGACGGCAGCATGACGGCCGGCATCCTGCGCGGGATCGAGGACGGCTGGTTCACCGGCAACATCGCCGAGGCGGCCTTCGTCTACCAGCAGGCCCTGGAGAAGGGCGAGAAGCGGATCGTCGGCGTCAACGTGCACACCGGCACGGTCGCCAAGGACCTGGAGATCCTCCGGGTCTCCCACGAGGTCGAGATCGAGCAGAAGCGCGCGCTCGCCGAGCGCAAGGCCGGGCGCGATCCGGTACGCACCCAGCAGGCGCTGGAGCGGCTCGTGGCGGTCGCGCGCACGACGGAGAACATGATCCCCGCCATGCTCGACGCGGCCCGGGCCGAGGCCACTCTGGGCGAGATCTGCGCGGCGCTGAAGGGGGAGTGGGGCATCTACCGCGAGCCGGCCCGCTTCTGACCGGCCGCACCCCCTGTGACGTCCGATATCACCAGCCCGGCGGCGCGGCGAACAGTCCGGCGCGCGTGCGAGACTAGATAACCATGAGCGACCCACGGACCACTCCGTCGATCTTCACCCGCGGCGCGGTCGATCTCGGTGCACTGCGCCCCGCGAGCAAACCCGCACCCGCGGGTCCCGCCGGCCCGGCCGCGAGCCCCGCCGCCGCCCCGCAGCCGGGTGGTGCGCCGCCCGCGGTCATCGACGTGACCGAAGCGAACTTCCAGACGACCGTCCTCGAACTGTCCATGACCACCCCGGTGATCCTGGACTTCTGGGCCGAGTGGTGCGAGCCGTGCAAGCAGCTCTCCCCGGTCCTGGAGAAGCTCGCGGCCGAGGGCGGCGGCAGCTGGGTGCTCGGCAAGGTTGACGTGGACGCCAACCCGCGGCTGGCCCAGGCGCTGCGCGTGCAGGGCATCCCGATGGTGATCGCGGTGGTCGGCGGCCAGCTCGTCGAGGGCTTCACCGGCGTGCTGCCCGAGGCGCAGGTCCGGCAGTACATCGACGCGGTGCTCAAGGCCGGCGGCGTCGAGGTCACCGCCCCCGAGGACCCGCGGCTCGACGCGGCCGACGACGCGCTGATGACCGGTGACCTGGACGCGGCCGAGGCGGCGTACCGGAAGATCCTGGCCGAGTCGCCGCAGGACCACGCGGCGGAGTCCGGCCTGGCGCAGGTCGAGCTCTACCGCCGGGTCACCGGCGTGGACGCGGAGAAGGCGCTGGCCAAGGCCGCGGCCGACCCCGACGACGTGGCCGCCCAGCAGCTCGCCGCCGACATCGAGGTCCTCAGCGGGCAGGCCCCCGAGGCCTACGAGCGGCTGGTCGCGGCGGTGCGGCGGTCCAGCGGCGAGGAGCGGGACAGCGTACGCAAGCATCTGCTGTCACTCTTCAACGTGGCCGGACCCGACGATCCGGCTGTGGCGAGCGCGCGGCGCGCGCTGGCCCGCGCGCTCTTCTAGGCAAAGGTACGGGGGGCTCCATGCGCCGCATCGCCGTGCTCGACGCACCGTCCAACCTCGGCCTGCGCCCGCCGACGGCGACGTCGGTGCCGGGCTGCGCCAAGGCGCCCGGAGCTCTCCGTGACCACGGCCTGCTGCGCCGCCTCAACGCCCGCGACGCCGGCTGCCTGACCCCGCCCCGGTACGACCCGGGCGACTGGCGGCCCGGCGACGGGGTGTGCCACGCGCCGGAGATCTCGGCGTACTCGCGGAAGCTGGCCGACCGGATCGGCGCCATCCTCGACCAGGGCGAGTTCCCGGTGGTCCTGGGCGGCGACTGCTCGATCGTGCTCGGCTCGGCGCTGGCCATGCACCGCCTCGGCGAGGCGGTCGGCGGCCGGATCGGCCTGGTCTTCGTGGACGGCCACTCGGACTTCCGCCACCCGGGCAACGCGTCCTACGTGGGCGCGGCCGCCGGCGAGGACCTGGCGCTGGTCACCGGCCGGGGCCAGACCGACCTGGCGGCGATGGAAGGCCGGCGGCCGTACTACCGCGACATCGACGTGGTGGTGATGGGCATCCGGGCCCAGGACGAATACCGCCTCGACCTGCAGGCGGCCGGCATCGTGACCCGCCCGGTGCCGACCCTGCGCGTGGAGGGCGCGGCCCGCAGCGCCCAGTGGGCGCGCGACCAGCTGGTCGACTGCGCGGGTTACTGGGTGCACATCGACGTGGACGTGCTGGACCCGGCGGTGATGCCGGCGGTGGACGCGCCCGAGCCGGGCGGCATCGCGTTCCCGGAGCTGGAGATCCTGCTGGCCGGGCTGGTGGAGTCGCCGCACTGCCTGGGCGTGGAGATCACGGTCTTCGACCCGGACTACGACCCGGACGGCAAGTACGCGGAAGAGATCACCTCGGCGATCGTGGCCGGGCTGAAGCCGGCTCAGCTGGTCGACGCCCGCCCGGACCTGGTCGCGGCCCGTCGCGACCTCGCCGGTCCCGGCCGTCTGGGTCCCGGGCGGCCCGGTACGGGCCCGGGGCGGCTTGCCCCGGGGCAGCGAGGACCGGCCGAGCAGGACCCGGTCGAGGCAAGACGGGCCGCAGCGGCCGGCGAAGACGTGCGGGCCGCGGCGGCGGGAATGTCGAACGGGGAGTCCCTGGCGACAACGCTGGCTGGGATTTCGCTGGCTGGGGAGCTGCCGACGTTCCCGGCCGCGGAGGCGGAAGCGGCGTCGGATCAGGCGGAGTTCGAGGCTTTCTCCCGGCGGGCCGATCCGGACGGCGTTTCGGCCCGGCAAGACTCCCGCTCGCCCTTCGCCGGGCCGGGTGACGAGGATGCCGTTGCCTCGCCCTTCTCCGAGTCGGACGACATTTCTGACGCTGCCTCAGCTCTGGATGACGGTGTTGCGTCGCTTTCCGCCGGTATGAGTCGGGGTCTCGCGTCGCCCTTCGCGGACGCCGATGACGGGCCCGAGGTTTTCTCGCCGTTCTCCGGTCCGGGCGACGCTCCTCAGGACGGTGCCATGGATGACGCCGGGCGGCCTGAAGGCCCGGATGCCGATTGGCACGACTCGGGATCGGCTGATCTGGGCGTCGACGCGGGCGACGATCACCCTGCGGCGACCGTGGATGCCGGGGAGAACGAGCCCGAAGAGACAGCGAACCTGAACTCGGTCGCCGGCCTGCACTCGGTCGCTGACCCGGGCTCGGTCGCCGGCCTGGGCTCGGTTGCTGACCTGGGCTCGGTTGCTGACCTGGGCTCGGTTGCTGACGCGGGCTCGGTCGTCGACCCGGAGTCGGTCGCTGACCCGGAGTCAGTCGCCGACCTGGGCTCGGTCGCTGACCCGGAGTCAGTCGCCGACCCGGAGTCGGTCACCGACCATGGCGATGGGGACGCCTTCGAGGGGCCGGATTACGAGCCGGCACCGGATTCTGAGCCCAGGCACGATGATCTCGACCGGCCGGCCGCCGAGCACGCCCACGACGAAGCAGGCTTCGCCGAGACCGCCGAGACCGCCGAGACCGCCGAGACCGCCGAGACCGCCGAGACCGCCGAGACCGCCGAGACCGCCGAGACCGCCGAGACCGCCGAGACCGCCG
>NZ_JBSGFR010000039.1:0-19242 GCF_053603475.1 Actinoplanes sp. NPDC004185 | reverse complement strand
AGACGGCCGAGCGGCACGGCGACCCAGAGGCCGACGAGCGGCTCGGCCATTCCGAGGCCGCTGAGCTTGCCGCTGCGCCTGAGGCCGATGATCCACCCGCGGAGCGCGCGCCGATGCGGCCGCTCGGTTCCGCGCCGCTGCTGGACTCCAAGCCGCTGCCCGCGACCATGCCCGGCATGCTCCGCCCGCGCCCGATCGAGGACTTCACCCTCCCGGCGCAGCGCCCGGCCTTCGAGGTCGGCCCGGAACAACCGGCCGACCTGGGCTGACCCGCCCTGGCCGCCGCACCCTGGGCTGACCCGCCCTGGCCGCCGCACCCTGGGCTGACCCGCCCTGGCCGCCGCGACCTCGGCTGACCCGGCCTTGGCCCGCCGCGCCCTGGGCTGACCCGCCGCTGGCCGCCGCGGCCTGTGCGCCGCGGCCGGTCCCGCTGCCCGAGAGCAGCAGGCCGCCGCCGCTACTTGTTGAGTGCGGTCAGGAACCGGGCCGCGATCGGCACTGCTGCCTCCGCCCCGGCCCCGCCCTTCTCCACCATCACCGCGATCGCGATGTCGCCCTGCCAGCCCACGAACCAGGCGTGGGTTTCCTCTTCGCCGTCCTTGAACTCGGCCGTGCCCGTCTTGCCCAGCACCGGCTTGCCCGGCACGTCGGCCAGGTCCGTGGCCGTGCCCTTGGTCACGACCTCGCGCATCATCGTGTGCAGCGGCTGGATCGACGTCTCCGCCAGTTTCGGGCCGTCGGCCACCGGGGCGGCCGGGGCCGGCTCCGTCACCAGCTTGGGCTGGATGAACTGGCCGCGGGCGACCGCCGCGGTAGCGCCGGCCATCGCCAGCGGGCTGACCGCCGTCGCGCCCTGGCCGAAGGTTGCCGCGGCCAGCTCGGTGGGGCTGTCCGCCGGGGAGATCTTGCCGCTGAAGGAGTCCGCGCCGAGGTCCCACTTGGCGCCGAGGCCGAGCTTCGTCGCGGCGTCCTGCAGGCCGTCGGCGCCCAGCTTCGGGGCCAGGTTGACGAAGGCGGTGTTGCACGACTTCGCGAAGTCCACCCGGAACGGGACCGAGCCGAGCTCCATGTCGTGCGAGTTCTTGAACGAGCGGCCGCTGACCTTCTTGGTCTTCGGGCAGTCCACCTTGCCGTCGAGGGTCACCGCCTTCTTGTCCAGCAGGCCCAGCGTCGACACCATTTTGAACGTGGAGCCGGGCGGGACCTGGCCGGTCATCGCGGTGTTGACGCCGGCGCCTTCCGGGCCGTTGGCCGCGGCGACGATGCTGGAGTCGCTGATCCGGATCGCCACCAGGGCGCTGGGCTGCTTCTCCTTCGCCACCGCAGCGTCGGCCGCGTTCTGCATGGCGACGTCCAGGGTCGTCTTGATCGGTTTGCCGGCGACCGGCTCGTTGCTGAACAGCTGCGAGTCCTCGACCTGGTCGTCGGGGGTGCGGCGGGCGATCACCACGGACTGGCCGGCGGTGCCGCGCAGCTGGGCGTCGTACCGCTGCTGCAGGCCGCCGTGGCCCACCTGGTCGTTCTCGCGCAGCGCTTCCGGGTTGGCGTCCAGGTCGTCGCGGGTCGCCGGGTCGACCGTGCCGAGCAGGGCGCGGGCGAACGGCCGGGTGGGGGCGAGTTCGCGCTGCCCTTCCTGGAAGACGGTGCCGTCGAGGGCGCGTACCCCATCTCGGATCTTGTCGTAGTCGGGCCGCCGCAGGGTGACGATGTCGATGAAGGCGCCGTCGTCGGTCGCGTCCTTGACGCGTTCCCCGATGAGTTTGAAGTCGACGGCGACGTCGATCGACTTGAAGAGCTTGCCGAGCTCGGAGAAGAGCTTGGCCTGGTCGGTGATCCGGTTGGGGGTCACGCCGACGGTGACGACCGGCCGCTGGGTGACGATCGGCTTGCCGTCGGCGCCGAGCACGTCGGCCCGGTCGGCGGCCTTGCGGCGCAGCTCGAGCTGGTCACCGGCGGTCAGCTCGCTGTGCACGATGGCCGGCTCCCAGATCACCCGCCAGCCGTCGGTGTTGCGCTTGGTGAGCCGCACGGTGCTCTGGTATGACCAGGAGGTGCCGCCCGGCAGCGTCCAGTCGAGCTTCACCGGGCCCGAGGCGATCTCGCCGGTCTCCTTGGGCTTGCCCTCGGCCGAGAGCAGCAGCGACGACTTCTTCAGGTCGCCGGCGAGGCCCTGCAGCTGGGTGAAGACGTCGTTGGCCGAGATCTTGGCGCCGTCGGCGGTGACGAAGCCGGTCTTGCTCAGGTCGCCGTTGCGCCAGCCCTTGAGGAATGTGTCCAGGGTCTCGCCCGGGCCGTCCGAGCCGGAGCAGGCAGCTGTGCCGCCTGTGATCAACAGCAGACCGGCCACGGCGGCCAGGACCCGGCCAGCACGTCCGTTGCCGCGCATGATGCCACCCTTCCCTCGGCTCGATTCGAGAAACCTACGGAACGGTAACCGGAGTCGGGCCGCCACGTTGACCCGTGGTGGGTGAGATGTATCAAATTCGGGTGTCGGATCTCTTCCGCGCACCCCGGGTGTGGCCCGGGCTGTCGGGGGGACGTTCTAGGCTGATGCCCGAAACGTCGAACCCACAATGTCGTGGGTGAGGGGAGCTCCAGGTCATGGCCGTCGCCGATGAGGCAGCGATCGAATCCGATCCCGAGCTGGATTTCGGGCCCGGCCCCGGGCTGGCCCTGACGGGCCGGCTGGGGACGTCCGACGATGAGCTCGACGAGCCGCTGCCCAACGCCGAGCGCCTGGTGGCGCAGGCGGTGGAGCTCGCGGGGCAGGACCACACCACCGCGTCGCTGGTCGGCCGCTTCTGGCGGTTCGCGCCCGACGAGGAACTGGTCGGTTACACGGCCGCCGAGATGCACGCGGCCGCACTCGCCCACCGTGAGCTGGCCCGCACCCGGCATCCGGGAGAGCTGCGGCTGGACATCAGCGCCCCGACCGAGCGGCAGTCGCACACCGTGCTGTCGATCGTCACCGACGACATGCCGTTCCTGGTCGACTCGGTGACCGCCCTGCTCGTCGCCCACCAGCTCGACGTGCACCTGCTGGTCCACCCGCTGATCGTGGTCCGGCGCGGCCCCGGCGGCGAGCTGACCCAGGTCGAGGCCGACGTGGAGCCCGACGACGCGATCGACGGCGACCTGGTGGAGAGCTGGATCCGGGTCGAGGTCGACCCGGTCCGCAACGCGGAGGCCCGCGCCCAGCTGCACCAGGAGCTGTGCCGCGTGCTGACCGACGTGCGCGACGCGGTCGACGACTGGCCCCGGATGCGCCAGCGCGCGGTCGTCATCGCCGACGAGCTGGCGGCGGCGCGCGGCTCGGAGCGCAAGCTGCCGGTGCCGGACAAGGACGTCACCGACACGATCGAGCTGCTCAAGTGGCTCGCCCACGACCACTTCACGTTCCTCGGCTACCGGGAGTATCAGCTCGAGGGCGACGTGCTCACGGCGGTGCCGGGCACCGGTCTGGGCATCCTGCGCGGCGACAACAGCACCCCCCGCAAGCTGTCCTCGATGGCTCCCGAGGCGCACCGCCGCGCCTTGGAGAAGAGGCTGCTGGTGATCACCAAGGCCAACTCCCGGGCCACCGTGCACCGCTCGGCCTACCTGGACTACATCGGCGTCAAGGTCTTCAACGAGTCCGGCGAGGTGGTCGGCGAGCGCCGCTTCCTGGGCCTGTTCTCCAGCTCGGCCTACCGCACCAGCGTCCGCGAGCTGCCGGTGGTGCGCCGCAAGGTGATGGAGGTGCTGGACCGTTCCGGGCTCTCGCCGCGCGGGCACTCCGGCAAGGACCTGCTGCAGATCCTCGAGACCTACCCGCGGGACGAGCTTTTCCAGATCAAGACCGATGACCTGTACGAGGCGGTCGTCGGCGTGCTGCGGATGGCCGGCCGCCGGCAGCTGCGGCTGTTCCTGCGCCGCGACGGGTACGGCCGCTTCATCTCCTGCCTGATCTACCTGCCCCGCGACCGCTTCACCACCAGCAACCGCCAGGCGATGCAGGAGATCCTGCTGCGGGAGCTGAACGGCATCGGCGTCGACTACACGACCCGGGTGACCGAGCGGATGCTGGCGCGCGTGCACTTCATCGTGCGCACCGACCCGGCCGACCCGCCGGGCGCGGTGGACCCGAACGTGCTGGCCGAGCTGCTGGCCGACGCGACCCGGATGTGGGACGACGACTTCTCCCTGGTGCTCGAGCGCAAGCTGGGCGAGGAGCCGGCCAAGGACCTCTTCCACCGGTACGCGCCCGCGTTCCCGGACAGTTACAAGGACGGCCACACGCCGTACGAGGCGGTGCAGGACATCGCCAAGCTGGAGCTGCTGGAGGAGACCGGCCAGCTGGAGATGCACCTCTACCGCAAGCGGCACGTCAACCGCGACGGCAACACCGAGCCCGACGACGCCGACGTGCGGTTCAAGGTCTTCCGGTACGGCGAGCCGATGATGCTCTCCGCCGTCCTGCCGGTGCTGCACTCGCTGGGCGCCCAGGTCGTCGACGAGCGGCCGTACGAGGTGCGCCGCCCCGACGGCACCGTCTACCTGTACGACTTCGGTCTGCTCCCGCCGGCCGCCCACCGGGAGCTCTCCGAGGTGCGCCCGCAGGTGGAGAACGCCTTCGCGGCGGCGTGGCGGGGCGAGGCCGAGGTGGACGGCTTCAACGAGCTGGTGCTGCGGGCCGGGCTGACCTGGCGGCAGGTCGTGGTGCTGCGGGCGTACGCGAAATATCAGCGGCAGACCGGCAACGTCTTCTCCCAGCGCTACGTCGAGTCGACCTTCATCGCCTACCCGGAGATCGCCCGCCTGCTGGTGCAGCTCTTCGAGGCGCGGTTCTCGCCGCGGCTGGAGCTGGTCGAGGAGGAGCGCGCGCGCCGCGGCGACGAGCTGGTCGAGCAGATCACCACCCTGCTGGACGGGGTCGACAGCCTGGACCAGGACCGCATCCTGCGTTCCTACCTGACGCTCATCCAGGCCACGCTGCGCACGAGCTTCTTCCAGCGCGGGGCCGACTCGCGCCCGAAGTCGTACGTGGCGTTCAAGCTCGACCCGCAGGCCATCCCGGACCTGCCGGCGCCCCGGCCGAAGTACGAGATCTTCGTCTACTCGCCCCGCTTCGAGGGTGTGCACCTGCGCTTCGGCGCGGTCGCGCGCGGCGGCCTGCGCTGGTCGGACCGCCGGGAGGACTTCCGCACCGAGGTGCTGGGCCTGGTCAAGGCGCAGATGGTGAAGAACGCGGTGATCGTGCCGGTCGGCGCCAAGGGCGGCTTCGTGCTCAAGCAGGCTCCGGGCGACCGGGACGAGGCCGTCGCGTGCTACCGCCTGTTCATCGGCGCGCTGCTCGACGTCACGGACAACATCCACAGCGGCAAGATCGTGCCGCCGGTGGACGTGATCCGCCACGACGGCGACGACCCCTACCTGGTGGTCGCGGCGGACAAGGGCACAGCCACGTTCTCCGACATCGCCAACGAGATCTCGGTGAGCAAGGACTTCTGGCTCGGCGACGCGTTCGCCTCGGGCGGCTCGGCCGGCTACGACCACAAGAAGATGGGCATCACCGCCCGCGGCGCGTGGGAGTCGGTCAAGAAGCACTTCCGCGACCTGGGCCTCGACACCCAGTCGCAGGACTTCACGGTGGTCGGCGTCGGCGACATGTCCGGCGACGTCTTCGGCAACGGGATGCTGCTCAGCGAGCACATCCGGCTGGTCGCCGCCTTCGACCACCGGCACATCTTCCTGGACCCGGAACCGGACGCCGCCACGTCCTACCGGGAACGCCGCCGGCTGTTCGACCTGCCGCGTTCCTCGTGGGCCGACTACGACGCGTCGCTGATCAGCGAGGGTGGCGGCGTCTACCCCCGGACGGCGAAGTCCATCCCGGTCACGCCGCAGGTCCGCGCGGTGCTGGGCCTGGGCGACGCGACAGCGGTCAGCCCGACCGAGCTGATGCGCGCCATCCTGGCCGCACCGGTCGACCTGCTCTTCAACGGTGGCATCGGCACCTACGTGAAGGCGAGCACGGAGACCCACGCCGAGGTGGGCGACAAGGCCAACGACCCGATCCGGGTCAACGGCCATGAGGTACGCGCCCGGGTCGTCGGCGAGGGCGGCAACCTGGGCCTGACCCAGCGCGGCCGGATCGAGTACGCCCGGGCCGGCGGGCCGCAGGACGAGAGCGGCAGCAGCCACGGCGGCCGGATCTTCACCGACTTCATCGACAACACGGCCGGCGTGGACTGCTCCGACCACGAGGTCAACATCAAGATCCTGCTCGGCGGCGCGGTCACCGACGGCGAGCTGAGCCTGCCCGACCGCGACGAGCTCCTGGCCGCGATGACCGACGAGGTCGCCGCGCTGGTCCTGCGGGACAACTACGAGCAAGCCACCGCGCTCGGCAACGCCCGGTCGCAGGCCCACTCGCTGCTACCCGTGCACCGCCGGATGCTCACCACGCTCGAGCAGTCGGGCCAGCTCAACCGCGAGCTGGAGGCGCTCCCGAGCGACAAGGAACTGGCCCTGCGCCACGAGGCCGGTGAGGGGCTGACCGCTCCGGAGTTCGCGGTGCTGCTCGCGTACGTGAAGATCTCGCTCGAACGCCAGGTCCTCGCCGACGTCCTGGTCGACGAGGCCTGGACCAACGACGTGCTGGCCCGGTATTTCCCCACCCCGCTGCGCGAGCGTTACGCGGCCCGGATGGCCGGCCACCGGCTGCGCCGCGAGATCATCTCGACGGCTCTGGTCAACGAGGTGGTCAACCGCGGCGGCACGTCGTTCGTCTTCCGCGCGATGGAGGAGAGCGGCGCCTCGGCGGCGGACGTGATCCGCGCGTACGTCGTGGTCCGTGATGTCTATGGCCTGCCCGACCTGTGGGCGGCGGCGGAGAAGCTGGACAACGAGGTGCCGACGCCGGCGCAGACCCTGGTCTACCTGGAGACCCGAAGGCTGCTCGACCGGGCGGTCCGCTGGCTGGTCAGCAACCGCCGCTCGCCGATCGACGTGGCCGGCGAGATCGCCCGGCTCCGCCCCGGCGTCGATGCGCTGCTGGCCCAGCTCCCGACGGTGGTCGTCGGTGTCGAACGCCGTTCCCTGTTGAGTCACGTGACCACGCTGACCGAGCGCGGCATCCCGGAGCAGCTGGCCGACGCGATCGCCCGGGTGGTCTACGGCTTCGGCATGCTCGACATCCTGGAGACGGCCCGGGCGACCGGCCACGACGTGACCGAGGTGGCGAAGGTCTACTTCGTGATCTCGGAACGCTTCCAGATCGACGTGCTGCTGTCGCACATCTCCCGCCTGCCGCGCGGCGACCGCTGGCAGACCCTGGCCCGGATGGCGCTGCGCTACGACCTGTACGCGGCCCTGGCCGGCCTGACGGCGGAGGTGCTGCAGTCGACCCCGGCCTCGGCGGCGCCGGAGGATCGCCTGGCCGAATGGGAGCAGGTGAACGCGGCCTCGATGGCCCGTACGGGAAACGCGATGGGCAACGTGGAAGAGGCCCCGGCCGATCTGGCGGCGTTGTCGGTGCTGCTGCGGCAGATCCGTACGTTGGTCAAGACCTCGTCGGCTGTGTGAGGGCTGAGGCTGCGTCCGCCCTTGCCGGACGCAGCCCACCCCGGTCAACGCGGGGCGACGTCCTCGTCGATGAACTTGGCGATGGCCGTCGCCAATCTCTGCGGTGCGCGGCGTTCGGCGTTGTGCCCTTGGCCGTGCAGCAGCAGGCGGCGGGCGTGGGGCAGCGCCTGCTCGAGGGCGTCCAGCCGTTCCGTCAGATGCCGGGGTGACTTGTCCCCGCCGATCAGCAGGATCGGCATCTTCAGCTCCGCGTACGCCGCCAGCCGCACGCCGAGCCCATCCAACGCGTCGTTGTCGTCCAGCTGCCGCACCACCCGCTGCCGGTATTCCGGGTGCCGGCCGACGAAGGAACCCGCCAGCCAGGCCAGCGGCGCCGGCATCCGAACCACGTCGCGCATGAAGATGGCCAGCGCCTTGCCCGGCTTGTCCTGAGCGATCGCCGCGCGGGCCCGCGCCAGCTTGTCGTCGCTCAACGGTGGGCCGATCACCAAAGGCGGCTCGTAGAGCACCGCGCCCGCGTAGGCCCCGGGGTCGGCGACCAGCGCCTCCAGCGCCACCACCGCCCCCGATGAGTGCCCGACCAGCACCGGCCGGTCCAACTGCGCCGCGATCGCCGCGACGTGCCCGACCTCTTGCGCCATCGTCGACGGTCCGGGCAGATCCATGCGGTATCGGCGGCGCTCCAGCCGTACCGTCCGGAAGCGGTCGCGCAGCAGGTCCGTGACCGGCTGCCAGACCGTGCGGTCTCCCATGCCGCCGTGGATCACCAGGATCGGCGTGCCGATGCCCTCCTCCACTGCTTGTGCTTCCGTGCCGTCCTCCGCGAGTGCCCGCATGACTCCTCCTTAGCGCCGCTAAGGAAAATTTAGCACTGCTAAGGTGAGGTCGTGAAGGGCTTGACGCGCGACGTGCTCATCGAGGCCGGGCTGAAGTTGCTCGACGAAGTGGGTCTGGAGGGCCTGACCGTGCGCCGCCTCGCCGCCGACCTGGGAGTCAAGTCGCCGGCGCTCTACTGGCACATCCGCACGAAGCAGGAGCTGCTCGACGGCATGGCCAATGCGATCATCGTGCGGGCCGGAATGGGACCACCCCGCCCCGGCGAGCCGTGGCAGGAATGGCTCGCCCGGCGCGCGCGGTCCTACCGTGCGTCACTGCTGGCCAGCCGCGACGGTGCCCGCGTGGTCTCCGGAGCCGTACGCGGCGGCGACGCGGTCCGCCACTTCGAGCAGGAACTCGCGGCGATGGTCGAGCGCGGCTTCACCCCCGTCCAGGCTCTGCGCACGATCACAGCGCTGAGCCACTACATCAACGGTCACGTCCTGCAGGAACAGGCAGTGGCCTCCACCATGGCCGAGCGCGGCGAGCACCCGGATCTGAGCGAACTGCCGACCCTGGCCGCGGCCCTCCGCTCCGGCAGCCCGATCGGCGACGAGGTCTTCGAGTACGGCCTCGCGACGCTCATCAAAGGTACGGAATCCGTCCTGCGCCCATAGCCGGTTATCCACAGCCCCGGAGTTGTCCACAGGGCTCCGCGCCGGAGGTGGTGATTGCGGCAAGCTCTTCACATGACTCCCACGACGGCGGCGGCAGGCACGCCGGCACAAGGTTCGCTTCATGGCGCCTGGGGTGATTCCGTCCAGCAGCGCTGCAGTTCGGCAGCTGCGCGGTCCGATGGTCGCCGGCGCTCGCCATCGCATGACCCACCGCCCGGCGCCCGGACGACGTCTCCGTCCGCCCACGCCCGCTCCGGTGTCCGTGCTGGCCGGTGGCCCGTTGAAGGGCGGCGGCAGTGTGAGCCGGGCGCATCACCCGATGATTGCTCCCGAAACCATCGGAGCGCCCGGCCCACCATCCGTGCCGCAGGGTGGTCTCGAACCGGTCCCGAGGTTCGAAGCCCTGCGACATCCCCAGATCCACCTGCGAAAGTGACGCTACGTGGTAATCGGGGCACGGGGGAAGCACTGGCTGTGCGATATGACCGTTCGGCTGGCCGATTCCGGGCGACAGATCCGGCTATAGCTGCCCGGCCGGTCGGAAACCACCACCCAGCACCGCGCCCGGCTCACCCGGCGGTAACACACAGTGAAGGAGGGACCCGGTGCGGAACGTGATCAGTCTTCGCGGCGGATGGTGTCGAGCAGGGCCAGGATCTGCCGCAGGGCGGGCCGCAGCACGCGCAGCCGTGACAGCCCCACCAGGCGGTCCACCAGCGGCACGATGCCGTCGATGAGTCGCCGGGTCCGCCTCTGATCCGGGGAGCGGTCGTAGACCCAGAACAGCACTACGCCCATCCAGCCGAGCCACAACAACTCGGGCAGTTCCTTGCGCAGCTCCGGGTCGAGCTTCGCGGAGGAGCCGTCGACCACATCCCGGAAGATGGCGATGGCGGCTTCCCGGGCCGGCGACGACTCGCGGGAGAACGGACTGAGCGGCGAGGACGGCTCAGCGGCGGTCTTGAAGAACGTGGCGGCGAACGAGTGATAGGGCTGATTGACGTCGATCCCGGCGTGCAGCACACCCCGCAACCGGGCGGCGAAGTCCTTGTCGTTGGCCAGCACGACCTCCGCCGCGGCCCGGTGCGCGGCCTGGTTGCGGTCGTAGAACCCCTGGATGAGGTGTTCCTTGGAATCGAAGTAGTAGTAGGCGTTCCCGACCGCGACCCCGGCTTCCTTGGCGACGGCCCGCATGGTGGTCTCGGTGTAACCCCGCTCCCGGAACAGCCGCAACGCGGTCTCCAGGATCAGCTGCCGGGTCTGCTCGCCCCGCGGACGCCGCGGCTTCTCCTCGCCACCGTCCGGCTTCCCACCGGCGATGGCGCCGCTGCCTTCAGCGCTGCCGTCAGCGCCGCTGTCGCCGCTGTCGCTGCCGTCAGCATCGGCGCTCCTTCCGCCGCGAGCGTCGGTGCTTCCGCCAGTGCCAGCACCGCTTGCGCCGCGAGCGTCGGCACTACTCCCGCCGCGAACGTCGGTGCCGCTTCCGCCCCCAGCGCCAGCGCTACTTCCGCCCCCAGCGCCAGCGCTACTTCCGCCCCCAGCGCCAGCGCTACTTCCGCCCCCAGCGCCAGCGCTACTTCCGCCGCGAGCGTCGGTGCTTCCGCCGCCAGTGCCAGCGCCGCGTCCACCGCGAGCGTCGGCGGGGCTTCCACCGCGAGCGTCGGCGCCACCGGGGCTACCGTCGCCGCCATTGCCGGTGCTGGAGCTGGAGGCCGATTCGACCGGGTTCACGATGTCAGCCTTCGGGGCAGCGCCGAGCCCGGCCGCCGGAGCCGTTCCCGTAGCCGTCGCCGGATCAGGCGACTGACTGTGGGGAAACGCCGGGGAGCCGACGCCGGGCTCATCGGCGGCGGGGTCAGCGGCACTGGTCGTCACACACGTCACCGTAGTCGTCCGCCCGCGTCGACTGCCGGACGGCGGCGGCTGCGGCGATGAAGCGTCGCGCCGTCGGCAGCAACCGGGGGGAGCTGAGCCGCTCGGCCATCCCGCGGTAGTCCGCCAGCGCCCAGAGGCAAGCCAGCCAGGCCCCGTCCGAGACATAGACCAGGCCACCGTCGGTGATCACGGTCAGATCGCGCAGCGTGGCGGCATGGTCCAGCCCCGGAAAGCGCTGCCGGGCCTCGGCCGACCCGGCGGGCACGAAGACCAGCGGTACGAGCTGAGCGCGGCCGGCCAGCCACCGATGCGCGGCGCGGCAGATCGGGCAGCCCTCGTCGTAGAGAACGGTGAAGTACCCGACCCGGCCGGCCCCGTGACCGGCCGGATCGGTGGTCCCCGTCATGCCGGCGCGGCTGGCGGAACGGGTCCCGCCATCCCTTGCCCGGGCCAGTCATTCGGCCGGCTGCCGCCCTGGTCGGCACCAGGCTGGCCGGCGCCGCCTTGGGGGACACCTGGTCCTCGGGGCCCAGCGCTGCTCGGGCCTTGCGCCGGGGACCCGACGCTGCCGGGATGGCCGACAGTGCCCGACCCAGCTACGTCAAGCCCGACCGCGCCACGAGCTGGCCCGCTCGGCCCCGCCATCCCGCCGGGCCCGGCCGCGTGTGGCCCGGCAACTCCTGGCCCCGCCATCCCGCCGGGCCCAGCCGCGTGCGGCCCAGCAACTCCTGGCCCCGCCATCCCGCCGGGCCCAGCCACGTGCGGCCCAGCAACCCCCGGCCCCGCCATCCCACCGTGACCACCCATGCCGCCCGGCCCAGCCAAGCCGCCGCCCCCACCGGGATGCCCGGCACCCCCAGGCCCACCACCCGGCCCACCAGGCTGCGGATACATCGGCAACCGCCCAGCCGGCGGCAACGGCGGCATCCCCTGCTGCTGCCGCAACCGCCCCCGCCGGTACCGCCCCAGGAAGAACACATTGCAGACGTGCAGCACCCCCAGCACCAGCAACACGAACCCGATCTTGAACGACAGCGTCTCCAGGGCCCGGGCTGCGTCCGGCACCCGGGCGTCGGAGCGCATGGCCACCGCGACGAACCCCAAATTCAGCAGGTAGAAGCCCATCACCAGCAGCTGGTTGACCGCACGGGCCAGCCGGTTGTCGGCGAAGACGTCTTCCAGGAAGACCAGTCCGTTGCGGGACAGCGTGGTCGCCACCCAGATCGTCAGCGCGATGCTGACGATCAGGTAGGCGAGGTACATCCAGACCTTGTGATCCACGACCTCCGCCTTTCTTGAACATGTTCAACTGGGGTCAGCGTAAGACCTTAGTTGAACGCGTTCAAGGAGATGTGGGGCACAAAGAGAGGCAGCGGCGGGTGGCGGCCCGCCGCTGCCCCAGTTCCGGGTGCCTGAGCCGGGTGTCTCAGCTGGTTGCGGTCAGCCCGAGGGCTTCCGCTGCGGCGCGCCCGCTGGCATGGCTCGCGCCGTACGTGGTGATGAAAGCTCGCGCCCCGATCGGCCGCCAGCCTGCCGGCCAGCCCATCTCCACCACCGCCACAGTATGACGTGCCGCGAGGGTTTCGATGAGCGCTCGGCTCGCTTTTGCTCGATGGGTGTGTCGCCCGACGATCACGATCGGCCGGGACCCCGCCAGCTCGACCAGCGTTTCGACATTTGTCTCAGCGGCCACCACGGACACTTGCTCGGTGCCGTTCAGATGCGGTCGCAGGCCCCAGGGCACGCGGCCTTCCGCTATCGAGTGGCCCGACTGGAGCTGCACCACCAGCGGGTCGTCGAGGTCCACGAGGGAGCCTTCGACCCGTACCGCCCGGCGGGCCGCTGCGTAGCCCAGCCCGGCGTCGTGCCGTAGCGGCGGCACCGGGCGCTGGGTCCACGCGGTCAGCGCCGCTGTGCGTTCCGCCGCGTTCTCCAGCCGGCTCAGCATGAGCCTGCCGTCGCCGAGGCCGGCGACGATCTCGGCGGCCACCAGTTCGACCAGCTCCAGGCTCACCCGGGCGCCGATGCACAGCAGGTCAGCGCCCGCCGCCAGGGACAGCACCGCCGCTTCGCCGATGCCGCCCGCGGCCTGGGCCGCTCCCTTCATCTCCAGCGCGTCCGTGACGACCGCCCCGCGGAAGCCGTACTCGCCGCGGAGCAGGTCGGTCAGTGCCGCGTGGCTGAAGGTGGCCGGGCCGGCGCCGGTCAGCGCGGGCACCCGGATGTGCGCCGTCATGATCGCCTGCGTGCCGGCCGCCACCGCGGCCGCGAACGGTGGCAGGTCGCGGTCCCGCAGCACCTCCAGCTCGGCGTCCACCGTGGGGAGTTCGAGGTGGGAGTCGGCCGTCGTCGCGCCGTGGCCCGGGAAGTGTTTCGCGCAGGCGGCGACGCCCGTCGACTGCAGGCCTTCGATCGCTGCGCCCGTGTGCCGGGCCACCAATGCGGGGTCCGCGCCGAACGAGCGGGTGCCGATGACCGGGTTGTCGTCGGCCGTGTTCACGTCGACCGTCGGGGCCAGGTCGAGGGTGATCCCGGCCGCGGCCAGGTCGGTGCCGATGGCCGCGTAGACCGAGCGGGTCAGCTGCGGGTCGTCGACCGTGCCGAGGGCCGCGTTACCCGGGTACGGGCTCCCGACCCGGTGGGCCAGCCGGGTCACGTCACCGCCCTCCTCGTCGATCGCGATCAGGGCGTCCCGCCGTACCGTGCGCAGCTCGGCCGTCAGCCGGCCCACCTGGGCCGGATCCGCGATGTTGGTCCCGAACAGGGTGTGCCCGGCCAGGCCCTCGGCCAGCAGCGCGGCCGCCCACTCCGGGGCCTCGGTCCCCGGGAACGCCGCGAGCAACGTGCGCAGAGCCAGACGGCGCAGTCCTGGGTCGATCGCCATGGTGTCCTTCCTCGGGTCCGGCTCTGGTTTTCCGGCCGGCCGGCCTGCATGATCGTCAGATGTCTATCGGGTACGCGGCGCAACCAGTGTGCGCGCTGACCGTTACGCTGCGGCTACATGATCTGCGCCGGTCACCGCAATAGGAAGCACTCCTAAACACCAAGGGACGAGTTATGGCCGCCACCCGCCTACCGGGTACCCCGCGACTGCTGCGGGCGCTCAACGACCGCGCCGCGCTCGAGCTGCTGCTCGCCAAGGGTCCGCTGACCCGCGCGCAGCTCGGCGAGATGACCGGGTTGAGCAAGGTGACCGCCTCCCAGCTGGTCGAGCGGCTCGAGGAGCGGGGCCTGGTGCGCCGGGTGGGTGAGCAGGCCGGCGGCCGCGGCCCCAACGCCCAGCTGTACGCGGTCACGCCCGGTAGCGCGCACGTCATCGGCGTCGAGGTCCTGCCGGACCGGGTCATCGCGGCCTGCGCGGACATCACCGGCGAGGTGGTCGGCCGCAGCGAGCAGTCGACCCAGGACAGCGACGATCCGGTACGCGCAGTGCACAGCGCCGTGGTCCAGGCGGCCGGCCGGGGTGGCACCGACATGGCCTCCGTACGCCGGGTGGTCCTCGGCACGCCCGGTCTCGTCGACCCGAAGACCAGCGAGGTCTCCTTCGCCTTCGACCTGCCGCGCTGGCACCGCGGCCTGCTCGCCGAGCTGCGCAAGGACCTGAGCACCCCGGTCGTCTTCGGCAACGACGTCAACCTGGTCGCCATCGCCGAGCAGCACGTCGGCGCGGCCAAGGGCGTCGACGACTTCGTGCTGATCTGGGTCGGCCGGGGCGTCGGCCTCGCCACGGTGATCGGCGGCCGCCTGCACCACGGCAGCACCGGTGCCGCCGGCGAGATCGGCTACCTGCCGGTGGCCGGCGCCGAGATCCCCCGCGACGTGACCAAGCGCGGCGCCAAGGGCGCTTTCCAGACCCTCGTGGCCTCGGACGCGGCCAAGGCGCTCGGCAAGAAGTACGGCTTCCGCGGCACCGAGTCCGCCGACGTGGTGCGGGCCGCCGTCGCGGCCGGCGCCGCGGGCGAGCCGCTGCTCGACGAGCTGGCGGCCCGGCTGGCCCTCGGCGTGGCGGCCACCTGCGTGGTGCTGGACCCGCCGCTCGTGGTCCTGGCCGGTGAGGTCAGCCAGGCCGGAGGCGCCGCGCTGGCCGAACGGGTCGAGCGCGAGGTCGCCGCCATCACCCTCGTCGCCCCGAAGGTCGTGATCAGCGAGGTCGCCGTCGAGCCGATCCTCAACGGCGCGCTGCTGACGGCGCTGGAGTCGGTCCGCGACGAGGTCTTCGGATCCACCACCGGTTGACCGGGCACGGCGTCCGGGGCCCCGGACCCTGCATGGTTGGATGGTTGCGTGCTCGAGGCAGCGACTGCGACCCCCACCCCACCTGACGAAGACACCGTCATCTCCTTCGACCGGGTGAGCGTCATCCGCGGCGGCAGCCATCTGCTGCGCGGGCTCTCCTGGCAGGTCGAGCTGGACGAGAGATGGGTCGTGCTGGGCCCCAACGGCGCCGGCAAGACGACGCTGCTCAACCTGGCGTCCGGCCGGCTGCACCCGTCCCGCGGCACCGCCTGGATCCTCGGCGAGCGGCTGGGGCGCACCGACGTCACCGAGCTGCGCACCCGGATCGGCATCACCACCGGTCAGCTCGCCGACCAGGTGCCGCCCTCGGAACGCGTGCTCGACGTCGTGGTCACCGCGGCCTGGTCGGTCGTCGGCCGCTGGCGGGAGAGCTACGACCCGCAGGACGAGGCGCGGGCCCGGGCACTGCTGGCGCAGCTGGGCATGGGCGCGCTGGTCGAGCGGGAGTTCGGCACGCTGTCCGAGGGCGAGCGCAAGCGCACCCAGATCGCCCGCGCGCTGATGACCGACCCCGAGCTCATGCTGCTCGACGAGCCCACCGCCGGGCTGGACCTGGGCGGCCGTGAGGACCTGGTCGGCCGGCTGACCGAGCTGGCCGAGGATCCGGACGCCCCGGCGATGGTGCTGGTCACCCATCACGTCGAGGAGATCCCTCCCGGTTTCACCCACGCGATGCTGCTGCGCGAGGGCACGGTCGTGGCGGCCGGCCTGCTCGGCGAGACGCTGACGGCGGCCAACCTGTCCAAGACGTTCGGGCTGCCGCTGCAGGTGCAGCGCTCCGGCGACCGGTACATGGCCCGGGCGGCCTGAGGCAGACGATGGCCGAGACCTCCCCGCGCATCGTCGTCGCCGGCAGCGCCAACATGGACCTGGTCGGGCTCGCGCCGCGGCTGCCGCTGCCCGGCGAGACCGTGCTCGGCGACGACTTCGTCATGACCCCGGGCGGCAAGGGCGCCAATCAGGCCATCGCCGCCGCCCGCGCCGGTGGCCGGTGTGTGTTGCTCGGGGCGATCGGCTCGGACGCGTTCGGCGTGACCATCAAGGCCCGGCTCAACGCGTCCGGGGTGGACACCGAGAACGTGCGGACCAGCTACGGCGCGTCCGGTGTCGCGGTCATCATGGTCGACCGCGCGGGGGAGAATTCCATCATCGTGAGCCCCGGCGCGAACAGCTCTTTCGCCGGGCTGAGCGCGGCCGAGACGGCGGTGATCGCCGACAGCGACGTGCTGCTGTGCCAGCAGGAGATCCCGGCGGACACGGTGGTCGCGGCGGCGCAGGCGGCCCGGGCCGGCCACACCCGGATGATCCTGAACGCGGCCCCGGCCCGGGAGCTGCCCCAGGAGCTGCTGGACGCGGTGGACCTGCTGGTGGTCAACGAGGGCGAGGCGAACGCGATCACCGGGTCGGCCGAGCCCGACATGCCCGCCCTGCTGGCCCTGGTGCCGCGGGTCGTGCTGACCCTGGGCGGCGGCGGCTCCTGGTACGCCGACCGCGACGGCCACGACGAGCGGATCCCGGCCTGCCGGGTCGACGTCGTGGACACCACCGCGGCCGGGGACGCCTTCACCGGGGCGCTGGCGGTCGCCTGGGGCGAGGGCCGGGACCTGGTGCAGGCGGTGCGCTGGGCGAACGCGGCCGGCGCGGCGTGCGTGCGCAAGGTCGGCGCCAGCAACGCCCTGCCCAGCCGCGCGGAGATCGACGCGATCTACGCCCAGAACTACTAGCGGCTAGGACTGCCGGGCCATCGTCACGAAGCGGTGCACCTCGCTGCGCAGCACCTCGGCCAGCTGGCTCAGTCCCGCCGTACCGGAGTCGTGACCGCCGTCGACGGCGGCCGCGATGCCGTTCACCAGGCCGCTCATCTCCCGGATGCTGCCGGTCACGACCTCGAGCACGCCGACCGCGTCAGCCGCCGCCTGCTGCACCGTGTTGACCTGGCCCAGGATCTCCGAACTGGACTCGCTGGTCTCGTTGGCGAGGTTCTTGACCTCGCCGGCCACGACGGCGAAACCGCGGCCGGCGTCGCCGGCCCGGGCCGCCTCGATGGTGGCGTTGAGGGCCAGCAGGCGGGTCTGCGAGGCCACCGAATTGATCAGATCGACGGCGGTACGGATCTGCTCCGACGCGGTACGCAGCGAGCCCACCGTCTCGACCCCACGCTCGGCCCCGGTGACCGCCTCGCGCGCGAAGTCGGCGAGCCCGTTGGCCGAGGCCCCCATCTCGGTCGCCGCCGTCGCCACCTGCTCGGAGACGGTGAGCACCGCGTTCTCCAGCTCGTCGGCGAGGGCGGATCGCGACCGGGCCGCCTCGGCGAGCTGCCCCGTGGACCGGCTCATCTCGTCGGTCGACTGGGCGATCCGGGCGGCCGCGTCGCGGAACGCGCCCTGCATGCCGCGCGGCAGGAAGCGCCGGTGATAGCGGCCCTCGGCGGCCGCGCCGAGCGCCGCGCCGGCTTCCCGGACGAAGGAGTCGGTCTTGTCGAGCAGCCCGTTGAGCGCGTGCCGGGCCGCCTGCGCCTCCGGTGAGTCGCCGATGGACGGCAGCCGGGCCTCGAAGTCGCCGGCGGCGGCGCGGGCGCAGACATCGGTGATGAGCCGCAGGGTATCGGTCTGCACTAGTACGCACCGTTCGTGAGGGACCACACGAATTCGTCATATGTCTGGTTGCGCTCGGCCAGGATGCCCTGGAGCCGGGCCCAGGACGCGTCCAGCCCGGCGGAGGAGTTCTCGTGCCGGCGTTCTTCAGCTCGCAGCTCGGCATAGATCTTGCTGATCGCCGCCACCGGGCCGGGTTCCGGGCGCCGCCGGCTGGAGTGGTAGCCGACCAGCCGGCCCTGCGCGTCCGAGGACGGCGTGACGTGCGCGAGCACCCAGTAGTGCGCGCCGTCGGTGGCCAGGTTGACCACGTAGGCGAAGACCTCCTGGCGCTCGCCGAGGGCGCCCCAGAGCAGCTTGAAGATCGCCCGGGGCATGTCGGGATGCCGGATGATGTTGTGCGGCTCACCGATGGTCTCGTCCTCGTGCAGCGCGGACAGGCGCAGGAAGACGTCGTTGGCGTAGGTCAGCACGCCGCGGGGATCGGTCTTGGTGACGATCAGCTCGTCCTCGCCGAGCGTGCGCTCCACGCCCGTCGGTCGTACCTGGGTGGCCCTCATGATTCTCGTATCGTCGCTGCCCGGCGGCCCGTCGCGGGGCGCTTTCCGGGAAATCAGCGCCGGGCCACGCGCAGCCCCCAGAGCACCAGCGGAATCTGCAGCGGCAGCCGTCCATAGGCGATCGCGCGGCGCGCCGGCGAGGCGTCCCGCCAGTCCATCGCCATCTTGACGTTCGCGGGGAACACGGCCGCGAAAAGGCCGGCGGCGGCCAGCCCGCCGAGCCGGCGGGTGCCGGGACGGGCGACCGCGGCGGCGACAGCCAGCTCGGCCGCGCCGCTGAGCAGGGTCCACGTGCGCGGGCTGCCCGGCAGCGAGCGCGGCACGATGGAGTCGAACGGCTTCGGGGTGAGGAAGTGCAGAACTCCGGAGGTCGCGAGCAGACCGGCGAGCGGCAGCGCACCCCGGGCGTTCTTCATGGCACTCCTTGCCCGCGGCACCTCAATGGGCGACGGTGTCGTGGTCGAGGGCGCGTTGCAGGGCCCGGTAGATCTGACCGAAGCGCTGCGCGTTGTCCGTGTCCAGCAGCAGGACCTCGGAACCGCGGATGCGGGCCCAGATCTCGCGGCGGCGGCTGCCCTTGTCGTACGAGCGGTCGACGAACTCCAGCAGGACGTCGGACAGCGGCGCGGCGGCCAGGCCGATCAGGATGCCGCCGCCGATCAGGGCCACGGTGGTGGCCGTCGAGGCGTTGATGACCAGGGCCACCAGGACGCCGACCGCGCCGATCACGAGCGGGACGATCATCGCGATGCCGAGGGCGCCGCGCCCGGCGACCGCGCTCCACGAACGGCGGCCCTGCCGGTGCCACACCTGGGCGAAATCGCCGAGGCGGTACTCCCGGCCGCTCATGCGGACCCC
>NZ_JBSGFR010000038.1:0-85669 GCF_053603475.1 Actinoplanes sp. NPDC004185 | reverse complement strand
CCGGTCGGTCCGCACTGCCGGTCGGTCCGCACTGCCGGTCGGTCCGCACTGCCGGCCGGCTCGCGCTGCCGGCGCCCGGCCCGCGTCGGGCCGGGGCGGGGCGCTGTCGCCGACCGTCAGGCCGGCGGCCAGGACGCCCGCCAGACCGGCCACGCCCACGGCGTACGAGATCCGGATCGTGGCTCGGCGCCGCCGGCGGCGCCACTGAGGCGCGTACCGGCTGCAGCCGATAGCCCGCGTCGACGGCCAGGTGGTGCCTGGTCCGGCGCAGATACCGCTCGCGGTCCTCGCGCACCCGGCCTCACGAACGCATCAGCCGTTCCAGGGCCGCCTGCAGCAGGTCCTCGACGGCGGCCCGGCTCCCGGTGAGCAGGACCGCCGTGCCCAGCAGGGCACCACCGCGCTCAGCGACCAGCGTGGTCTGGAGCCAACGCTTCGACGGGCTGGAAATGCCGGTTCGCGAAAGGTTGAAGGATCGGGCCGGAGATTCTGCGGCCGGAGGCGCGGAACCACGGCCCCCATCCTTGCGACTCTTGTCAGAGTGCAGAGCGCGGTGCGGACGTCAGTCCTGATGGTGGCAGCTGCCGGCGCGGCGGCGGCGGTCCTCGTGGCGTCCCTGAGATTCGGTGCGGCGGTGGACGCCGCATTGCCGGGCATCCCCGGCCCCGGGGCCCTGACCGAGTGGGCGCTCCCGGCGCTGACGCTGCTGGCGACCGTCCTCGGCGTGCTGACGGTCGGCCTGACCGTCACCGCGGCCTTCCTGCTGCCCGGCGACGGCACCAGCGTGGCGGCCCACGGCTGGCTGCTGATGCGCCGATCGACGTGGCCGGCGCTGCTGTGGGCGGGCACCTGCCTGCTGCTGATCGTCGTCACCGTCTCCGATGTGCTGGGTGTGCCCGTTCCGCGGCTGAGCCGGCCGTCGGTGTCGAGCTTCGCGTTCTCCATCGCCCAGGGACAGGCACTGCTCCTGCAGGCCGGGCTGGCGCTGGTGGTGGCCCTCCTGAGCCGGTCCGGGGTGTCGCGTGGCCTGGCCGCGGTCACCGCCGGCCTGGCGCTGGTGGCGTTGCTGCCGCCGGCGTTCACCGGGCATTCCGCCGGGGCGGGCGACCATCAGCTCGCGGTGACCAGCCTGGCGCTGCACCTGCTGGCCGCGTCGCTCTGGGTCGGCGGTCTGGCCGGTCTGCTTCTCGTACGCCGCCACCGCCGTTTCGCCGAGACCGCCTCCCGCTACAGCCGCCTGGCGCTGGCCTGTTTCGTGGCCACGGCGGTCAGCGGCGCGGCCAACGCGGCGGTGCGGCTGGGCAGCTGGCCGGCTCTCGGCACCTCCCGGTACGGGCTCCTGGTCCTGCTCAAAGTGCTCGCGCTGCTGGCGGTCGGGGTGATCGGCGCTGTGCACCGCAGCCGTACCCTGCCGGCGCTGCGCTCGGGTGCCCCGTGGGCGTTCCTGCGCCTGGCCGGCGGTGAGCTGCTGGTGCTCGGGGCGGCGATCGGGCTGGCCGTGGGCCTGTCGCGCAGCCCGACGCCGGTGCCCGAGATCGCGGTCGAGCCGGATCCGCTGGTGGAGCTGCTGGGTTTCGACCAGCCCGGCCCGGTCACCGTGGCCCGGCTCCTCACCGATCCGTTGCCGGACCTGATCTTCCCGGTGGTCGTCGTGGTCGGCATCCTGACCTATCTGGCCGGGACGCGCCGGCTGCGCCGGGCCGGGCACGCCTGGCCGGCGAGCCGCACGGTGTCCTGGGTGGCCGGCATGCTGCTGCTGGGTGCGATGACCGGCCTGGGCGTGGCCCGGTACGGATACGTGCTGATGAGCGCGCACCTGGTGCAGCACGTCGTGCTGGCCACGGTCGTGCCGATCCTGCTGATCGGTGGCGCCCCGGTCACGCTGGCCCTGCGGGCATTGCGGAGACCCGCGGACCCCCAGGTGCGCGGCCCGAGGGAGTGGCTGCTGCTCATGCTGGACAGCCGGCTCCTGCGGTTCGTGAGTCGTCCACCGGTCGCGCTGGCCGTCTCCGTCCTCAGCCTTCAGGGGCTGTACCTCACCGGTCTGCTCGGCCGGCTGATGCGCTACCACCTCGGACACCTGGCGATGCTGGCGTCCTTCGTGGGCGTCGGCATCCTGCTGTTCCGGGTGCTGCTCGGGGCGGCCCGCCGGCGCGTTCATCCGGCCGTGCTGATCGTGGTCCACCTCTTGACCGTGGCAGCGCAAGCTCACCTCGGCCTCATCCTGCTCAGGTCAACCTCAGTGATCGCCGCGGACTGGTACACCGCCGTGCATCCGGTGTGGGCGCCGTCGTTGCTCGCCGACCAGCGTCTTGCCGCCCGGCTGTGGTGGGCGTTCGGGGCGCTGCCGGCCGCGGTCGTCCTGCTGGCGCTCATCCGGCGGTGGATCCGGGGAGATCACGGTGCCGGGAACTTCTCCCCGGGGGATCCCGACCAATCCTGTGCGAACCCCAACAAGGAACGGATACCATGTCAAACCCCTTGAACCGGAGCTCCCGCCGTACCCTGGCGGTCGCCCTGCTCGCCGGCGCCCTGACCACCCTCGGCCTCGCCGGCTGCGGCGGCACCGACGCCGCCGGCGGCACGCCGGTGCCCGCCGCCGCACCCACGGCCTCGGCCGTGACCGGGCTGGTCGTCAAGGACCCGTGGGTCAAGGCCGCGAAGGCCGGCACCATGACCGCCGCCTTCGCGATCCTGGTCAACGACAGCGACTCCGACATCACGGTCGTCAGCGCCGAGTCGCCGGCGTCCCCGATGGAACTGCACGAGATGACCATGCAGGACGGCAAGATGCTGATGCGGCCCAAGCAGGGCGGCTTCGTCATCAAGGCCAGGAGCACCCACGAGCTGGGGCCCGGCGGCGACCACCTGATGCTGATGAAGCCGGCCGCGACGATCGACGCCGGCAACGAGGTCACCTTCACCCTGAAGCTGGCCGACGGCGGGACCGTCCCGTTCACCGCGATCGCCAAGCCGTTCGCCGGGGCGGGGGAGAGCTACGACCCCGGCATGTCCATGCCGGCTTCCGGCATGCCGATGGGCAGCGCGGCGCCGTGACACCGCGTCTCGCCGCCAGCTTCACCCCGGCCACCCCCGGGATCGCCGCCTCTCCGGCGAGCCGGCGGCGCCTGCTCGCCGGAGGCGCCGTGACACCGCGTCTCGCCGCCAGCTTCACCCCGGCCACCCCCGGGATCGCAGCCTCTCCCCGGCGAGCCGGCGGCGCCTGCCCGCCGGAGGCGTCGTGACACCGCGTCTCTTGCCGGTGAGCCGGCGTCGCCTGCTCGCCGGGGGAGCCCTCGCCGGCCTCGGCGCGGCCGCTGCCGTCGCGGCGACCGGAGACTCCGCGCCGGTCCCGGTCGCGGCCTCCGCCCCGCTGGACACGGGTACGGCCACAGTCGCGTTCCACGGCCCCCGCCAGGCCGGGGTGGCCGAGGATCCGCCCGCGCACGCCGCGTTCGTCGCTCTCACCCTGGCCGCCGGCACCGACCGGCGCGTCCTGGCCCGGATGCTGCGCCTGCTCAGCGATGACGCGGCCCGGCTCACCCAGGGCGTCGCGGCGCTCGGCGACACCGACGCCACCCTCGCCGTGCTGCCGGCCCGGTTGACGGTCACCTTCGGATTCGGTCCCGGCCTGTACCGCGCGGCCGGGCTGCCCGCCCCGATCGCGGACCTGCCGGCGTTCTCGATCGACCGGCTGGAGCGGCGCTGGTCCGGCGGGGACCTGGTGCTGCAGATCTGCGCGGATGACCCGCTCACGGTCGCGCACGCCCAGCGGATGCTCATCAAGGACGCCCGGCCGTTCGCGGCGGTGCGCTGGGTGCAGCAGGGTTTCCGGCGCGGCCCCGGCGTGCAGGCGCCCGGGCACACCCAGCGCAACGTGCTGGGCCAGCTCGACGGCACCGCCAACCCGCGCGGCGCCGAGATCGATCCGGCCGTCTGGAACCCCGACGGCTCGACCACCCTGGTGGTCCGGCGGATCCGCGCCGAGATCGAGAAGTGGGACCTGCTCGCCGTCGCCGACAAGGAGAACGCGACCGGCCGCCGCCTGGACTCGGGCGCGCCGCTGAGCGGCTCCCAGGAGCACGACGAGCCCGACTTCACCGCTCTCGACGACGCCGGGCTGCCCCGGATCCCGGACTTCTCGCACGTCACCCGGGCCCACGTCACCGACCCGGCGCTGAAGATCCTGCGGCGGCCGTACAACTACGACGGGGTGCCCGACGCCCTCGGGCACCCGGACGCCGGCCTGATCTTCGCGGCGTACCAGCGGGACATCGCCCGGCAGTTCGTGCCCATCCAGCAACGCCTCGCGGACAAGGACCTGTTGAACGAATGGATCACCCCGATCGGCTCGGCCGTGTTCGCCGTACCGCCGGGCTGCGCGGAGGGCGGCTGGATCGGCGAGCGGGTGCTCACATGAACAAGCTCTTGCTCACCTTCGCCGCCTTCGTCGCCGTGCAGCTGCCGGGCTCCCCGGCGTGGGCGCACGCCGAACTGACCGCCTCGGCCCCCGCCCGGGACGCGACGCTCGCCGCGGCGCCCACCTCGGTCACCGTGACCTTCAGCGAACGTCTGAACCCGGAGTTCACCACGATCGTCATCAGTGACAGCGCCAGGCAGCGCCTGGCCGCCTCGGCGCCCGTTGTCGAGGCCGGCTCGGGCACGGTGACGCTCAGCCCGCCGCCGGGCAACGGCACCTACACGGTCGCCTACCGCGTGGTCTCGGTGGACGGCCACACAGCCCAGGGCTCGTACGCCTTCACCGTCGCCGATCCGGCCCTGCCCCCGGCGCCCACGACCGCGCCCGCGATGGCCGCGCCACCGGCCGGCTCCGGCGGCACGTCCGCCACGCTGCTGATCGGGCTGGGTGTGCTCGCCGCGGTGAGCGCGATCCTGCTGTTTTTGTCGCGGCGGCGGGCCCGACTGCGGCTCTAAACCCTTATAAATAAGGGGTTCAGGTGTGGGTGGCGGGCGAGGCGGCGGGTCATGATGATGGTCATGACCCATTGGACCATCGCGCCGTGGTGATGTCCGAGGCCGGCGATGGGTACCTCGGCCCCATCCGACCGTTCACGGCTCAGTACTACGGGCCGGACGTCGTCAACAAGGGGATCCGGGAGTCGTGAAGCGGCCGCAGGCGTAGAGGCTCGTCACGCGGTCGCACCAGTCGCTGCTCTGGCAGGTGGCGTAGCCGCTCGCCGCGACCGTGCGGTTCCAGCCGCCGGCGTTGCAGTTCACCCAGTCGTACACCCGCACGTCGGTGTTGGTGTCGTTCCACCAGCTCTCGCCGTCGTCCTTCGCCGAGCTGCCCAGGTTCCAGCAGTGTCCGGGAGCCCCGGCGATCCCGTTGAGGCTGTACCGGTGGAACTCGCCGTCGTAGTTGGTGCTGTCCCACTGGCAGAAGTAGGTCCAGCTGCACTGCCCGAGGCTGCGCCGCGAGACGAGGGCGACGCTCTCCACCTCGTTCACCTGCCGGAAGGTCAGGACCTCGCCGGTGCTCACGCGCTCCTGGTAGGTGCTGCCGATCTTGTGTGCGGCCCCGGGTGGCAACACGGTGGCCGCCTCCGCGGGCTCGGCGGTGAGCAACACCAGCGCAGCGGCGAGCACTGCCATGAGTTTTCTGATCATCCCCGTGCCTCTCCCGTGAAAGGTCCAGCCTGCGGCGCGGCACGTTACGCAAAGCGACGGCCCGGCGACTGTATGGCCACAATAGAAGGAAGTCGAGGTTCAGCGGAAGAGTCCCAGCCGCAGAGCCGTCGCCGCGGCGCTCAGCCATACGGCCCGGCCGCGCCTCCCACCGTCACGTGCGTCGTGAAGACGAGAGGCAGCCCTGCTTCCGGAACGACCGTGACAGCCACCACGGTCGCGCTCGGTCCTATGGGGATGGACGCGAGGGCCACCCGGTCGGTCACCCGCTGCACGGCGGCCGTCCCGTCGGCGCCATCGACGCTGATCGCCCAGGACCGCACCCGGCCGACGCTGTCGCCGGCGCACAGATGCACGAGCGTGGCCGACTCCGCGCCCGGCTCGGTCCGCAGCCGCAACAGATGCCCGCCGGCATAGGCCTCGACCGAGGCCCGGGCCGCACTCGGTCCGGTCTCGGGCCGTCCGGCGGGCACACCCGCGAACAGCAACGCGACGCTGAGCACCAGCACCGCCCCGGCGACCGTGAACCCAGCGACGCCCCGCCCCGCCCTCGTCAGTACTTCCGGCTCCGGTGCACTCCAGGCTCGCGTCAGCACGACGCCGTCAGCGCTGTGCCGGGCGACGTACGCGCTGCGCGCGGAGGCGCCACGGTGCCGGGCGACCCGGCAGTACCGGGTGCCGGCGGTCCGGCTGTGGCTCTCGGAACTCATGATCGGATAGTCGTCGCCGGGAAGCCTGCGGTTCCGCGGCAGCTTGCCCGATACTCAGATGATCTCTATATTGAGTTCATGGCTGCCTCGATGCGGGAACCCACGTTCTGGATCCTCACCGCCCTGGCGTCGGCGCCCCGGCACGGCTACGGCGTGATCCAGGAGGCCACCGCCCTCTCCGGCGGCCGGGTGGTGCTCCAGGCCGGCACGCTGTACGCCGCGCTCGACCGGCTGACCGCCGAGGGCCTGGTCGAGGTCGACCGCGAGGAGCTCGTCGACGGGCGCAACCGGCGTTACTACCGGCTCACCCACCAGGGTGCGACGGCTCTGACCGCCGAGACCGAACGGCTGCGCGCCAGCCTGGAGGCGGCGACCAGCCAGCTCAAGCGGTTCGGGCTCGGCCCGGCCGGCGCGCACCGGTCCGGCCCGCGGGTGGCATGGTGAACGACCTGGTGACCTCGTCCACCACCGCCGATCGGCGGCTGCTGCGGGCGTACCGCCGGCTCCTGCGGGCCTATCCGCCCGGCCCGCGCCGCGACGAGCTGCTGGACACGCTGGTGGAATGCGCGCCGCCGGGGTGGCGCCGGCCGGCCCCGCGGGAGGTCGTCAACCTGATCCGGCACGGCAGCCGGGCCCGGCTGGGCCGGCCGAAGAGCCGCGGCATCGTCGTGCTGACGTTGTTCGTCGCGCTGGCCGGCGGATGCCTCGGCGCCGGCGCGGCCAACTGGCTCGGCTGGCACGCGGTCGGGCCGCTGCCCGCCGGCGCCGAGGCCGCCGAGATCAGCGCGACCGTGTTCCCTGGGCTCCAGGTTTGGGGCGGCGGCGAGGCTTCCCGGGTGGTCAGCCAGAGCGACGGCGAGGGCATCGAGTACGGGTACGCCGTCTCGTGGGTCAAGCACACCGCGGCCACCCGGGACGTCGCCGCCTACACCGCCGGTGTCCGCGCCCGTCTGGAGGCCGCCGGCTGGACGGTGACCGGCGTCGACCCGCCGCTGGACGAGACCGACGTCGTGGGGGCCGATGCGGCCGACCGCTTCGAGAGCTTCACTGCCACCCGCGGTGCCCTGGGCATACGTTTCAGCGACTATTACTGGGCCGGGCGCCCGGCCTACGACGGTGACGGCAACGCCACGTACTTCCTGTGGCAGGAGCCGCCGTCGTGGCTGAAGACCGTGACCTGGCTCGGTTTCCCGCCCGGCGCGTTCCTCGCCTGGCTGGTGACCGGCTGGGCGAGCCGCCGCCTGGAGCCCAACCCCGGGATGAGCGCGCCGGCCGCCATCGGCGCGGTGCTCGCCGTGCTCTGCGTCGTCCCCGCCACGCTGCTGACGCTGTCGTCCGACGGGCGGGCCGACGAGACCGCCGGGCCGGCCTGGCAGGGGCTGGCCTTCGCCCTGAAGACCCCGGCCGTGCTGTTCGGCGTCCTGGCCGCCCTGCTCTTGTTCATCGCGGCGGTGCAACGGCCACCGCGCCGGCTCCCGCAGTGGCGGCGGCAGGCAGCGCAGGCGCTGGACGTGATGCGGCGCAGGCCGAGGGCGGCCGTCGCGCTGGTCATCGTCGGATCGCTGCTCACCGGCTCGGGCCTGTACGCGCTGGTCACCGAGCAGCTGCGGCCGGGATCGTGCACGCCGGCGGTGCCGTCGGGCATCGTGGACCCGCCGGGCGCGCGGACCAGCGACCGGGCCCGGGTCTTCATCGACCGGCAGGCCACCGAGGACCAGCGCAACCTGGCCCAGGCGGCGATCTGGCGGGGTATGGGTGGCAGCCCGAGCTTCGCCGGGGATCCGCGGGCGCCCGGTTTCCTGAGCCCGTACTGCGCTCACGGCCGGGTCGACTCCGAGATCGCCGAGAGGCTGCCCAGCCACTGGAGCGTCGAGCTGGCCAGCCCGGGCCTGTTCGCCGGGCTGGCGGCCGAGATGATGGCGATGCCCGGCGTGGTCGCGGTCCAGCACGTCCCGGACTGAGCCCGGCGGACCGGCCTGGTATCGGGGGCGTATCGAAATCCGCATACGCCGGTGCGACAACCCTTCGTCTTCACTGGAGCACGGACCACAGCGCTTCATTCGTCGACCTCGGGTTCGTCCACCGGAAGGGATCGTGATCATGGGCTCCGACTCGTCACGTGGCATCGACCGGCGGCGGCTGGTCGCCTGGGGCGGAATAGCCGCCGCCGGCGCGGCGGCCGGCGGTGCGCCGCTGCTCGGCGCCCGGACCGCCTACGCCGGGCCGTCCGGGCGCGACCGGATTCCGCCGGACACCAGGCCCGGAGGGGCCTTCGACCGGTACGTGGCGAAGCTCGCCGCCGAGGGCAGGTTCTCCGGCGTGGTGCTGCTCTCGTACCGCGGCCGGACGGTGCTGTCCCGCAGTTACGGCATGGCGGACCGGGAGAAGGGGATCCGCAACCACGAGGGCATCGCCTTCAATCTCTCCTCGGCGAGCCAGCCGTTCCTGTCGGTGGCGGTCCTGCAGCTGCTTCAGCAGGGCAGGCTGGCGCTCTCGGACCCGGTGAACCGGCACCTGACCGGCCTCTCCGCGACAATCTCCGATCAGGTGACCATCCACCACCTGCTCATCGGTACGTCCGGGCTGGACGCCCCGATGCCGGACTGGCAACGCGTCTTCCACAGCCGGGAGGAGGTCCACGAGTACACCGGGCAGTGGTCGCGGCAGGCGACGCTGGTGGGGGTCCCAGGCGCCGGGTCCAACGGCCACCGCCCCGGCGCCGGCGTCGGCCTGGCCATGGCCGCACAGATCGTGGAGGCCGTGTCCGGCATGACGTTCTGGGACTACGTGCACCGGCACGTCTTCCGGCGTTGCGGCATGACCGGCTCGGCGTACTTCACCAGGGAGCAGTGGCTCACCGAAGAGCACATCGCGCACCCGTACATGCTGCAGGCCGACGGCAGCCTGGTGGACGCCGTTCGCCACCTGGACAAGGGCAGCGTGTTCCCGCCCATCGCCGGCCGGAATCCCGGCCGGAGCTTCATCGGCCACGCGTCGGGCGACGGCTTCGCCACCGCGCCGGACCTGGTCCGCTTCGCCGAAGCGTTGCGGGCCGGGGCGGTGCTGAGCCGGCCCTACGCCGACCTGTTCGCCGGGGCCAAGCTCCCCGGCCCGGATCCCACGTCGTTCGACGGGTACACGATGCCGCTCAGCATCAGCAACGGTCAGTGGGTGTTCGGGCGCGGCGGCGCGGGGGCCGGTATCGGCGCCAACTGGAGCGTCTACCCGGACACCGGCTGGGTGAGTGTCGCCCTCAGCAACGACGACAACGTCGAGCTCCAGGAGCTCCTGCTGCGGCAGGAGTCCGCTATCACCGGCGCGCCGGCCACCCCGCCACCAGGCGCCGGCGGCTGAGGTAGTGCTCGGTATACCCCCGGGCTCCATCGCGGGCTAATGCGCCAGGCCGGTCCGATCGGCTTGGCTGGTCGCATGACGACAACGCTCGACCTCGCCAGGAGAGCCGCCGCAACCGTCGTGCTGACGGTCGCGGCGGCCGCGGTCGCACTCGCCCCCTCGCTGCCATCAGCTGCCGGCACCGCTTTCGCGTTGCCCCGGCCGTCCGGGCCGTACGCCGTCGGCCGGGACGTCCTGCACCTGGTCGACCGGTCCCGGCGCGACCCGTGGGTGCCCGCCGGCCCCCGAGAGCTGATGGTCTCGATGTACTACCCCGCGAAGGCTCACTCCGGCCGTCCGGCGCAGTACCTGACCACCACCGAGGCCCGCCTGTTCCTCGAGGACCGCGACCTCGGCGGCGTCGTCGCACCGGAGGCGCTCAGCGGCACCCGTACCGCCGCCCGCGCCGCGGCCCCACCGCGCCGCGGCCGATACCCGCTGGTGGTGCTCTCGCCCGGCTTCACCCTGCACCGGCACACGCTCACCCACCTCGCCGAGGAACTGACCAGCCACGGGTACGTGGTCGCCGCGGTCGACCACGCCTACGAGTCATCCGGCACCGCCTTCCCCGGCGGCCGCACCCTCACCTGCACCGCCTGCACGGCTCTGGAAGGTCAAGGACGTGAGGGGTACGCCCGGATCGCCACCGGCCGGGCGCAGGACATCTCGTTCGTCCTCGACCGGCTGACCGGCACCCGCCCGGCGTGGCGCCACGCGGCGCTGATCAACCGCGCCCGGATCGGAGTAGCGGGCCACTCGATCGGTGGGAACGCCGCCTCCGCCACCATGGCAGCCGATCCCCGCGTCAAGGCCGGCATCACCATGGACGGCACGTTCTTCGCCCCCGTCCCCGCCGACGGCCTCGACGGGCGCCCGTTCCTGCTGCTCGGCCAGCCCGACCACATCCCCGGCGGCACCGACGACACGTGGGACTGCGCCTGGCGACGCCTCGACGGCTGGAAGCGCTGGCTCACCGTCACGGGAGTCGGACACCTCGACGTCACCGACACCGCGGTGCTGGCCGACCAGGCCGGCCTCCCGGACACCGGCTCGCCCCTGCCCGGCGACCGGACCGCGCGGATCGTGGGCGACTACGTGACCGCGTTCTTCGACCGGCACCTGCGCGGCGCGCCCCGGCCACTGCTGGACGGCCCCACCCCGCACAATGCTGAGGTGGTCTTCCACCCCTGACGCACGGAGGTGTCAACGTGTTCGCACTCGTGGTGCGGTTCGACTGCCGGGACGAGGCCGCGGCGGCCCGCTTCGACGAGCTCACCGCCGTGGCGGTCCGGCAGATCACCGAGCGGGAGCCGGGCACGCTGATCTACGCCACCGCCGCGGTCGAGGGCGAGCCGCTGGCCCGGGTGTTCTACGAGGTGTACCGGGACCGGGACGCCTTCCAGGCCCACGAGCAGGCCGAACACGTACGGGACTTCCACGCCCGCAAGGATCCCCTGCTGAGCGGCACCCGGGTCGAGTTCCTCACCCCGGGTGCCGCCAAAGGCCTGGACCAGGGACGGATCTAGGCTGAGGGCATGCCGACCACGCCCATGCCCACAGCCGTCCTCGACCTCCTCCGCCGGCCCAACCCGGCCGTCATGGCCACGGTGGCCGCCGACGGCCGCCCGGTGACCGTGGCCACCTGGTATCTCCTGGAGGACGACGGCCGCGTGCTGCTGGGCCTCGACGCGACCCGGGCCCGCATCAAGCACATGCGCACGGACCCCCGGATCTCTCTGACGGTGCTGGCCGACGACGACTGGTACACCCACGTCAGCCTCCAGGGCCGCGTCGGCCCCCTCGCCGAGGACGAGGACCTGCGCGACATCGACCGGCTGGCCCGGCACTACACGGGCAACGAGTACCCGAACAGGGTGAGCCCCCGGGTCAGCACGCTGATGACGGTCGAACGCTGGCACGGCTGGGGAAAGATGCGCGAGCAGTGACCCCCGGCGGGCCGGTGTCCGTGCAGGTGCACTGCCGGCTCACCGTCACGATCGAGGACGCCGAGGTCGTCGCCGCTCTCGCGGTGCGGCGCCTCGGCGAGGCCGACATCGACTGGGCCGAGGAGGAAGACGACCTGGCGACGGCGAGCGAGCAGCTCAGGGACGACCTGCTCGCTTGCGTCGCGAGCTTGGCCGACCCTGCGCGCATGTTCGACGAAGTCCCGGGTGTCAGCGTCCAAGGCGGTCATGTCTGGGCCGAGCCGGCCGGCCGTTAGCCGAGCTCGTCGCTTGTCGCGTCAAGCCCATCGCTTCGCCATGTGCTCGAACGCGGCGCGCGGCGCCGGCAGCCTGGTGAAAGTGCCGGCTGCGGTGCGGAAGACACAATCGCAGCCGTAGCGGTGAAGCAGTTCGACGCAGGCGGCGGCCGGCCTGGTCGGGAACAACGCGGTCAGGCGCGTCAGCGGCTCGGGGCTGTGCGGGGCGTAGTCGAGCAACTGGGCCAGCGCCTGACGAACGAACCTCCGGCCGGCGTCGCGCTTGGCCTCGACGATCTCAGCTCGGCCGTGATCCACGATGTAGAGGTCGGTGATCCCGTCCGCGGTGCGCGTCCGGCACACCTCGATCCCGGGATCGAGAGTCTCGCGGAAGCTCTCGACGAGGAGCGCCTCAGCGCGGTGGACCAGCGTCGTGCCCTGCGCCTGCTCGTAACTCGTCGAGGAGGTGTGGATCGCCTCGAGCGCGATCTTCTGGGCGCCGCTGAGAGCGGCCGTCACCTGCTCCTCGGTCCAGCCCGCGTCGAACGCGGAGGTCCGGGTCTCGATCCGTAGACCGTCGATGAGGGTGGCGCCCTTGGTGTCGTCGACGAAACGCAGACCCATGAAGTTGTCGCCGGCGTTGAAGCCGGGCAACTCCCAGACCTCCTCGTACGGGATGTCCGTGGGCTGGAAGGACAAGAGGCTGTACACGTTGCGGTAGCTGCCGCGGTCCTCGTGCGCCGACCACAGGGTGTCGGCGAAGCGTGCGTTGCAGAAGCTGTATCCCACCTCACCGATCGCCCGCACGAGCTTCTTCCCGGTGAAGAGGATGACGTCGCCGGTCGTGAGCTTGGCCATGTTGACGTCGTGGTTGCCGGTGGCACCCCAGAACCTCGCCGTACCTGAGGGATGGAGCCGCTCGAGGTGGAGACGCTCGTCCACGCTGAGCGCCGCACGCCGCGCCGGCGTGGTGAAGTCCACCTCCTTGTCGAGGGTGTCCTCCCAGTGCCGCCACGCGTCCGGGTTGCCGTACGACGGCTGGATGACGACCTGGGGCATGCTCACTCCTCGGGCGGCCGGGGGCCAGATCGCGCGGCCACACACGACCTTGCTGGGACTGCGTGTACGCGCAATCTACCCGCGCGGGGGTCCCGGACCGAGCATGGAAACGGGGCTGTTCGGAGGCAACGCGTACGCCGATCGCCGACACGGACCTCACCCTTCAGCGACGGCGGCGACGATCCGGTGCAGCGACGTCTCGATCGTTCGGCTGGTTTCGTAGACGTCGGCCCGGTTGTCGATCTCGTTGGCCGACTCCCAGTCCCACTCGCCGTCGCCCGTGGACATGACGAACCAGAGCCGGCCGCTGACCGGATGCAGGAACAGGGCGCATCGCCACTGCCTGACCAACAGCGTCATGGGCTGCGTGGAACAGATCAGCCGGCACGCGCAGCCCGTGACATCGAAGGAGAGCCGCGGTGAGCCCTGATGAGCAGGGCAGCGGCAGTCGCAGCGTCGATCAGCTGAATGCGGTGTGGTCATGGAGGGTCGCCGATCTTGACGGAGGACGGTGAATGGCCCGCCAAGCTTGGCGGTACCAGCGGCCGTCGCGCCGCCGGCTGTGGATACCCGGGGTGCTGTGGATAGCCGTCCGCTGTGGGCGTACAGGCGTGGTAGAGCTCGACCACCACTTTTGTCTCCTGAGTGGAAAGTTGGATTACATACGGCAGAAGATATGGACGTGGCGTCGAAAGTGGATCAGGATGTTCACGTCTTCGAAGTGAGCTGGTAACAGGGGAGCGCCGTGAAACGTCTGCTAGTGGCTGCCTTACTCATCGGAACATTCATCGCCGCACCTGCTTATGCCGCCGAGCTGCCGCCCCAGGAGCCGGGCGTCACGCTGCGGACCTACCACATCGGCCTGCCCCTCAACCGGGTCTGTGAGCTCAAGCCCGGCCAGACCCCCAATGTGGACAAACTGATGCCCACAGTGGACTGGTCGACCGCCGAGCAGTTCGGGCTCGAGGACAACTTCGTCACGCACGCGCTCGCCAATCTCACCGTGCCCGCTGACGGTTCATACACGTTCCGGCTCACCAGTGACGACGGCTCGAAGTTGTGGGTCGGTGACACCCTCGTCGTCGATCATGACGGCCTGCACGGCGCCGAGCCCAAGGACGGTGCGATCACCCTGACCGCGGGCGTGCACCCGGTGCGGGTCGAGCACTTCGAGCGCGACGGCGGTCAGCAGCTCACCCTCGCCTGGCGGCCGCCGGGCGCCGACGACTTCGCGGTGGTGCCGGCCGGTGCGCTGAGCACCGACGCCGGCGTGGTCCGGGTGACCGCGCCGGGGCAGAAGGAGTGTGTCGCCGGCACCGACGCCCCCGGTGACGGGCTGCCGCTGACCGCTGTGCACCCCGGCTACGACCTCACCGACCTGCGCCCACCGGGCTTCGAGCCGCAGGTCACCGGCATCGCCTGGCGGCCCGACGGCAAGATGGTGCTCAGCACCTGGGGCGGCTCCGACAAGGTGGCCGGTGAGGTCTACCTGGTCGACAAGGTGACCGGCAAGACCGGTCCGGCCAAGGTCACGTACCGCAAGATCGCCGACGGGCTCAAGGAGCCGATGGGCATCGCGGTGGTCGACGACATGGTCTACGTGTCCCAGAAGCACGAGCTCACCGAGCTGCGTGACACCGACGGCGACCAGGTGCTCGACACCCGCCGTACGGTGGCGGTGTGGCCCTTCGGCGGCAACTTCCACGAGTTCGCGTTCGGCCTGCTCTTCAAGGACGGCAACTTCTACCTGAACCTGTCCGTGGCGATCAACCTCGGCGGCGCCACCACGGATCCGCAGCCGGTCGCTGGTCGCGGCACGAGCATCGTGGTCAACCGGCGCACCGGCAAGGTCACCACGGTGGCCGGTGGCCTGCGCACCCCGAACGGGATCGGCTGGGGGCCCGGCGGTGACCTCTACGTCACCGACAACCAGGGTGGCTGGCTCCCGTCGTCCAAGCTGCTCAAGATCAAGCAGGGGGCGTTCTACAACCACTACACCAACCCGGACGGCCCGTTCGACGCCGAGCCGGTGACCCGGCCGGTGCTGTGGCTGCCGCAGAACCAGATCGCCAACTCGCCCAGCACCCCCGTGCTGCTCAAGTCGGGGCCGTACCAGGGGCAGCTGCTGATCGGTGACGTCACCTACGGCGGGCTGCAGCGGGCGTACCTGGAAACCGTGCACGGCCAGGAGCAGGGCGCGGTCTTCCGGCACACCCAGGGTCTGGAGGCCGGCATCAACGAGGTGTCGATCGGGCCGGACGGCGCGATCTATCTGGGCGGGCTCGGCGCCGAGGGCAACTGGGGCCAGGAGGGCAAGCTGCGCTTCGGGTTGCAGAAGCTCACGCCCAACGGCAAGACCGTCTTCGACATGAAGACGATGAAGGCCACCGCGACCGGCTTCAAGATCGAATACACCAAGCCGTTGTCCGACGCGACCGTCACCGCGCTGCCGACCGCGTACAAGGTCGAGCAGTGGCGGTACGCGGCGACCGCGCAGTACGGCGGCCCCGAGGTGGACAAGGAGACGCTGCCCGTGACCGCGGCCAAGGTCTCCAGCGATCGCAAGACCGTCACGCTGACCGTGGCCGGGCTGCGCCGCGATCGCGTGGTGCACCTGCGCTCGCCGCGCCCGTTCAGTGCCCGTGACGGTGAGGCGCTGTGGAGCACCGAAGCCTGGTACACGATGAACGAGGTTCCCGGTGAGCAGGCGCAGCAGGTCTACTACGAGGCCGAGGAGGGCAACCGCGAGGGTGGGGCCGGGCTGGCCACGGACCACCGCGGCTTCTCCGGCATCGGCTTCGCGGCCGGCTTCGGCTCGCTCAACTCCTCGACCACCATGCACGTCACCGTCGACAAGGCCGGCGACTACGAGGTCGGGCTGCGCTACTCCAACGGCCCGAACCCGTTCAGTGGCACCAAGACAGTGAGCGTGCACGTCAACGAGCGCAAGGTCCGCCAGGTCTCGCTGCCGTCGACGGTCACCTGGGACGAGTGGGCGACCGCCACGGAGAAGCTGTCCCTGCGCAAGGGCCTCAACACGATCCAGTACCGGGTCGACGCCCTCGACACGGGACATGTGAACCTCGACCTGATCAGCGTGCGCCGGGCGGGACAGCGGATCACCCTCTTCGACGGGCACGGCCTCGACAACTGGCTGCACACCGACGGGCGGCTACCGCAATGGCCGGCCGTCGCGGGCGGCGCGACCGAGGTGTGCTGCGGTGACCTGCGCACCAAGGACGCGTTCGGCGACTACAAACTGCATGTCGAGTTCAAGGTTCCGTTGCTGCCGGAGGTCGTGACCGGGCAGAACCGTGGCAACAGCGGCGTCTACCAGCAGGAGCGCTACGAGATCCAGATCCTCGACTCGTACGGGGACACGACGCTCGACAACAACGAGGCGGGCGCGATCTACACGATCAAGGCCCCGGACGTGAACATGGCCACCGCGCCGGAGACCTGGCAGAACTACGACATCACGTTCCGGGCGGCCCGCTACGACGCGGCCGGCGCCAAGACCGAGAACGCCCGGGTCACCCTGGTCTGGAACGGCAAGAAGGTGCACGACAACGTCGAGATCCCCCGGGGCACCGGCGGCAACATCCCGGAGGGCCCGGCCACCGGCGCCATCCGTCTGCAGGACCACGGCAACAAGGTGCAGTACCGCAACGTGTGGATCGAACCCGTCCGCTGAGGACTGTCCGTCCCTGACCGGCCCCGGCGATGTCGCCGGGGCCGGTTCTGTCTCTCGTCGCCCTCATCAGGCTCACGTGAGCATCAGGTGGCTTCGGCCCGCAGCTTGAGGTTGCCCAGCCACGTGGTCAGCGAGGAGTCCAGGGCCTGCTGCGCGTACGGGATGTCGGCCTCGACCGGCCCCCCGCTCCACGACTCCTCGGTGTGCACCAGCACCCCGCCGCCCGGCGCCTCGGTGAACTCCCAGACGTGCACCCCGTCGATGCCGTTGGCGGGGCCGCCCCAGACCACCCGGTGCTGCGGCACGACCTGCCGGACGGTGGAGGTGATGTCCAGGCCCTCGACGTGCCAGCGGAAAGCCGAGCCCGGCCGCAACGGGCCGGGCGTGAGCAGTTCCATGCTGCCGACGCCGGACTGCCACTCGGGCCAGGACTGCAGATCCGTGTGCAGCCGCCAGACAACCTCCAGCGGGGCGTGGATGACGATGCTGTGCCGGGCGATCACCGGCGCGTTCTCGTCGATGGCGGGTGGGGGCGTACCGGTCATGGTCTGTCTCCTGTCGCCGGCGCCGGGCCGGTGCCCGTCGCTCACCTCGACTCTCGGCCCGATCGCGGTCCGTCCGGAAGCGGGCACCGGGGTCCAGCGGGGTCCAGCCGTGTCCACCGGGCCGCTGGTCTGGGACAATCGCGCCGGCGGACCAGCCCGGGAGGAGCCACCATGCGGTCGGAGACGGTTCCCGGCTCGGCCGGGCGTGGCCTGGCGCGCCGGCTGGAAGCCGCCCGCGCCCGCGCCTTCGTGGGCCGGGAGCACGAGCTCGCGGCGTTCCGGGCCGCACTGTCCGGCGACTCGCCCGTCGCCGTGTTCTGGGTCCACGGGCCGGGTGGCATCGGCAAGTCGACGCTGACCCGGCTGTGGGTGCAGGCCGCCCGGGCGGCCGGGCGGTCCGTGATCGAGGTCGACGGACGGTTCGTCACCCGGGACCCGCAGGAGTTCGAGCGGACGGCGGCCGCGGTGCTCGAGGACGGTTCCGCCGTGCTCGTCGTCGACTCCTTCGAGCAGTGCCAGTGGCTCGAAGGCTGGCTGCGCGAACGCTTCCTGCCGCGCCTCACCGACGGGGCGCTGGTGGTGCTCAGCGGCCGCGGCCGGCCCGAGGCCGAGTGGTCGGTGGATCCCGGCTGGTCGCAGCTGCTGGCCGTGTTCGAGCTGGCGCCGCTGACCTCCGAGCAGGCCGGAGCGTTGCTGGCGGCCCGGGGAGTCGGCCCGTCCGACGTGCCCGCCGTCGCGGGATTCGCCGGTGGCAACCCGCTCGCGCTCTCGCTCGCCGCCGCGGTCATGCACCGTCCCGCGGACGAGGACCGGGACTGGACGCCGACCGGCGAGGTGCTCGCGACCCTGATGACGCGGCTGATCGGCGACGTTCCCTCGGCCACCCACCGGCGAGCCCTGGAGGTGGCGGCCCAGGCCTACGCGACCACCGAGGAGCTGCTGCTCGCGGCCCTGCCGGACGAGGACGCCGGGGCACTGTTCGGCTGGCTGCGCGGGCTGCCGTTCATGGAGTCCGCGCCGCAGGGGCTCTTCCCGCACGACGCCGCGCGGGAGACGCTCGTCGCGGACCTGCGCTGGCGGTCACCCCAGGCGTACGACGGCATCCGGGAGCGTCTGCTGCAGGTGTACTTCCGCCAGGCCCGCGAAGCTCCGGACGACCGGATGCTCGACGCCATGGGCCGGGCCTTCTACCTCTACCGCGACGTGCCGCTCGTGGGCGCGATGTATTCGTGGTCGCGTCAGGGCGGCGTGCACGAGGAGGACCTGGCTCCGGAGCACCTGCCGCGCGTCCTGGAGCTGTGCCGCGCGGCCGAGGGCGAGGAATCCGCGGCGCTGGCCGCCTACTGGTACGCCAAGCAGCCGCACGTCTTCCACATCTTCCGTGACGTCCGCAGCGGCGAGATCGTGGCGTTCTCGGCGCACCTGGTGCTCAGCGTCCCGGCCGATTCCGAGGACCTCGCGACGGACCCGGTGGTCGCCGCCGCCTGGGAATACAGCGACGCCACCAGCCCGGCTCGGCCCGGCGAGCACATCTCCATCACCCGCTTCGCGGTCCATCCCGCCGCGTACGAGCAGCCGTCCGCGGTGCTGGAGCTGAACCACTGGCGGGCGCTGGTGGAGGCGTACCGGGCGACCGGACGGGCCCACGACTTCGACGTCTACCAGGACATGGCGGCCTGGACGGAACGCCTGGGCACCGCCATGGCCGACTCCGGCCGGCGCGTACGGGTGGGCGGCGCCATCTACGGGCTGTTCGTCAACGACTGGCGGCAGGAGTCGTTCGAGGAGTGGTTCCGCGCCGTGGTCAGCGGGACCGTCCCGGCCAGCGTCGGCGACCAGGGTGCCGTCGCGTCACGCCCGGCTCCGCCCCCGGCTCCGGCGATGGGTGCCGGGCCGGACCGCGAGGAGTTCGACGAGTACGTCCGCCTCGCCCTGCAGACTTGGCGCCACCCCGAGGGCTTCGCCTCGAACCGCCTGCTGCACCGGCCGTTCCTGACCGCGGCCGGCGGTGACCCGGCCGTCGTCCTGCGCGCCATGGTCCAGGAAGCGGTCGACGCGATGGGTACGGACCTCGCCGGGGTGAAGGCGCACGCGGCTCTGGTGGCGACCTACTTCTCCGGGGCGCCGACCCATGAGGCGGCGGCGCGACGGCTCGGCCTGCCCTTCGGCACGTACCGCCGGCATCTGCGGGCGGCGGTCGCCCGGGTGAGCGACGTGCTGTGGGAGGCCGAGTCGGCGTCCCGGTGACTCACCGTCCCGGCGCGGTACCGCGGTCGACCACGAGGACCACCTTGCCGACGACCGTGCGGGACTCGGCCAGCCGCAGCGCCTCGCCGGCGCGTTCCAGCGGCAGCTCGGCCGCCACCTGCGCGGTGAGGACGCCCTGGGCCAGCAGGGCGAAGACCTGTCCGAGGTCCTCGCGCAGCCGGGCGCGGAAGACCTGCTGGCGGCGCCGGCCGCCCCACACGTTGTAGAACGAGGCGGACCGGCCGTTCGGCAGGTAGTTCCACACCGCCAGGCGGGTGGCGAGGGCGACGACCGGCAGCAGGGGGTTGCCCTTGTCGTCGCGGGTCGAGGCGGTGCCGTAGGCCACGAGCGTCCCGCCCCGGGCGAGCAGGCGGAACGAGTCCACGATGCCGGGGCCGCCGACGTGGTCGAAGACGGCATCCACTCCGCCGGGGGCCAGGGCCCGGACCTGAGCCGGGAGGTCGGCGGCGGTGTAGTCGAGCGGGATCGCGCCGAGGTCGCTGACCGCCGTACGGTTGCGCGCCGAAGAGGTGCCGAGCACCCGGATGCCGGCGTGCCGGGCCAGCTGTACGAGGGTGGAGCCGACGCCGCCGTTCGCGCCGTGCACGAGGATCGTCGCGCCGGCCCGGACCTTCGCGACGCGGTGCAGCATCTGCCAGGCGGTGATGCCGTTGACCACGAGGGTCTCGGCCTCGCTGGGGGTGATGCCGTCGGGCACGGGGACCAGGTCCGCCGCGTCCAGCAGGGCGGTGGACGACCAGCCGCCGACCTTGGTCAGGGCGGCGACCCGCTGCCCGGTCAGTGCGGGGTCGACGCCGGGACCGACCGCGGCGACGGTGCCGACGAGGTCGTAGCCGGGGACGAAGGGAAAGGCCGGCTGGGCGAAGTAGCGCCCGCGCCGCATCTGCTGCTCGGCGAAGGAGACCCCGCTCGCCTCGACGGCGACGAGGGCCTGGCCGGGGCCGGGGGCCGGGGTGGGGCGCCGGCGTACGAGCAGCTGCTCGGGCTCGACGATGCCGGGCAGAACGATCTCGGTCGTGGTGGCCATGGAAGTTCCTCCTCCGTCAGGGGTGCGAGGTGGAGTCTTCGTCGGGCCGGCGTCCAGCCTCCAGGGTTCAGCGCTGTCCAAGCCCGTCCAGCCCGGTCCATCCCTAACGCAAACGTTCACTTGTGCAAGCGAAGGTTTGCGTTAAGGTGAAGTCATGGACTTCGACTCCGCCTTCGCCGCTCTCGGCGACCCCGTCCGGCGGTCCCTGGTGGCCCGCCTCGCGCACGGAGACGCCACGGTGGGGGAGCTCGCCGCCCCGTTCGACCTGACCTCGCAGGCGATCTCCCACCACGTCGGTGTGCTGCGCCGCTGCGGCCTGGTCGAGCAGCGCCGCGAGGGCACCCGGCGCCCCTGCCGGCTCCGGGCCGACCAGCTCGCACTGCTCAGTACGTGGATCGACGACCAGCGCCGCACCTGGGCCGACCGGCTCGACACCCTCGAGCAGCACCTCGCCGAAGAGGAGAGCAGCCGGTGACCGCCGACCTGCGCGGCGATGAACTGATCGCCCGGCGCCACCTCCCGGCCGGACCCGCCCGCATCTGGGCGGCTTTCACCTCACCGGCGAGCATCGCGGCGTTCTGGGGCGGTTCCCATGCGACAGTGCCCACCGGCTCGGTCACCGTCGACCTGCGCCCGGGCGGGGAGTTCGCCCTCGACACCCGGGCGCCCGACGGCACGACCCGCCGGCTGCGCTTCGTCTATGTGACCGTCACCGAGCCGCACGAGCTGGTGTTCGACGAGCCCGTCACCGGCCTGCGCACCACCGTGACGATCCGCCCGGCGGACACCGGCACGGACCTCACCGTCCACCAGCGCCGGCTCCCCCCGGAGCTGCGAACCACTCAGGCGGCCGACGGACTCGCCTCGATCCTCGAAGCCCTCGAAACCCACCTGCGGCACCCCGAACGGAGCACCTCGTGACCCAGCGCGACCTCGTCGAGGAGTACTTCGCCGGCTTCCGGACCGGCGACCACCCGCGCATCCTGGCCACCCTCACCGATGACGTCGAGTGGGTCATCCACGGCCACCGGACCACCCGCGGCAAGGCCGAGTTCGACGGCGAGATCGAGAACCCGGCCTTCACCGGCCACCCCGAGCTCGCCATCCACCGGGTCCACGAGGACGGCCCGGTCGTCATCACCACGGGCGAGGGCCGCGGCGCCACGGTCGACCACGGCCCGTTCCGGTTCGCCTTCAACGACCTGTTCACGTTCCGCGACGGCCGCATCGCCCGGGTCGACTCCTACGTCGTTCCCCTGCCCTGAGGCTGCTGTCAGCGACCGCCGAGAGGCGCCCAGCACAGTCTTCACCAGCAGGCCTGCGCGGCCGTCGGCCTCGGCCAGCTCGGGCGCGTCGTCGGGGAGCAGGTAGACCTCGTTCATCAGAGCCAGGTAGACCTGCCGGCACCGGGCCGGACCGGCGGCGGTGATCGCGCCCGCCGCATGCAGGGGGGTGAACAGCAGATCGAGGCCGTCCAGGACCTCCAGGCCGGGCGCCGATCTTGAGCTCGAAAGCGAGCAAAGGCCTCGGCCTCGCGATCGCCCCGGGGCGGCCCCGATGCCCGACAGCACGGCCAAGGCTGCCTCAACTCCTTCTCCCGCGGGCTGGCTGAGAAGCTGGGACGCGCGCTCATCTGATGGAGGCAGGGACGGCTTCGCCGCCCAGCTGGCGGAGCGCATGGGCATCGGCCACGGGACGCTGCTCGCCGCGATGTCGGGCCAGAGCCGCATGCTCACCGGCGCCCTGATCGAACCGGACGCGGTCGCCCGCGGTGCTCCTGCTGTCGTCCCTGGCCATGCCCAGCAGGATCGGCGCGAACTGGCGTATCGACGCCGGCGCCACCGAATACGTCTAGGTCCGCGTAACTGTCTTCCGACGGTAGCGGCAGCTCACCGGCCCGTCGATGGTCCGGACCGACTATCCCGCCGCGCGGAGATGACGTCTCCATGATTGTGCATTTCTGGTCATGCCGGCATCGCGCCGACGTTCATACGCTCGGCGCACCACACCCCCACAAGGAGAGTTGCTGGTTCAGCGTCAGTAGCCAGGAACAGACGCTCGACGGGCACACGGTCAAGAGATTGTCGGTCGGCAAGGCATCGATCGTCCTGGCCCGGATGCGCGTCAAGGCGCCGCAGACCACCGACCTGACCTACGACGTCCACCCGGGGGACGTGGCTATCCAGACACCGGAACTTCAATTCCGAGGGAGTGGACATGACTGACGCCAACGCACGGATCCGCCTCAGCTCGGTGCGTGCCATCGACGAGGGCGACGGGCCGGGCAGTGCCGAACCGTACCTCTGGACGGTCTTCTTCAAGATCGACGGCTCCACCGCCTCGGTGACCAGGACGTTGACCCTGACCGGGCGGTCGACCGTGATCCCCACGACGGGCAATCAGGGCGACCTGCCGAACCACGACGTGGACGACGGCGAAGTCGTCCTGGTGCCCATGGCGCTCGGCCAGTACCGCACCCGCCTGCGGCCCATTCCGCTGCAGGAACCGGCCGGCCCGATCAAGGACATCAGCGGCGTCATCGGCATGATCGCCGTGCTGATGGAGCAGGACAACACACCGGCCGCGGCCATCCGCGACGGGCATCGCGCCTTGAACCGGGCGGTCCAGCGGGAGCTCGACGCGCTGATCCCGACCCTTGGCTTCCTCCATCAGGAGCCGACCACGGAAGAGATCCAGGAGATGACCCGGCGAATCGGCGGCACGGTGGAGAAGGCCATCCGCAACGACGTGAGTTCCTGGGAATGGCTGTCCGGCCTCGGCAACATGGACGACAAGATCGGCAGCATGGTCGTCCAGTACTCGCAGCAGGAGCTGCTCGACGCCGGCGACGCCGGTCTCCGGTTCACCCGGCGTTTCGCCAGCGAGGGTAAGTGGGAGCTGTCGGGCCGGGCCTCCGCCCATCGGATTCCCTGAACTGGAGCCGGCGACCATCGGCGACGCACCCTGACGCCCGCCTTGATCGTTAGTCGGCGGAGGCACCCGTCGGTTCGCGGGCGCCCACGGACCGATTCAGGAGTCACACATGTCTTGGCGTTGCCTTACCCGGCCGGCTGTCGCCGGTGCGACGCTCGCCGCCGGTGTCGCGTTCGCCGCCCCGGCGTCCGCGGCGGTGACCTACAACCCCGTCACCCGCACCGGTTTCGTCGCCGCGGCGGACGTCCGGCAGGCCTTCGGCTGGACCCCCGCGAAGCTCGCCGCGCGCGCCGGTGGTGTCGCCTTCGACCACGATTTCTGGACCGATGACACCTACTCCGTCGTGTGCGGCAAGCGCACGTACCCGCTGGTGCATCACCGGGAGTTCGGGCGTTACGAGCTGACCGACGCCGTGGTCCGCGGCGGTGGTTCCCGCGCCGCCGCTCAGTACGGCACCCGGAGCATCACCGGGTTCCGGCTCGCGGGCGCGAGTTTCGGCATCTCGGGCACTTCGGTGGCGCCCGCGGTCGGCCAGCCCTGCCCGAGCCGGGTGAAGGGTTCGACGATCAACGCGCTGCGGCTGGTGTCGTCGGCCACCGGCTGGTCGCTGGCCGCCCGCTCGGGCGACGTCAGGCGCCAGCTCCTGACGAGCGGCAAGGGCGCGCCGCAGCCTCAGACCCCGAGGTCGTAGCGGCCTGGCCGCAGCGGCGGGCGCCCCGGCCGGGCCGCCACGAGGTCCCGATCGAGCTTCGTCGCCGGCCGGGTAGGCCGAGCGCGTGCGCACCCCAGGATGACCCTGCCGTCGGACCAGCTGACCTGCCGCGCCTCGAGACGCACGGCGACCGGTTCAGCGCGGCGCTCGACCCTTGTCAGACCCAGCTGTCAGTCCCTCTCGGCGTCGGCTGCCGCGTCGGCCTCGCCCACCGGGACGCCGTCGGAGTCGCGGCTGGCGTGGTCCAGGTCGACATCAGCACCGGTACGGGCGGCGTCGGCGTCGCGGTCCGAGGCGCCGACGGTCGGACCGCCACCACCCTGGTCCGCTTCGTTGTCGACGAGGTCGCCCGCGATGGTCGCGGCGAGGGGGAGCCCGGCAGCGGACGGGGTTTCGGTCATGGCCGTGTCCTTTCTGCAGTGTGCCCGTCGCGTACCCGGCGCCGCCGCCGTGAAACGCCGCCCGCTACCGGCGCAGGTTCGCCATCAGAAGGCCGCGGGTGGCCTCCAGGTGGGCGCGCATGGCCGACTCGGCGGCGGCGCCGTCCCGGGCCAGCACGGCGGTGACCACGGGCTCGTGCTCGGCGTGGATCTCGGCCAGGGTGCGTCCGCTGGCCGTGGTCGGCGGTCCGAGCAGGGCGGTCGTGCTGCGCAACTGCTCCACGATGGCCGCGGTGCGGGCCCGGCCCGCGGCCCGCAGCAGCAGGTCGTGCAGGGCGCGGTCGGCGGACCAGAAGGAACCGTCGTCGCCGCGGGCGGCCGCGGCGGCCATGGTGACCAGCGCCGCCCGGATGGTGGCGTGCTGCTCGTCGGTGGCCTGCTCGGCGGCCCGGCGGGCGGCGGGCGGTTCGAGGGCGAGGCGGATGCCGATGATCTCCTCGATGTCGTGCGCCCGGGGCGGGAGCACCCGGAAGCCGCGGTTGCGCCGGATCTCGACCAGCCCCGCCTGGGCCAGCCGGAGCAGGCCCTCGCGGACCGGGCTGCGGGACACCCCGAGCAGGTCGGCCAGCTGGTAGACGGAGTAGGTCTTGTCGGGCACGAGCTGACCGGCCGCGACGCCGTCCCGGACGGACTGGGCGACGGCGTCGGCTAGGGTGGGCGCCTCCGACGGCAGGGCGAGCTCCGGCATGAGTAACATGTTACTCATGAGCGACCAGTCCAGCAGCGTGGTGGCGGCCCTCGGCCGGGCCGGCCTCGAGGTGCGGTCCGACGCCGGCACCCGCGGCATGTACGCCTCCGACGCCTCGCTGTACCGGATCCTGCCGCTGGCCGTGGTGCGGCCCCGGCACGTCGACGAGGTCGCCGCGGCGCTGGCCGTGGCTCGGGAGACCGGCGTGCCGCTGACCTCCCGGGGCGCGGGCACCTCGGTGGCGGGCAACGCCGTCGGGCGTGGCATCGTGCTCGACTTCTCCCGCCACCTCAACCGGGTGCTGGAGATCGACCCGGAGGCCCGCACGGCGGTCGTGGAGCCGGGCACCGTGCACGCCGTCCTGCAGAAAGCCGTCATGCCGCACGGCGTGCGCTTCGGGCCGGACCCGTCCACCCATCCGCGCTGCACCATCGGCGGGATGATCGGCAACAACGCCTGCGGCTCGCGCTCGCTGGCCTACGGCCGGACCTCCGACAACGTGGCCGGCCTGGAGCTGCTGACCGCCGCGGGGGAGAGGCTCACCACCGGGCCGGCCGGCGTGCACGGCGCCGGGCCGGTCATCGACGACGTCCGCGCGGTCGTCGGCGCCCACCTGGCCACGGCCCGCACCGAGTTCGACCGGTTCGGCCGTCAGGTCTCCGGCTACGCCGTGCAGCACCTGCTGCCCGAGCGCTTCGACCTGACCCGGGCGCTGGTCGGCTCGGAGGGCACCCTCGCGGTCATCACCCGGGCGACCGTCAAGCTGGTCGTCGACTCCCCGGTCCGGGTGGTGGTCGTGCTCGGCTTCCGGGACATCGTCGCGGCCGGCGAGGCGGCCCCGGCCGTGGTCGCGCACGGCCCGACCTCCTGCGAAGGGCTCGATTCACGCCTGCTCGACGTGCTGCGCGCCCGGCGTGGCCCGGATGCCGTGCCGCCGCTGCCCCGCGGCGGGGCCTGGCTGTTCGTCGAGCTGGCCGGTGACGAGGCCGGCGAGGTGGCGGCCCGGGCGCAGCGGCTCGCCGCCGACGGCATCGCCGACGACGCCCTGGTGGTGACCGATCCCGCGGTGCAGGCCCGGCTGTGGCGCATCCGGGAGGACGGCGCGGGCCTGGCCGGCCGGGCGCCGTCGGACAAGCCCGCCTGGCCCGGCTGGGAGGACGCCGCCGTCCCGCCGCAGCGCCTGGGTGCCTACCTGGCCCGTTTCGACGAGCTCGTCGCCTCGTACGACATGACCTCGGCCCCGTTCGGCCACTTCGGCGACGGCTGCATGCACGTACGGCTGGACCTGCCCCTGGACCAGCCCGGCGGGACGAAGATCATGCGCGAGTTCCTCACCGACGCCGCCCGGCTCGTGGGCGAGTTCGGCGGCTCGCTGTCGGGCGAGCACGGCGACGGCCGCGCCCGTTCGGAGCTGCTCCCGCACATGTACTCGCCGGAGGCGATCGTCCTGTTCGCCGGGATCAAGCACGCCTTCGACCCGGGCAACCTGCTCAACCCGGGCGTGCTGGTCGACCCGGACCCGATCGACGCCGACGTCCGCCCGGCCGGCCGTTTCCCGCTCAAGCAGCTCGCGATGGCCTACCCGCACGACGACGGCGAGCTCGGTCAGGCCGTGCACCGCTGCACCGGCGTCGGCAAGTGCCGCGCCGACAACTCCGCGGCCGGCGGCGTCATGTGCCCGTCGTACCTGGCCACCCGCGAGGAGAAGGACTCCACCCGCGGCCGCGCCCGGGTGCTGCAGGAGGTCGTCCGCGGCGAGCTCCCGTGGTCGCACCCGTCGGTGCACGACGCGATGGATCTCTGCCTGTCCTGCAAGGGCTGCGCCTCCGACTGCCCGACCGGCATCGACATGGCCACGTACAAGTCCGAGGTGCTGCACCAGACCTACCGGGGCAAGCTGCGCCCACGCTCGCACTACACGCTGGGCAAGCTGCCGTTCTGGGCCCGGCTGGCGGGCTGGACGCCGCGGCTGGCCAACCTGGCCATCCGGCTGCCGGTGCTCGGCCCGGTCTTCCTGTGGCTGGCCGGGGTGGACAAGCGGCGGTCCGTGCCGGCCTTCGCCCGGCGCCCGTTCCGGCGCACTTTCCGCGGAGCGGCGGCCGAGGGCCGCAAACCGGTGGTGCTCTTCGCCGATTCCTTCTCCGACGCGTTCTCCCCCGAGGTCGCCGAGGCCACGGTACGGGTGCTGCGCGCGGCCGGCTACGAACCGCAGCTGCCGTCCGGGTCGGTCTGCTGCGGCCTGACCTGGATCACGACCGGTCAACTGGACGCGGCCAAGAAGATCCTCAGCCGTACGGTGACAGCGCTCGCCGCCGACGCCCGCGCCGGCATCCCGATCGTCGGCATCGAACCCTCGTGCACGGCTGTGCTGCGGTCCGACGTTCACGAGCTGCTCCCCGGGGACGCGGACGCCGAGGCGGTGGCGGGCTCGGTGCGCACCCTGGCCGAGCTGCTCGCCCAGACTCCGGGCTGGACCCCGCCCGACCTGTCCGGTGTGGACGTCATCGCCCAGCCGCACTGCCACCACCACGCCGTCCTGGGCTGGAAGGCCGACGCGGATCTGCTTGCTGCGACAGGGGCCCAGGTGCGACGGCTGGCCGGCTGCTGCGGCCTGGCCGGCAACTTCGGCGTCGAACTCGGCCACTACGAGGTGTCCGTGGCGGTCGCGGAGCAGAACCTGCTACCCGCCCTCGACGCGGCTCCGGACGCTGTGGTGCTGGCCGATGGCTTCTCCTGCCGTACCCAGGTCGCCGACCTCCGCGACCGCCCGGCCGTGCACCTGGCGCAGCTGCTCGACCGGCGCTGAACCGGGCGGGGCAGACATCGAGATCTTCCGTTGCTACCGTGGTCCCGATCGATCGGCCGGAAGCGATCGTTTCCGGTCACACGGGGAATCGATGTGAGGACACCACCATGCGCACTTTCCTACGCGTGAGCGCGGTAGCGCTCGCCGCGGGCACCGTCCTGCTCGGCGGCGCCGTAGCGGCCCAGGCCGCACCCGCCGCCGACGTGACCTTCACAGTGAGCCGGCTGGTCCTGCAGCCGGGGGAGTCCGGTCACACCGGCCGCGTCCGCGTCGTCATCCGCAACAAGGGCAGCGAGCCGTTCAGCGGCGGCTTCAGCATCACCGAGCCGATCGCCGGGACCCTCGGCACCATCGAGGGCGGCGCCGGCTGCGGCCTCAACCACACGCCCGACAACCGCCGGATCGCCCTGTGCCCCCTGGACGGCGAGATCGCTCCGGGCGGCTCCGCGGTGATCACGGCCAGCTTCGAATCCCCGGCCAGGCCGCAGCCGTACGCGCAGATCGCCCCGCAGACCGGCAGCGTCCAGATCGCCGGGGTCACGGCCGAGTTCCCGGCGCTGTTCCGGTCGACCACGGGCTCGCTGCGCAACCCGCAGCCGTACGTGCAGGACCCGATCGGCGCCCTCACCGTGACCGCGGCCGACGTGACACTCACCCGCCAGCCGGACGGGACCTTCGCGGGCCGGGTGCCGGTCAGGGTGCGCAACGACAGCGACGCGGCGCACCGCGAGCTGTGGACCGAGATCGCGGCCCCGGCCGGCCTCGAAGGCTGGCCGGCGATCGAGCCGAGCGATGTCTGCGTCGGCTCGGAGCGGCTGCCGGTCCCGCCGGGCGGTATCGGTGTGGGCTGTGCCTTGTACGGCGGCCAGCTCCCCGAGGGCGAGGAGCGCACCTTCGAGTGGGTGCTGACAGCGCCGGCGGAGACGCCGGCCGGCCCGCTCGGCACCGCCACGACGCTGGTGGACTACACCAACCCGGACGTCCGGCAGAGCGACGGCGCGAACATCGACAGTTTCACCATCACGGTCGCCGGCTGAGGCAGGACCCGGTCCGAAGGCCCTGATCGCTGTGATCAGGGCCTTTCGTGATGCCAGGGTCGAGAGCCGGCCGCCGCGGTGGAAGCCCGGGCGAGCGATCGGCCCCCGCTCCGGCTCACACCTGGGCGCGTCGCCCGGTCGCGCGAGCCGGCTCAGCGCAGCGCCCGGCGGCCCTTCACGACGCCCATGACGATGGAGGCGACCAGGGCGATGAGGCCGATGATGATGAGCCATTTGACGGCCTTGAGAATCAGGCCCAGCACAATGAGCACAACAGCTACGGCGGCGACGGTGTAGATCAGGGCCCGCATGGTGGCTCCTTCGGGGTGGGTGGCAGCCGGAGCAGTGCCCCGGGGTGAGGTCTTCAATCATCGGGGCGGGATCGGTGCCGGGATGGCCTCGGGCTTGCTCGCGCATGACGTCTCGTCGTCACCCTCACACCCGTATCCGGGCCGCTCCGCGCCCGGCCCGCCCTGCCCGGCCCGGGGCGACGGCTCAGGGCTGTCGGCCGCCGATGCCGGCGTGCAGGAACGAGGTCAGCGTCTCGATCGCTTCCTCGTCGGACAGCTCCCGGCCCAGGTCCGGGCCGCGCCCGGACAGCCAGAGGTCGGCGACGGTCGACAGCAGGCCCGTGAACATCGACGCGACCACCAGCGGCTCGCCCGGCAGGTCCAGTTTCGCCAGGTGGTCCGCGATGTGCCTCAGATCCGGCTCCATCAGCTCCCGGCTGCGCCGTGCGAACGACTCGTCCACCGTGGCCGCCTGTTGCAGCGCCACCACGATCGTGCGGTGTCGCCGGTAGAACTCCCAGTAGGCGGTCACGTGCCAGCGCACCGCGTCCCGGTCGCGGAAGTCGTCGCTGTGCCCGGGGGTCGCGGCGGACACGTCGCCCTCGGCCAGCAGGTCCGCCAGTAGCGCCTCGAGCAGCGCTTCCTTGTTGGCGAAGTGGGTGTAGAAGGACCCTGCCGCACGACCGGCCTCGGCCGTGATGTCCGTGATCTTGGCGTTCAGGTAGCCGAGACGCGCGAACGCCCGGACCGCGGCCGCCTTCAGTTCGGCTTCGGTCTCCGCGGCCTGCCGCTTGCGTACCCCGACCGCCATGCCCACCTCCGAGATCCGTGCCTTGACCGCACGCTACCAGCTCGCCTATGGTGAATCCATGTTCACCGAATCAAGATTCACCGTACTGATCGCGGGTGCGGGCCCGACCGGGCTCACGCTGGCGATCGACCTGGCCCGGCGCGGTGTGCCGTTCCGGATCGTGGAGAAGTCACCGACGCCGTACGCCGGGTCACGGGGCAAGGGGGTGCAGCCGCGCACCCAGGAGATCCTCGAGGCCCTCGGCGTGCTCGACCGGTTCCGCGAGTTCGGCGGGGACTATCCCGAGCTGCTGATCCACCTGCCGGACGGCGCCACCATGACGCGGCGGATGGCCGAACTGCACGCCCCGACCCCCGCGGTGCCGTACCCCGACATCCTGATGGTGCCGCAGTGGCGCACCGCCGAACTGCTGACCGGACGGCTGGCCGAGCTCGGCGGCCGGGTCGAGCTCGGCGTCGAGGTCACCGGCTTCACCCAGGACGACGGTGCGGTTCACGTCAACCTCAGCACCGGCGAGCGCGTCACCACGACGTACCTCGTGGCCGCGGACGGTGGCCGCAGCACCATCCGGCGCGCACTCGGGGTGGGCTTCGCCGGGGAGACCCACGACACGGAGCGGATGCTGATCGCCGACGTCCGGCTGACCGGCCTGGACCGCGATCACTGGCACGTGTGGCCCGGTGCCCGGCCGAATTCCCTCCGGCTGGGGCTGTGCCCACTGCCGGGCACCGAGGACTTCCAGCTCACCGCACCCCTGGCGGAGGAACCCGCACCGGAAGACCACGCACGGCAGGAGCTGACGCCGGCGGCCCTGCAACGGCTCGTCGATGAAGTTCAGGCTGGGGTCAGCCTGACGCACGTCGGGTGGACCTCGTTGTACCGGGCCAACATCCGGATGGTGGACCGCTACCGGGTCGGCAATGTCTTCCTGGCCGGCGATGCCGCCCACGTGCACTCGCCGGCCGGTGGGCAAGGTCTCAACACCGGGATCCAGGACGCTTTCAACCTGGGCTGGAAGCTGGCCACCGGCGACGACGCGTTGCTCGACACCTACGAGGCCGAGCGCCTGCCGGTGGCGGCCGAGGTGCTCGGCATCAGCACGCGGTTGCACCGCCGGCACGCCGCGAACGCCGAGGACGCGATGCGCCGCGACGATCCCGTGCTGCGCCAGCTGTCCCTGACCTACCGGGACGGGCCGCTGGCCGACGGCACGCAGAGCGCGTCGGGCCTGCTGCACGCGGGGGACCGGGCACCCGACGCGCCCTGCGGTCCGACCCGCGTCTTCGACCTGCTCCGTGGTCCGCATTGGACAGTGCTGGTTTTCGACGCACCCGACGCCGAGCTCCCGCCGGAGTCGCCGGACCTGCACATCCACCACATCGTCCGGCCGGGCGCGCCGGCCGCCGAGGGCGCCGTCGTCGACCGCGACGGCCACGCCCACGAGGCGTACGACGTCAGCGCCCCGGCCACCTTCCTGGTCCGCCCCGACAACTACCTCGCCCGCGTGACCTCCCCACCCGCAGGCTACTGAGACGAACGCACCGGCACCTGTCTCACTTCGGCGAAGCGGACGGGCCGTCCCGCTACCGTCCCCCGCATGCCGTCATTCTCGCGCGCCTCGCTGGTGCGCTTCGCCGTCCCGGTCAACAAGCGGATGGCCGCCCTGACCGCCTCCCCGCGCTGGGGCCGGCTCGTCGGCCGCAAGATCGTGCTGCTGACGTACACGGGACGTCGCTCCGGCCGGACGTTCACGATCCCGGTCGGTTACCGCCGCGACGGTGACCGCATCACCATCGGCGTCCGCATGCCCGAGGCCAAGACCTGGTGGCGCAACTTCCTGGGCGAGGGCGCACCCCTGTCCCTGCACCTGGACGGTACGGACCGCACCGGCCACGCGATCTCCCACCGCGACGATCAAGGCCGGGTGACGGTCGCCGTGATCCTGGACAGGTGAGGAGGCGGTGGGTCACCTGACCCACCGCCTCCGCACGTCAGCCGACCTCGTACGCCCGCAGCACCGTCACCGCGGCCGTGTTGCCCGCAGTGTCAGTGGCGTTGGCCCGCAACGACACGAACCCGCCCGCAGCCGGGTTGGTGACCCGCACCGTCCGCCGGTCGCCCGTCCCGCGCACCGTGGCCGGCTGCCACGTGCGCCCGTCGTCCGTCGAGAAATCGGCGGTCAGCGTACGGTTGGCTCCGGCCGCCGACCCGGACGTTCGTCCTACGGTGACCGGGATGAGGACCGCCTTACCCGCCGGCGCTACGTTCAGCTCGTTCACCCGCGGGCTGAACCGCACGCTCGACAGTGGCAGGCGCGTCGGGGCCTCCCCGGCGGCCGTCGCCGAGCGGAACGTCCAGGCCGCACTCACCGATGTGGACAGCCGGAACGGCGCGCTGCGGGTGGCGGACTGCTCCAGCCGGTACTGCGCGTTACCCGGCGGCACCTCGAATTCGGCGTAGCCCGACGGTTCCTCGCCGATGAGCTTGCCGCCGGAGTACAGCGCGGTTCGTGCCGTCTCCGTGCGTGCGTCGCCCCAGTGGCCCGCGCCGTCGCCGAACAGCGGGACGCCGGCGATGATCAGGTTCTCGATCCGCAGCGCCGCGTTGATGTCCCCGGCGACCGAGGGGGCGAAGACCGCACGGTTCCAGTCCTCGGCATAGGTGCGTCCCGGGCGGTACCGCTTCTCGGCCGAGAACGCGATGCTCAGCAGCTCGGGGGAGCTGTCCGGATCCGTCTGCCGCTCCTGGTCGAACTCGCCCGACCAGGTGGTCCGGCCCTCGGTGCTCAGCCATTCCGTGCGCCGCGACGGCAGCCGGAACGGCAGGCCGACGGCCCATCCGCCGATGCTCGGCCCGAGGTTGGGCCAGTTCAGCTTGACCGCGGTGACGCCTTCGGCCTCCCGGGCGAAGCGGGACCGCACCGTGGCCAGTTCGCCGGCCCGGACCCGCTTGGTGAAGCCGGTGTAGAACGCGCCCTCCTTCAGGTAGGCGAGGTTGTAGGTGAACGGGGTGTCCTGGAACGACTCGGTCGCCTTGTCGAACTTCGCGAAGGCGGCGTTGACCGACCCGTAGAAGCCCGGCTGCCTGCGGCGCGGGCCGACCTGCCCCACGAAGATGTCGTCGCCGGTGTCGGACAGCGCGGACGCGCCGGACCCGTACCCGTCGCCGACCCAGTCGGCGTTGACCGCGACCAGGGCCGGGGTGGCGTCCTTGCGGGGCACGGTGATCCGCACCGGCTGCCCGCGGCGGGCGTCGAGCCGTACGGTCATCGGCCCGCGGACCACGAGTTTCGGCTGGACCAGCATCGTGCTGTCGTCCTCACCGTAGATCCAGGTGAAGAGGCCGTACTCGCCCTTGGGCAGGCGCACCTTGTCGGCCGGCTCGGCGCCGGAGACGTCGTAGAACGCCGGCTCGTCCAGTCGGTTGAGCGACGTGAAGTGCTCGGCGGCGTGTCCGTCGCGGCCCAGGTGCTCCAGCGTGACGTCGTAGCTCTCCACCTCCCGGTTCACCGCGACCGGGGTCTCCACCCGGACGTCGCCGGGACCGGTCGCGACCAGCCGGCCGGTCTTGAAGCCGTCGGTGCCCGCGCCCCGGGTGTCCGCCGTGACCGTGGTCGTGGCGGTGCCGCCGGCCGGCACGGTCAGACTGGACGCGGCCAGGGTGAAGGTGCCGGGTTCGCCGGTCAGCGCCAGCGCCAGGGTGATCGCGGCGGTGCCGCCGTTGCGGTAGGTGACGGTCCTGGTGACCGGGATGTCGTCGTCGTGCGGCCATTGCTGCCGGCCGAAGCTCACGCTGCCCTCGTCCACGGACACCGCCTGGCGCACCACGCGGGCCACGTCGACCCGGCCCGCGCCCTGGCCGAACACGTCCACGCCGGCCGCGGGCTCCGCGGCCCCCATGAGCAGGGTCTTGCGCTGCCGGGGTGACCAGCCGGGGTGCTGCTGGGTGACGATCGCCGCCGCGCCGGCGACGTGCGGGGCGGCCATCGAGGTGCCGGAGAGGCTCACGTAACCCTCCCCGGCCGGTGTGCCGATCTGACCGTTCGCGGCGCGGGCCGCGACGATGTCCACGCCCGGTGCGGTGATGTCCGGCTTGATCGCGTCGTCGCCGACCCGTGGGCCGCGACTGGAGAAGTCGGCCAGCTGGTCCTCGTCGTCCACCGCACCGACGGTGAGCGCCGAGTCGGCGCTGCCCGGTGAGCCGATCGTCGCGGTGGCCCCGGAGTTGCCGGCCGAGATCACGAAGAGGGCGCCGTGGGCCGCGGTGAGATCGTTGACGGCCTGCTCCAGCGGGTCGATGTTCGCCGTGTCACCGCCGCCCAGACTGATGTTGATCACCGGGGCGGCCTGCGCGGCCCACTGCATGCCGGCCAGGATCGACGATTCCTCGCAGAACTCGGTCGAGCACACCTTGCCGATCGCGAGCTTCGCGCCGGGCGCCACGCCCTTGTACTTGCCCCCGGACTTCGCGCCGCTGCCGGCGATGATCGAGGCGACATGCGTACCGTGGCCGACCAGATCGTCGGTGTTCGGGTCGGGGGTGAAGTTCTCGGCCGCCACGATCTTCCCGGCGAAGTCCGGGTGGGTGGCGTCGATGCCGGAGTCGAGGATCGCCACCGTGACGCCGGTGCCGTCCAGGCCCGCCTGCCAGGCCGTCGGCGCACCGATCTGCGGCACGCTCACGTCCAGGTCGAGTTTGCGCTTGCCGTCCAGGTAGACCCGCTCGACGCCCGGGCTCAGGGTGCGGGCTGCCGCCGTACCCGTGGTCAGAGAGGTCCAGAGCTCGGCCCGCGCGGTGCGCTGCGCGCGCACCGCGAGCGCGCTCACCCCACCCAGATCGCGGGCGACGCGGGCCGTCCCGCCGGCCGCCGCGCGGGCGGCGGCGGGTCCCTTGCGGTTTCCGGAGCGGGGGTACGCGAGGAGCAACGGCAGCTCGGCCTCCCCGGTGTAGCCGAAGTCGCGCAGCGCGGTCAGGTCGAACAGCCGCTGGTCGAGCCGGCCGCCCTGGACCAGGGGCAGCGCGTCCACCGGGATGACGTAGTGGTGTCCGGCGACCCGGTGGCTGAGGAACCGGGTGCCGGCCCGGCCGGGCGCGCGTTCGACGCTGGTCCGGCCGTCCGGTGCGACGATCACCCGGTCGCCGGTGATCAGGGTGAGGCTGGTGGATGCCGTGGTCACCGGGCCGAGCGGGGCTCGGGGACCGGGTGCCGCGTTCGCCGCGGCGGGCGCGGCCGCGGCGAGCGCGGCAGCCGTCCCGGCGGCGAGCAGAGCGGCGGACAGTTTTCGCAGGCGCATGGAAGGGCCTCCCGTCAGCCGGGCCCGACGGCCCAGCCCATCGATGGCCGTAACTCTTGCAGACCGGTGCAAACCCTCACGACGGTCGATTGACGGCTGGTTGACCGGCTGGCAACATTCGCGGATATGGGAGCGCTCCCACAGCGCTCCGCCCCTGCGCGGCCGTCCCACCGCTCCGGCACCGGCCGCGAAGTTCTGAGAGGACCCCCGTGACTCCACATCGACGCCGGCGGGCCGCCAGGCTGATCGCGGCGAGCGCCGCGGCCGGCCTCGGCCTGTCCCTGTTGACGGTCCAACCGGCCTCCGCCGAGCCGGTCCAGCACATCCCCAACGGCACCTTCACCAGCGGCACCACCGGCTGGTGGTCCACCGAGAACGCACCCATCTCCGCGGTCGGCGGCCGGCTCTGCGCCGAGGTCCCGGCCGGCACCACCAATGCCTGGGACGTCAGCCTCGGCCACAACGACGTCCCCCTGATCAACGGCGCTGCCTACGCCCTCAGCTTCAGCGCCTCGGCCAGCGCCGCGGTGACCGTCCGGGCCAACGTGCAGCTCAACGAAGCGCCGTACACCGCGGCGCTGTCCCGGGCCGTCGCGCTGACCCCCGAGGCGCAGAAGTTCGAGTACACCTTCACCGGAGGTCTCGACTCGGCCAACGGCACGCTGACGTTCCAGCTCGGTGGCAGCGCCGAGGCGTACACCTTCTGCCTGGACGATGTCAGCCTGACCAGCGACGGCGACACGCCCCCGCCGGCCGGACCGGAGCAGGTCGAGAACGGCGACTTCTCCGAGGGGACCGCGGGCTGGTACTCGTACGGGACCACGGACACCGGGACCGGCGACGGCCGGCTGTGCACCGCGGTACCGGCCGGGCTGGCCAACCCCTGGGACGCCGGCATCGGGCAGAACGGTGTGGCGCTCATCGCCGGGTCCTCGTACACCTTGTCGTTCGACGCCTCGGCCACCCCGGGCGCGAGCGTGCGGGCCGCCGTCCAGCTGGGCGCCGAGCCGTACACCTCGTTCCTGTCGCGGGACGTCGCGCTGACCTCGACCACGCAGCACGTGGAGTTCACCTTCACCGCATCGGCCGACACCACCGCGGGTCAGGTCGCCTTCCAGGTCGGTGGCAATGCCGGGGCGTACCGTTTCTGCGTGGACAACGTGTCGCTGATCGGCGGCGAGGAAGAGCCGCCGTACACGCCGGACACCGGGCCGCGGGTCCGCGTCAACCAGGTCGGTTACCTGCCGGCCGGGCCCAAGAACGCGACCGTGGTCACCGAGGCCACCACGGCGTTCGGCTGGCAGCTCAAGAACGCCGCCGGTGACGTGGTCGCCGACGGCACCAGCACGCCGCGCGGGGTGGACGCCGCCTCGGGTCAGAACGTGCACACCATCGACTTCTCCGGCTTCCGCACCGCCGGCACCGGCTACACGCTGGTCGCCGACGGGCAGACCAGCCACCCGTTCGACATCTCCGGCACCGTCTACAAGCAACTGCGCTCAGACGCCCTGCAGTTCTTCTACATCCAGCGCAGCGGCATCGCGATCGACGGCGACCTGGTCGGCGAGGAGTACGCCCGCCCGGCCGGCCACCTCGGCGTGGCCCCCAACCGCGGCGACACCGACGTGCCCTGCCGCGCCAACGCCTGCGACTACCGCCTGGACGTGCGCGGCGGCTGGTATGACGCCGGCGACCACGGCAAATACGTGGTCAACGGCGGCATCGCCGTCCAGCAGCTCATGAGCACCTTCGAACGCACCAAGACGGCTGTCACCGCGGCGCACGGGGCTGCCCTGGCCGACAGCACGCTGCGGGTGCCGGAGCGCGGCAACAACGTGCCCGACATCCTCGACGAGGCGCGGTGGGAGCTGGAGTTCCTCATGCGCATGCAGGTGCCGGCCGGCAAGCCGCTCGCCGGCATGGTGCACCACAAGATCCACGACGCCAACTGGACCGGCATCCCGATGCAGCCCGAGGACGACCCCGAGCAGCGGGAACTGCACCCGGTGTCGACGGCCGCCACCCTGAACCTGGCGGCCACCGCGGCCCAGTGCGCACGGCTGTTCGCGCCCTACGACGCGGCGTTCGCCGCCAAGTGCCTCACCGCGGCGCGCACCGCGTACACCGCGGCGAAGGCGAATCCGGCGAAGGCGGCTCAGGACCTCGGTGGTGGCGGTGGTGGCTACGGCGACGCCGACGTCAGCGACGAGTTCTACTGGGCCGCGGCGGAGCTGTACCTGAGCACGGGCGAGCAGCCGTACCTCAGTGATCTGACCGCCTCGCCGCACCACACCGGCGACGTCTTCGCGGCCACGGGTTTCGGCTGGGGCAGCACGGCCGCTCTGGGCCGGCTCGACCTGGCCACGGTGCCGAACCTGCTGCCGGCGGCCGACCGGCAGCGGGTCCGCCAGTCGGTGGTCACCGCGGCGGACCGCTACCTGGCGACGCTGAAGGCCCAGGCGTACGGGCTGCCCATGCCCGGTGACGCCGGCAGCTACTTCTGGGGCGGCAACAGCAACATCCTCAACAACGTCGTGGTGCTGGCCACCGCCTTCGACCTGACCGGCAAGGCCGGTTACCGCGACGGGGCGCTGCAGGGCGTCGACTACGTCTTCGGCCGCAACGCGCTGAACCAGTCGTACGTCACCGGCTGGGGCGAGCACGCGTCGCAGAACCAGCACAGCCGGATCTTCGCCCACCAGGCCGACGCCGCCCTGCCCCATCCGCCGGCCGGTTCACTGGCCGGCGGGGCCAACGCGGGCCTGGACGACCCGTACGCCAAGGATCTGCTGGAAGGGTGCAAGCCGCAGTTCTGCTACGTCGACCACATCGAGTCGTACGCGACGAACGAGGTGGCCATCAACTGGAACTCGGCGCTCGCCTGGGTGTCGTCGTTCCTGGCCGACCAGGGCGCGGGCCAGCTGCCGGCGGCCTCGTCCTGCAAGGCCGAGTACACGAACTACGGCCCCTGGCAGGGCAACGGCGGCTTCACCGCGCAGCTGGCGATCACCAACACGGGCAGCACGGTGGTCGACGGCTGGACGGCCCGCTTCGCCTTCCTCGGTGGCCAGAAGCTCCGGGAGGCGTGGTCGGCCGAGGCCACACAGGCCGGTGCCACGGTGACCGTGAAGAACACCACGGTCAACCGCCGGATCCAGCCGGGGCAGACGGTGTACCTCGGCTTCAACGCGACGACGCCGGGCGGACCGAACCCGGCACCGGAGCTGATCACCCTCAACGGGTCAGCTTGCGGCTGACGTGAACAGCGGGCCCGGCCGGCACCTGCCGGCCGGGCCCGTCGGGATGATCAGCCCGCGTCGTGCCGCTACCGGATGCGGGTGGCGTCGATCAGCATCTCGATCAGGCCGGCCAGTCCGGCAGCGGCGAGCATGTCGTGGGCCCGGCGGACGGTCATCAGCAGGGGCGCGGCCCGGTCGATCAGCACGCCGTCGCGGGCCAGCACGAAGGCCAGCGCGAGCATCGCCGCGCGCGCGTTGCCGTCGGCGAAGGGGTGGAAGAGGGCCATGTCCAGATAGACGCGCGCGGCCCGCGACGGCAACGGGACGGTGTCGTCGGTGGCCTCGAGCAGGCACCGCTCGAACACCTCCGGGAGGTCGTCCCGCCAGTAGTAGCTCTCGCGGCCGCCCTTGGCCGACGCCGGGCGGGTGCGGAACGGCGTGTGCGGGACACCGAGCACGGTGCGCTGCCACCGCTCCAGCCGGGAGAAGGTGAGCGGGCCACCGTCCGCGGCATCGCGCCTGGCCTCCTCGAGCGCAGCCGAGAGCGCGGTGCTGTCCGCCGGTCGCCGGGCGACGTGCTCGGCGATGCCGTCCCGGTCGCCGCGGACCGGGCCGGGCACCGGACGGGTCACCGCCGCCCAGTCGACCCGGGCCCGTACCGCCTGCCAGGCCGTCAGATCGTCGTCGCGCGACGCGTATCTCGGCCGCCCGGCCGGCTGCAGCACGGTGGGCACACCGTTGCCCCGCGCGGAGGGTCAGTCCTGCGGCCAGGTGTCAGGCCAGTCCCCGGCCGGGTCGGCCAGGGTGACCAGCGCGGACGCCGGCTGCCCGGTGACCTCTCCAGCCAGTCCCGCCACTCGCACAGCGCGGTGGCGACCAGGGCCAGGGTCTCCTCCGGGCCGGCGATCGAGTCCGAGACGCAGCACCAGGAGCCGACCGGGCCACCGTCGTAGTCGCCCTCGCCGCCGGCCCAGCACCAGCCGCAGGCCCACCGTCCGTACCGGTCGACGAGGGTGTGGCTCACGGCGTTCCGCCAGCGTTCGGCCTCCTCCCGGCCGAGCTGCCCGGACGGGGTCCACCGCGGGCGCGGCGGCACCGGCGGCGCGACGGCCCGCACCGCCCCGAGTGCCTCGCCGGCGTCGAACGGATGCCGCGCCGGGTCGACGTCGGCCCAGGAGAGCAGGCGCGGGGAGATCGTCTGCCACGCGTCGTCGTTCACCATGGCCGATCATCCTGCCACCGCCGTGTCAGGGCGCGGCGTTCAGCAGGTCGAGCACGCTGTGCTGGCAGGAGTGGTTCGTGTTGACGTAAGGGCCCGCCCAATGGCTGCCGTACGCGTCGAAACCCGTCCGGCTCCTGGCGTACGCGGAATCGGCCTGCCGCCGCAGGTAGCTGTCGTACGGCCGTCCGACGGCCGCGTTCAGCACGCCGAGCCCACGGATGAACGCGCCCTTGAACGAGACCCCGTCCCCGCTGCACTGGTCGGGTTCGTTGGGCTCGCGCAGGATGCCGTTGTTGTTGAGGTACGTGCTCGTGGTGGCCGCGTCGGCGACCCGGCGAGCCACGGTCAGTGCGTTCGCGTCACCGGTCAGCCGGTTGAGCTGGACCAGCGCGTTGATCAGCACCCCCTGGTTGTAGGTCCACGTGACGTCGCCGTTGTTGCGGCAGGTGCTCAGGTTGAGGCCGTCGTTGACCAGGTTCGAGCTGTTGAGCATCCCGGTGCTCTGGAACCACGTCCAGCCGGCCTGTGCCCGTCCGCGGTAGACGCTGTCGCCGCTGATGCGCAGCGACAGGGCGGCGTTGAGCTGGATGTAGAGGCTGTTGGCAACGGCGTTCTTGACGGTCCGGTCCGTACGCCAGTAGATGCCACCGCCGCAGCGCGTGTCCCAGTAGCTGAACATGTGGTCGGCGCCGGCCCGGGCGGTGTTCAGGTAGCGGCTGTCACCGGTCCGGTCGTACGCGGCCACCCAGGCCAGCGCCCACCAGCCGGTGTCGTCGAGATACTCGTTGCGGAACTGGCCCTGCCGGGAGTTGATGTTCTTGTCGTAGGTGGCCGCGATCGCGTAGTCGTAGCTGCGCATGCCGCTGATCCGGCTGTTGTCGATCAGCGCGGTGAGCGCGTTCGCGCCGGTCCACCAGCCGTTGGTGTCGAAGAGCCCGGTGCCCTGGTCGAACCGCATCATCAGCGCGGTGGCCGCGGCGGTGCGCCGGTCCCACGCGTTCCAGGTGCTGCGGACCCAGCCGGTGCAGGTGAGCTCGGGCCGGTCGCCGGCCTTGCCGCAGGCGCGCAGCACCCCGACCCCGCGGGAAGCCCAGTTGTCGACGTTGAACATGGTGGTGCGCGCACTGCCGGAGCCGGCCGGGACGGTGGTGTCGCCGAGCCGGCTGTCGCCCGGCCAGGTGCGCCCGCCGTCGAACGAGCGGTCCAGCCACACCTGGTCGCCGGCCTGGCCGTTCTCGACGGTCGCCCAGATCATCGCGTCGTTGTCGTTGACGTGAACCTTGAACGAGCGGCCGTACAGGGTGGTGCTGGTGGCGACGCGGTCGCCGGGGGAGAGGGCGGGGTCGCGGGCGTCGCAGTAGCGGTTGCAGACGGTGGCGGCCTGCGCGGGCGACGCGGTCTGAACCTGGAGGAGGGCGGTGACGGCGATCGTGAGGACGGCGATCGGCTGACGCATGGGTTACCTCCGTGCCGGTGGGTGCACTCGGTAACTGTTAATAAAGTACACATATTGTTAATAGTCAATGCCTACTCGCCCCGGAACACCGGCGTCCGTCGTTGCAGACTCGCGGCGATGCCCTCGGCGCTGTCGCGGGTCCGCCACAGAGCGGCCTGTTCGGCCAGCTCGTGCTCCATGGCCCGGCGGACCCGCTGCGGCAGGTCTCCGCGCAGGGTCGCGCGGATCGACCGTACGGCCAGCGGCGCCGCCGCGGCGATCGAGCGCGCCCAGTGCAGGGCCGTCTCCCGCACCCGCCCCGGCTCGGCCAGCCGATCGGCCAGCCCGATGGCGACCGCCTCCTCGCCACCCACCCGGCGGGCGGTCAGCAGCAGATCGGTGGCCAGCTGCCGGCCCACCAGCTCCGGCAGGGTGACGCTGAGCCCGAACCCCTGATGAAACCCCAGCCGGGCGAAGTTGGCGACGAACCGGGTCGACGGCTCCGCCACCCGGAAGTCCGCGGCACACGCCAGTCCCAGGCCACCGCCCACCGCGGTGCCCTGCACCGCGGCGATGATCGGGGTCCGCACCTCGAACAGCCGCGCCGCCCGCCGGTACAGGCCTTCGGCGGCGACCACCATGTCCCCGGCGAACTCCGCCGAACCCAGGTCCGCGCCCCCGCAGAAGTTCTTGCCCTCGGCCGCCAGCACGATCACCCGGCAGCCGGTGTCCTGGTCCAGTGCGCCGGCGGCATCGGCGAGCCGGCCGATCAGCCCGGCGTCGACATGATTGTTCGGCGGCCGCCGCAGTTCGAGCAGCCCGATCCCGTCCGTGACGGACACCGCCAGGTCTTCGCTGGATTCCATCAGGCCAGGATGCGCGGCGCCGGGTACCGGGCGGCCACCGGGTCCGGCCCCACGCCGGCCGCACCTACTGGGCGACCTCGAACAGTTCGTTGAGCTGGTCGTTGAGCTCGGTCAGGGAGCTGACCGGCTTGCTGCCCAGGTAGACCGCGTCGAGGCGCGGTTGCAGCAGGGCGGTGATGTCCGCGGCGTTGGTGGTCACCGGGAACAGGAACGTCGTCTTGTCCTTCACCTGATCCGTGAACGCCGTGACGTCGAGCTTGCGCTCGTTCTTGTTGTAGGCGACGGCGAGGTCGGTGGCTTCGGGCCGGGCCGGGAACACCACGCCGGATTCGCCGATGAGGTTCTGGCACTGCTCGCCGGACATGAACTTGACCCATTTGGCCGCGTTCCCGGGTTGCTTCGACAGGGTGGTGACCGAGTCCGCGAGGCCGTTGAACATCGAGGCGCGTTTGCCCGTCGGCCCGATCGGGGTGGGGGCGACACCGATCTCGAGCTTTCTGCCCGCCGCGTCGGTGAGCTTGGTGAAGGTCGAGATCATCCACGAGCCGCTGATGCCCAGGGCGGCGATCCCGGACTGGAGCTGTTTGTCCGTACCGATGGGGTTGCTTCCGCCGATCTCGGCGTAGGTCGGCATGAAGCCCTTGTCGGCCAGCCCGAAGTACCACCGCAGGGTGTCCTGGAACGCCGGCTGGTCGAGGTTGAAGCGGGTGCCCCAGGGATTGGTGTCGGTGGCCTGCCAGCCGGCGCTGGCGGTGAACGCCGACCACTGGGTCTGTCCCCAGCCTCCGCCGCCGGCTCCCTCGGAGGCCAGCCCGTGCGTCTTGACGTTGTTCTTGTCGAAGCCCGGCTCGTCACCGCGCACGCCCTTGGCGTCGATGGTCAGATGCGCGACGAGCTTCTCGAAGGTGCCGCCGTCCCGCGGATTCCACGACAGGTTCTGCAACTGGGCCGGGTCCACGCCGGCGGCGTCCAGGGCCGCCTTGTCGTAGAACACCGCGACCGTGTCCCAGTCCTTCGGGGCGCCGTACCGCTTGCCGTCCTTGCCCTTCCACAGCTCGGCCAGGCCCGGCTGGTAGTCGCTGTCCCGGATGTCGCTGGTCGGCGCCAGGTCGTCCAGCGGCCGCAGCACCTCCAGGTCGACGTACTGGGCGAACTTCGCCAGGTGGTCGGTGAAGACGTCCGGTGCGGCGTCGGCGATGAAGCCGGCGGTCAGCTTCGACCAGTACGAATCCCAGCCGTACTGCGAGATGTTGATGCGCAGGCCCGGATTCTCCCGCTGGAACGCGTCGGCGCACTTCTGGTAACCGGGTTGCTGGGCGGAGTCCCAGAGCCAGTACTCGATCGTGCCCGTGGTGCCGCCGCTGCCGGCACCTCCGCAGGCGGTGAGCAGGGTCAGGGCGAGGGCGGCCGCGGTGGCCCGGTAGCTACGTGACATCACTTGATCCCGCTGAAGCCGATGGAGTTGACGATCCGTTTGGCGAAGACCATGAAGAGCAGCAGCATCGGCAGCGCGGCGACCAGGGTGGCGGCCATCAGGCCCGCCCAGTCCGGACCGGTCTGCGGGGTCTGCGACTTGAACACGCCGAGCGCCACGGTGAGCACCCGGGACTTGTCGGTGTAACTGACCATCAACGCCCAGAAGTACTCGTTCCAGACGGAGATGTAGGTGAGGATGGCCAGCGTCGCGATCGGTGCGGTGGACATCGGCAGGATGAGCCGGAAGAAAACCCGCACCTTGGACGCGCCGTCGATCAGCGCGGCCTCCTCCACCTCCTTGGAGATGCCGAGGAAGAACTGGCGCAGGAAGAACACCGCGAACGGGGTCATCAGCATGCTCGGCAGGGCGATACCGAGCAGCGTGTCGACCAGGCCGAGCTGCTTGATGAGCACGAAGTTCGGCAGCAGGGTGAAGATGGTGGGGATCATCAGGCCGCCGAGGAAGAAGCGGAACCACTTCTCCCGGTGCTTCCATTCCAGGCGGGCGAAGGCGTACGCGGCCATCGCCGAGAAGAAGACCTGTCCGACGGTGACCAATGTGGACACCACCACGGAGTTGAACAGGTAGCGCCAGAAGTTGATGGGCTGCCCGGCACCGCCGGCGTCGATGGCCTCCTGGCCGCTCTGCAGGCCGAAGACGCGGGCGAAGCCGTCCCACGACGGCTGCACGGGCAGCAGGCTGTCACTGCCCGCGTAGAGCGCGTTGTTGCTGGACAGCGCGGTGCGCAGCATCCAGTAGAAGGGGAACAGGCTGATCGCGATGACCACGATCATGAAGGCCCACGCGAGGGCGCGGCCGACGCTGAACCTTTTCGGCTCCGGTGGCGCGACGGTGGGAGGGACGGGTGCCGGTCCGATGGTGGTGGCCGGGGGAGCGGTGTCGAGGGTCATGCTCGCTCCTCAGTTCAGGTCGGAGGTGTCGGCCCGGGTGATCCGGTACTGGACGAAGGTGATGATCACGAGCACCAGCAGCAGCGCGACCGACATGGCGGAGGCGTACCCGAACTGGAAGCGCCCGAAGGCGACGTCGTAGATGTAGTACTGGAGCACCCGGGACGAGTCGACCGGTCCGCCGCGGGTGGCGATGGCGACGGTGTCGAAGACCTGGAACGACCCGACCACGGTGATGATCAGGACCAGCGCCAGCACCGGGCGCAGCAGTGGGACGGTGATGCTGCGGAACATCCGGGGCTCGCTGGCGCCGTCCATCCGGCCCGCCTCGTACATCGTCTCCGGGATGGTCTGCAGGCCGGCGAAGATGAGCAGGGCGGTGTAGCCCACGTGCCGCCAGACGTTGATCAGCGCGATGGTCGGGATGACCAGGGCGTCGGAGGACAGGAACGCGACCCGGTCCAGCCCGATCGCGGCGATGATCGTGTTACCGATGCCGAGCTGGTAGTCCAGGATCCAGAGGAAGACCAGCGCGGCCACCACGTTGGAGACCAGGTACGGCGCCAGCACGATGCCGCGCAGCCAGGTCCGCCGGGTGAGCCGCTGCATCATCACGGCGATGACCAGGGCCGCCGCCGTCTGCAGGGCGATGTTGATGACGACGTAGTAGATCGTCACCCGCATCGAGTTCCAGAACACCGGGTCCTGGGCCATCCGGATGTAGTTGTCGAGGCCGTTGAACTCCGGCGGGGTGAGCAGGTTGAACTTGGTGAAGCTGAGGTAGATGCCGCGCAGGGTGGGCCACACCATGAAGACCAGGAAGCCGATCAGCGCGGGCAGGATGAACATGAGTGCCAGGCGGGTGTCGTCCCGTCTGCGGGCGCGTGGGGTGCCGGTCCGGTCCGGCCGGGTGATGGTGCTGAGGGCCATCGGATCCTCCTTCGCCCGTCGTCACGGAGACGCCGGCGGCATGGGCCACTCGGTCGGACTTACTTTCAACCAGGTTGAAAATAATGCGGCGGCTACGAAGTGACAAGGGTCACTATTTACGCTTGATGCATGGCACCCCTCTCCACCGCGGAACTGGCGGTGACCCGGCACCTGCTCGTGCACGGGCCGACGACCCGCGCCGCTCTCGGTGACCGGCTCCAGCTGTCGTACGCGTCGATGTCCCGCCTGGCCCGGTCACTGACCGACGGCGGCCTGGTCACCCAGGAGGTCGAGCCGGAATTCACCGTCGGGCGTCCGCGCCAGATCCTGTCCGCGGTGCCCGGCGCCCGGCACGTCGTGGGCTGCAAGCTCACCGCCGACCGGGCGTACGGCGTCGTGTGCGACATGGTCGGCGAGGTCCGCTGGGCCGCCAAGGCCGCCCTGCCGCGCCGGCGGAGCGACGGTACGGTGCCCGTCGCGGCGACCGTGCGGACCGTGGCCCGGCTGGCGCACCGGCTGGCCCGCCACGTGCCGTCGGTCGACGGCATCGCCGTGTCGCTCGGCGGCGTCGTCGTCAACCGGTCGGTCGTCCGCGAGGGCACCTTCCTCGGCTGGCGTGACACCGATCTGGCCACCCCGCTGCGGGCGGAGACCGGCCTGCCGGTGGTCGTCACCAACGACGTCACCGCGCTGGCCCGCGAGGAGCTCTGGTTCGGGGCCGGCCGGACCCACTCCACCTTCGGCCTGATCACCGTCGGCGCCGGCCTCGGCTTCGGGGTCGTCCGTGAGGGTGTCGTCGTGGAGGAGCTGATCGACAACGGCCACCTGCTGGCCCACGCGCCCCTCACCGGCCGCGGTCCCCGATGTTCCCTCGGGCATGCCGGCTGCGTCGCCTCCTACCTCAACCGCGAGGACCTCGAACGCCATGCCTCGGCCGCGGCCGGCCGGCCCGTGACCTTCGACGGGCTGGTCCAGGCCCGGGCCGCCGGCGACCGTACCGCCATCAGGCTGCTCACCGGCTCCGCGCGGGCGCTCGGCCACCTGGCCGCCACCTTCGCCGGGGCCCTGCAGACCACCCGGATCGTGCTCGCCGGGGAGGACGTCGCCGAGATCGCCGCATCCCCCGCCCTGGCCGATACGGTGGCCGACCGGCTCCGCCCGGGCGCCGCCGAGACCCAGCGCTGCGCCCTCGACCTCACCACCGCCACGCTGACGTTCAACGACTGGGCTCGCGGTGCCGCCGTCGCGGGCGTCCAGCACGTCCTGGGCGCCCTCTGATCGAGGCGATCACGCCGACGGCGCCCGGGTCCGGCGCGGCCTCGCCGCGAGGAGCTGCTCCCGCAGGATGTCGGCGTGACCGCAATGCTGGGCGAGCTCCCGCAGCACCTGGACGTACAGCGCCCACACCGACCGCACTTTCCGGCCGCTGACCACCTGCTCGAGGCCGAGTTCCCGCACTGCGGCCCGGGAGTCCTCGCACGCGGTGCGGTACGCCGCCTGGACGGACTCGACGGTGTCGCCGGGCCGGAGGACGAACGAGCGGCCCGGGGTGGCGGCCACCCCGAGCTCCTTGAGGGGCCGGCCGGTCAGGACGTGCCCGAAATAGAATCTCTCGACGTAGGTCAGGTGCTTGACCAGCCCGAGCAGCGTCGTCCGGGACGGGACCAGCGACGCGCGGGCCTCGTCCTCGCTCATGCCTTTCAGGCAGTCGTGCGTCGCCCAGCGGTGCTGGTCGAGCAGCTCGTCGAGGCGGACCCGGAGATCGCGGGTCCAGGGCGGTTGACCCATGGCAGCTCCTCCTCGGTTCAGGCGTTGGGGCCGAGCATCCGCGGCCCGGGCGACCACGTGCAAAGCCCGTTGCCAAATGGCAAGCTGCGGTGATGGACGAGGTGGAACAGGACGTGCTGGCGGGCGTGGCGGGGCGGCTCCGGGAGGTCCGCCGGGCCCGCGGGGCCAAGCTGATCGACGTGGCACGGGAGACAGGCCTGACCCCGAGCACGCTGTCCCGGCTGGAGACCGGCAAGCGGCGTCCCACGCTGGAGCAGCTGCTGCCGCTGGCCCGCGCGTACGGCACGACGCTGGACGAGCTGGTCGGCGCCAAGGACACCGGCGATCCGCGTATCCACCTGCGCCCGGTGACGTACCGCGGCATGACGTTCGTACCGTTGACCCGGCGGGCGGGCGGCATCCAGGCGTTCAAGGTGATCTACCCGCCGGCCTCGGTCTGGGGCGAGCCGGTGCCGCGCACCCACGAGGGCTACGAGTGGCTGTACGTGATGAACGGGCACGTCACCCTGCTGCTGGGCAACCGGCGCCTGCGGCTGGGTCCGGGCGAGGCGGCCGAGTTCGACACCGGCGTACCGCACTGGATCGGCAGCGCCGGGGAGAGCCCCGCCGAGCTGCTCACCCTGATCGGCATCCAGGGCGAACGAGTGCATCTGGCCACGTCGGCGCCCTGAGCCGGGCGGCGCCGGCTCACAGCGTCAGCAGCAGCAGGGGAGCGGCGGCCGCCCACGCCTGCGGCGAGCATGAATGCGGGTACGGCACCGGTCCGCGTCCGCGCTCCCGGGCCAGGCCGGTCATCACCTCGGGCAACCGCCCGTCGCCGAAGGACGCGGCGGCGAGCAGCCCGTCGGCGATCCGCGCGGCATCGGTACGGCGGCCAGCCGCGGCCAGCCCGGCCACCGCGATCGCCGTGTCGTGCGGCCACACCCCGCCGCGGTGATAGGACATCGGGTGGTACGGCGCCTGTCCCGCGGCCAAGGTCCGCACACCCCAGCCCGAGAAGAAGTCCTCGCCGGCCAGCCGGTCGGCCACCGTGGCGGCCCAGTCGTCGGCGAGCAGCCCGCACCACAGCAGGTGTCCCGCGTTGGACGCCGCCGCGTCGACCGCCGTGCCCGTGCCGTCCAGGGCCAGCGCCACGAAACCGTCCGGCAGCCGGAAGTCGCGGGCGAACCGGTCCCGCAGGTCCGCCGCGGCCGTGGTCAGCGTGGCCGCCCAGGCCGGGTCGCCCCACACCCCTGTCGCCAGCCGGGCTGTGCCCAGCAGCGCGCGGTAGGCGTAGCCCTGGGCCTCGGCCACCGCGATCGGCCCGGCGGCCGGGGTGCCGTCCCGGAAGACGACGGAGTCCGCGGAATCCTTCCAGCAGTGGTGCACCAGTCCCGGCAGGTCGGTGCGGTACCGCAGGTAGCCGGTCGCCAGCCCGCCCGGACCGAGCATCCAGCCGACGGCGGCCCGGGCCGCTTCCTCCAGCTCCTTGGCCGGCAGGTCGTCGCCGGTGACCTCGTGGTGCTCGGCCAGCAGCATGAGAAACAGCGGCGTCGCGTCGACCGACCCGTAGTAGCGGGCGTACGGCACTTCGCCGGTGGTGGCGAGCTCGCCCCGGCGCATCTCGTGGATCACCTTGCCCGGCTCCTCCACCCGGGCGGCGTCCGTCGTGCGGCCCTGCGTGGCGGCCAGCACCCGCAAGGTCCCGGCGGCCAGCTCGGGCCGGTGGCGGAGTGCGAACAGCGAGCTCAGGAGGCTGTCCCGGCCGAAGACCGTGAGAAACCAGGGCGCACCGGCGGCCGGCACGACCGCCCCGGGCACCCCGGGTGCCGGCATGCGCAAGGCGTCGAGGTCGGCGAGGCCCTGCCGTACGCAGTGGGAAAGGCGATCCTGAGGTGCCGAAGGTGAACCTGAACTGCCGGCCTGCTCGTCGCCCGACACTGTGATCTCCAGTGTCATCGAACCCCGGGACGGCACCACGACCGTCCATTGCAGACGATCGTTGGAGAACTCCGCGGTAGGCGAGGCGCGAATCGTTGTCGTGCGCTCGAATCCTCGCCGGGCGTAGGTGAAGACCAGGCGGTCCTCCGTGGCATCGGCGTGGCGCCGTGCGTCGGACTTGTCGAAGGTGCGCGCCGAGCGAAGCTCGAACTGGTCGGCGAAGTCGGCGGCCAGCTCATAACCGACCTCGACGGTCTGCGGTGTGCCGAGGAAGCTGGTCAGCTCCAGCGACTCCACCAAGCGACCGGGCCGGACCTGCCGGCGCCGGACCACCGCGTAGGGCGGGTCCTCATGACGGGCCGTCTCCGGCGCGTAGACCGTCGACGTGTCGTCGGTGCGCAGCGCACGTAAAGGTGCTCCGGCGACGCTCAGCACCATGCGCGACAGGTGACGGCAGTCGTCGATGAAGAACCCGTCCACCGCCGAGCCCGTCGGGGCGGTGAGGACGGTGGTGCCCGCAGGGCCCGCGTCATGAGGCGCGGTGAGGTAGTTGGTGGCCCCGACGTCCGCGCCCACAGCGGTGGTGAGCAGACACGTCGTGCCCGCGACCACCGAGTGTCCGCTCACGCCGCCCGGAGCAGGTCGAGGGTCAGCGCCGCCGTCCAGCTGAAGTCGCTCGCGCCGTGGCCCGCCCCGGTCAGCGGGTCCAGGTACTCCCGGAAGCCTGCTGTCCGCACCCGGTCCAGCAGACGCCGCCGCAGGTCGTCGGCGAGGGCCGTCTCGCCGTGCAGCCGCAACCCGTGCCAGACCAGCCAGCTGGTGTTGACCCAGCCCGGGCCGCGCCAGTAACGGCTCGCGTCGTGGTCGGCGGCGGTGAGGTCGTACGACGGCAGCGGGCAGGCCTCGGGCAGCCGGAACCGGTCGCCCAGCGCCGTCTTCACCAGTTCCGCGGCGACCGGCAGGTCTGCCACGATGAGCGGAGCCAGGCCACCTACGGAATAGGTGCGGATGAGGTGGCCGGTGTGCGCGTCACGAGGAAAGAACATCCCGGCGGCCGGGTCGTACAGAGCGGACACCAAGGCGTCGGTCAAGCGGGCGGCGGCGGTCAGGTGCGGCTCCGGGTCGTGGCCGAGTTCCGCCGCCATCGACGCGAGCGCGTGCTCGCCGGCGGCCAGCAGGGCGTTGCACAGCGGGTCCTCGACCGCGAAGCCGTGCCCCTGCAGCGAATCGGCGTAGCCGGCGTCCCGGTAGTCGCGGGCCAGCCGGACGTAGCGGCCGTAGTCCTCGTCGGTGGGCCGTTCCGCGGCGACGCCGTGGTGGAGGTCGCGCCGGGTGAACTCGGTCGTCGGCACCGGAACCACCCGCGACAGCGGGAGATCCCAGGCCGGGCTGTTGTCCATGCCGGACTCCCACGGATGCACGACCGACATCAGGCCGTCGCCGCTCAGATCGCGCCGGGTCGCCAGATAGCGGTGCCACCGGACCAGCCGCGGATAGATCCGGGGCAGGAAGCCACGGGCGCGCGCTGTCGCGGGGTCCGCGAGGTAGGTCGACCAGGCGGCCAGTGCGTGCGCGGGCGGCTGGACGATGCCGGAGGTCGGTACGCCCGGTGCGCCGGGCACCGCCCCGGAACGCCAGAACGCGGGACCGGGGAAGTAGGCGTCGGCGCAGACCTGCGGGTCGAACACGATGTGCGGCACGCGCCCGTCACGCCACTGCGCGCCGAACAACGCCTCCAGCTCCCGCTGGGCCCGGGCCGGGGACAGGTGGCGCAGCCCGATCGCGATGAACGCCGAATCCCAGCTCCACTGGTGCGGATACAGCGCCGCGGCCGGCACGGTGGCGCAGTGCCGCCAGTTCGCGGCCAGCACCCGCCGGGCGCCCCGGTCCAAGTTGTCGATCATGCCGGCCCGCTGACGTCGTGCCGGCGCAGGAAGCCCGGTACGGCGGCGACAGCGGCGGACGGTTCGCCGCGCAGCCGGCACTCCAGCGCCAGGTACCCGTCGTAGCCGATGGCGTCGAGGGTCCCCAGCAGCGCCGCCCAATCGAGGTGCCCGGCGCCGGGCTGGAAGCGGTTGGAGTCGCTGACCTGCACGTGACCCACCGACGCGGCCGCCTTGACCAGGGCCGACGTGGGCTCGTCCTCCTCGATGTTCATGTGGTACGTGTCGGCCAGCACCTTCAGCGAGGGCAGGCCCACCGCATCGACGAGCTCGACCGCCTGCTCGAGCCGGTTGACCATGTGGTCCTCGTAGCGGTTGAGCGGCTCCAGGACGAGCGTCGCACCCTCGCGGGCGGCATGCTCACCCAGCTCGCCGAGGCCCTCGAGCAGCACTGCCCGGTCCTCCTCCTCGCTGCGGGGCGGCTCGAACGGGGGCAGCCGCCGCGAGAACATGCCCCACGAGGCCGGCGTGCAGGCCACCGCGCCGGGACCGCCGACCTCGGCGATCACCGACAGCTGCGACTTGAGCTGGGCCACGGCGTCGCGGCGCAGCTCCGGGTCGAAGGCGCCGAAGAAGTGCCGCATGTCGACGCACACCGACGGCATGGGCACCCCGTCACGGGCCGCCCGGCGCAACTCGGGCAGCCGGTCGCGGAACGCGAAGTCGCCGTGACCGCGTACCTCGATGGCGTCGTAGCCGGCGCGCCGGGCGAAATCGAACTTCTCTTGCAGCGTCTGGCCGGGCAGCAACTGCTCCTGGCAGGAAAGCTTGATCACGGGAACTTCAACACCACCTGGAGGGCCTCGTGGGGACGGCGGTCAAGCATGCGGTACGCGGCCGCCGCCTCTTCCACCGGAATGACATGGGTGACGAGCCCGGCCGGGTCGATCTGGCGCTCGACGGCCAGCCGGAGGAACGTGCGGTTCAAGCGAACCTGATCCCAGCGCCCGGCGACGTCGGGCGGGACCCCGCCGATCTGCGAGCAGATCAGCCGTACGCGGTTGTGGTGGAACTCGTCGCCGAGCCGCAGCCCGACGGCCTCGCCCTGGTAGAAGCCCGCGGCGACCACCCGGCCGTTGACCGCCACCGCGCGGATCGCCTCGTGCAGTGCGGGGTACGAGCCGCTGATCTCGATCGCCACGTCGGCGCCGCGGCCGTCGGTGAGCCTGCGCAGCTGCGGCCCGACCGTGCCCTCACGGACGTCGATGACGGCGTCGGCGCCGTACTCCAGCGCCTTCTCGAGGCGGCCGGGCACCGCGTCGACCGCCACGACGGAGCCGCCGGAGAGCTGCACGAGCCGCGTGGTGAGCAAGCCCAGGACGCCCTGGCCGAAGACGGCGACCGTCTCACCGAGGTGCACGTCCGCGGCCAGGACGGCGTTGAGGGCCACCGCCCCCACGCGGGCGAACGTCGCCGCGATCGGGTCGAGACCGTCGGGGACCGTGCAGCCGCGCAGCTTCTCGGCGGGCAGGACGGCCTCGGCGCGATGACCCCAGATGCCCCACACCTGCTCGCCGACCGCGGGGATGCCCGGGTCGCCGGCGACGTCCGGGGCGACCTCGACGACCTCGCCCACCTCGGAGTAGCCGAGCCCGGCCACCGGATAGCTGAGGCCGCTGGTGTCGTCGACGAACAACCGCAGGTCCGGGTCCCAGGACCTGTTCAGGTACGGGTTGGTGCCACGGTAGGCGGTCAGCTCCGTGCCGGCCGAGATGCCGGAGAAGCTGGTATGCACGCGTACCTGGCCGGGACCGAGCTTCGCGGTGGGCTGGTCGACCACTTCGACGCACTGCGGGGAGGTGAACTGCACTGTCTGCGGCACTCCGACATTTCACCCTATCGGTCGGGCCATTCGTGGCGGAACGCACAATCTTCCGGCCGATCGCTGTCCTACTTATGTCTCGCCACCGGGCAATAGTGCGGCGTGATCGCCCCCGGCAACGGTGGTGTTTACGCTACTCACCGTGACCACTTCTGCCGTGAAGCGCCTCCCGAGCAACCAGAACTCGGCGGGGCACCTGCTGTGGCTGGTCCGCACCGGACGCGCCCGCACGCGTAGCGAGCTGCAGAGCTACACGGGCCTGGCCCGGTCGACCATCACCCAGCGCCTCGACCTGCTGCGCGCGACCGGTTACCTGCGCGCTTCCGGCGTCGAGGGATCGACCGGCGGACGCCCGGCCGAGCTGCTCGAGGTCGACACCGGGCACGGCGTGGTGCTGGTGGCCGACCTCGGCGGCAACCACGCCCGGGCCGCGGTCGTGGACCTGGGTGGGCAGCCGCTGGCCGAGGAACACGAGCCGATCAAGATCGGCCAGGGCCCGGAGTCGGTGCTGGGCTGGGTCGACGGCGCGTTCCGCCGGGTGCTGGCCCGGGCCGGGTGGGACCCCGATCGGGTACGGGGCATCGGCGTCGGCGTGCCCGGCCCGGTCGAGTTCGACGTCGGCGTGGTCACCCAGCCGCCGATCATGCCGGGCTGGGACGGCTACCCGATCGCCGACCGGTTACGCCGTACCTGGAACCGCCCGGTCTTCGTGGACAACGACGCGAACCTGATGGCGCTGGGCGAGCAGACGGTCCACTACCCCGGCTGCCCGGCGCTCGTGCTGGTCAAGGTGGCCACCGGTGTCGGCGCCGGCGTGGTCATCGACGGGCAGGTCTACCGCGGCATCGACGGCGGGGCCGGCGACATCGGCCACATCCGGCTGCACGGCCACCCCGAGGCCCGCTGCGAGTGCGGCCTCTACGGCTGCCTGGCCGCGGTGGCCAGCGGCCTGGCGCTGGCCCAGCGGCTCACCGCCGCGGGCACGCCCACATCGTCGGGGGCCGAGCTGGTCGAACGGATCCGCTCCGGGCACGTCGAGGCCGTGCAGCTGGCCCGTACGGCGGGAAAGCTGGTCGGCGAGGTGCTGTCCACGGTGGTCTGCATGCTCAATCCGGCGGTGCTGGTGATCGCCGGTGACCTGGCCGACATCCACTTCGTCACCGGCGTGCGCGAGGTGCTCTACCAGAGCGCGCTGCCGCGCTCGACCCGCCACCTGGAGGTGACCACGAGCCGGCTGGGTGCCCAGTCGGCGGTGGCCGGCGGGTACGCGATGGTCGTCGATCAGGTCTACGCCCCGGCCGCCGTCGACGCCGAACTCGCCCGCATGGTGCCCGCCGATCTGGCAGCTTCTGGCCGATAATGCTCCGATATGGAACAGGACGAGTACGCCGAGCCGGTCGACGTGGGGCTGGTCGGCGCCGGTCCCTGGGCGGCCACGATGCACGGGCCGGTGTTCGCCGCCGGCCCGCAGACCCGCCTCGCCGCCGTCTGGTCGCGCCGCCCGGAGGCCACCGCACACCTCGCCGCCCGGCTGGGCGCGCACGCCGCCACCTCGTACGAGGAACTGCTCGATCGGTGCGAGGCCGTCGCTTTCGCCGTACCGCCGGATGCGCAGGCCGGACTCGCACCCCGCGCCGCCCGGGCCGGTAAGGCCCTGCTGTTGGAAAAGCCCCTCGCGCTCGACCTGGACGCCGCCCGCGCGCTGGCCGACACCGTCGCGGAGTGCGGCGTGGTCACCCAACTCGTGCTCACCAAGCGCTACCACCACAGCACGCGAGGATTCCTCGCCGCGGCGGCGAAGTTCACCTCCACCGGAGCAAGGGCACGTTACCTGCACGGTGCGTTCCTCGGCGGCGCGATGGCCACCGGCTGGCGGCTGACCCGCGGCGCCCTGTACGACCTCGGCCCGCACCTGCTGGACCTGGCCGACGCCGCCCTCGGCCCGATCGAGGAACTGCGCGCCTACGGCGACAGCCGCCGCTGGATCGAGCTGACCTGCGCGCACCGCGGTGGCGCGATCAGCCAGCTGTCGCTGTCCGGCGCCGTCGGTCTCCCGTCCTCGCAGGCCGGGATCGACCTGTACGGCCCGGCGGGGGAGCTGACGCTGGACTTCGGCCGGGTCGACCACCAGGAGTGCTGGCCGGTGCTGCGGGCCGAGTTCGCTGCCGCCGTACGCTCCGGCGTGCCGCACGACCTGGACGTGCGCCGCGGGCTGATGCTGCAGGAGCTCCTCGCCCGGGTCAGTGCCCCGCGCGGCGGGCCGTGAGCAGCACCATCCCGGTGGTCTCGTAGCCGTCGCTGGTCGCGGCCGAGTCGATCCGCTCGACCACCAGGTCGGTCGTCACCGGCGCGAACACCGCGCGGACGATGTCCTGATCCACCGGGTACCCGGGCCAGTGCGGCCCGTCGCCGATCCGGTAGCGGCCCATGTTCTCCATGAACGCGGCCACGAGCCACCCGCCCGGGCGGACCGAACCGGCGAAGGTCAGGCAGAGGTCGCGGAACTCGTCGGCGACCTCGGTGGCGCTCTCCGCGACGAAGTGCATGGAGGCCAGGTCGTAGGTGTCCGGCGACAGATCGCCGGCGCCACCCCGGCGTACGCGCACCCGCGCGAGCGCCTCGCTCAGGGTGGGCTGCAGCTCGGGCTGCAGCTCCCGGCACCGGCCGTAGAAGCGCTGCCAGCTCTCGTCCGCGCCGTCGCGGAGCTGTTTCTCCAGGTACGCCACACTGGCCGCGCTGGGCTCCACCGCCTCGATGTCCCGGCTTACGGCGGAGGTGAGCATGAGGGGGTAAAGGTTAGGACCCGCGCCGAGCTCCAGCGACCGCGCGAAGTACCCGGGCGGGAAGCGCCGGTAGAACGCCGAATGGTGCACGAGCACCGCGTCGTCGTCGGGCGCCACATCCCGGTAGATCTCGTCCAGGTAGTCGATGACCGGCCATCGGTCCCAGTCCACGTCGCGATTGTGCAAAGGTGAACCCATGCCCCGATCATGCCGCGGACGCGGATGGCCGGCATCCGTCCGTTTGCCGTTCCGGCAACGGAACTTGTCATCGCGAGGACCGGTGCGCACGCTGATGAGCATGGACATCAACAACTTGTACGGCCGGACCGCCGCGACGGGCCGGGGCGTGGCCCGATGAGCGGGCACGGACACGGGCACCAGTCCGAGGACGAGGCGGCGGCCATGTTCGAGCCGCCGAGCTGGGACGAGCGCTACTCCGGCCCGGAGAAGGTCTGGAGCGGCCAGCCCAACCCGCAGCTCGTCGCCGAGGTGACCGGGCTGACGCCGGGCACCGCGCTCGACGTCGGCTGCGGCGAGGGCGGCGACGTGATCTGGCTGGCCCAGCAGGGCTGGAAGGTCACCGGCGCCGACTTCTCGGCCAACGGCCTGGCCCGCGCCGCCCGGCACGCCGAGGAGGCCGGGGTGGCCGACCGCGTCGACTTCTGGCACGTCGACGCGCGGGCGTTCGCGGCCGAGGGCCGGACCTTCGACCTGGTCACCAGTCACTTCCTGCACCCGCCGGACGGCGGGATGGTGGAGGTGACCCGGAGGCTGGCCGATGCCGTCGCGCCCGGCGGGCATCTGCTCGTGGTCGGCCACGCGCCGTCCGAGGTGTTCACGCAGCTGTCGGCCAGCCACCGCAAGGCGATGTTCGTCGCCGAGGAACTGCTCCCGGCCCTGCCGGAGAACTTCGAGCCGCTCGTGGTGGAGCAACGCCCCCGCACCGCGGTCCGCGACGGCGTCACGGTGGAGATCGCCGACTCGACCCTGCTCGCCCGCCGCACGTCCTAGCCGCCGTCGGCCTGGGCGCCCTCGCTTGGTCGCCCTCGGCTTCGGTCGCCTTGGCGTGGTCGCCCGTCCGCCAGGGGCCTTTCGACTGGTCGACCCCCACTCAACCCGCTTGGCCACTCTCCGGCTGATTCCCGTTCGCGGGGGACAGCGCGGCGGCTGTGCGGCCCACGTGGCGGCCCAGCAGGTCGGCGGCCAGGTCGGCGTCGCGGGCGAGGGCGGCCTCCTCGATCGCCCGGTGCTCGGCGATGGCGTCCCGGCCGGGATCGCCCAGCGCCGACCACCGGCGGGCGAGCTCGCTCGCGGTCCACAGCCGGTCGAACGTCGCCAGCAGCACGTCATTGCCGCAGCCATCGAGCAGCGTGCGGTGGAAGACCCGGTGCGCTTCCGCCCACGCGTCGCTGTAGTGGGGGTCGCCTTCGCGGGCGTGGCTCGGCGTACCCGCGAGGCGGTGATGCGCGGCCCGGACCCGCGCCTCCCACTCCAGATCGCCCCGCGCGATCGCCAGGCGCAGCATGGCGGGCTCCACGGTCATCCGCGCCTCGGCGATCTGCTGCCAGCGGTCGGCGCCGGTCGCGGGTACGGCGAAGCCCCGGTTGGGCAGCCGATCCGCCAGCCCTTCGCCGGCCAGGCGCAGCAGGGCCTCCCGCGCGACGGCGAGGCTGACGCCGTGGCGAGTGGCCAGCTCCTGCGGCTTGAGGGCTTGCTCCGGCGCGAACTCCCCATGCAGCACAGCGGCGTGCAACGACGCGTACATCCGCTCGGATGGTGAGGGAGGCGGTGTCATGCCGATCACTCTACCCAGAATAATCGATTATTGCTAGCGTAGTCGATCGCGGGCCGGTGGCCCGTCGACGACGAAAGAGGAACCCATGAGCGGCAACGACCCGTTCGCGCGCCTCCCTGAGGTGCCGAGCTTCACGCTGACCAGCACATCCGTGGAGGACGGCAAGCCCCTCGCGGCGCCGCAGCTGTCGGGCATGTTCGGGATGCCCGGCGGTGAGGACGCCTCCCCGCAGCTGAGCTGGAGCAGCGCCCCGGCCGGCACCCGGAGTTACGCCGTGACCGTCTACGACCCGGACGCCCCGACCGGCTCGGGCTTCTGGCACTGGGCGGTCGCCGACATCCCGGCCGGCACCACGTCCCTGCCGGAGGGGGCGGGTGACGACACCGGATCCGGGCTGCCCGCCGGGGCCGTCCAGCTGCCGAACGACGCGCGTGCCGCCCGGTACGTCGGCGCGGCGCCGCCGGCCGGGCATGGTGAGCACAGGTACTTCATCACGGTGCACGCGCTCGCCATCGAAGACATCGGCGTGCCCGCGGACGCGACGCCGGCCTTCCTGGGATTCACGATGGCCGGTCACATCCTCGGCCGCGCCACTCTGATCGCGACGGCTGAGACGCCGGCGAGCTGACTCGCCGCCTGTCACTTCATATTGAGGTTCACCGCATCAGGGTCAGGTGCGGTTCGGGGGCTGACGGATGGCTCGACGCCCGCATGTGTGGCCGGCGGATGGGCCGGCGCGACGAGCGCGCACCGGCCGTCGGGGAACGGTCGAGCCGGCCCGCTCATGGTGGTCGAGCCGGCCGGCTTGGCAGTGGGGTCAGACTGATTAGCCCCACGTGCGAGCAAGTCGGCCTGACCCGGGGGCGGCCAGACCGGCTTGCTCGCGGTAGGTCAAGCCGATCCGCTTTGGAGGCGCCCGGGCGGTCGGGCTTGGGGAGGTGCTCGGGCGGTCGGCCTGGTCAGGCGCTCAGGCGGTCAGTCCGGAGAAGCGGTCAGGCGGGCAGGTTGGAAAGGCGGTCGGCTGGGCGGTCCGGGAGAGCCGGGTCAGGCCGGCAGGCCGCCCACCTGCTGATCGACCCAGCTGCGCACCGACGGCAGATCCCCATAGATGGACGGAGCCGTCGCACATGTGGAGCTGTTGTTGCCGGCGCGGCTCGTCACCCCGATCAACGCCCAGCGCCCGCTGACCATGCGTACCTGTGGCCCACCGGAGTCGCCGTAGCAGGCGCCGGCGTTGCCGTTGGTGTTGTTGGTGCAGATCTCGAACGCCGCGTCGATGCCGGCGCAGCGGCTGTCCGACACGATCGACGTGTCGAGCTCGTTGGCGACGCGCGGCGTCGAACCGCATCCCCGGGTCGGGCACGTCTGGCCCCAGCCGATGATCCGGGTCGCCGTGCCGACAGCACCGGACGCGGTCGGGATAGGTGCAGGTGCGTATGACACGGATGAGGTCAGCTCGAGCAGCTTGATGTCGATCCGAGGGTGGCTCACCGCCCGCCGGACGGAGACCACCGTGCCGCCGCTGCTGCGGTCGACACTGCCGACGCGGACCGAGGCGGGGGTGGGACAGTGCTTGGCCGTGACGGCCCAGTTGCCTTTGATGAGCGAACCGGTGCAACCGGAGACGTAGACCATGAACGAGTAGTTCTCGGTGGCGGGGCGGCCGTTGACCACCTGGGTGACGGGCGGCGGCTCGGGGGAGGGCCCAGCGATCGCGGCGGCCGGCATGAGCAGGCCGGCGGTGGCGACGGTGGCAGCGGTGAGGAGTGTCCGGGCGAGGGTACGCATGCGGTCGTCCTGTCTGTGCCGGAGGAGTGGGACGGCGGGCGGTTGCCCGGACAAACCGTAGCGACGTAGTGATGCCCATCGATACATACCGAACGGGGCCTACCGCTGCGTGATGGCCGCTACGCCGTCCCGGGGTAGACCTCCACGTCGTAGAGCAGCCGGACGGGCTCCCCGTTCGAGACGCCGACGAAAACGGGCTCGCCGGCCGGTGTACGGCCATGTCGCCACACCTGCGCCAGGGCAGCCTCCCGCGACGGGCGGTGGACCCTGTCGGCCTGGTGCAGTTCCAGCACCTTCCGCGCGGTGGTCCGGTCACTCTCCAGCTGTACGCGTATCAGCGGCATTGAAAGGCGTCCAATCAACTTAACAGCGTTACATCAGCTGTCGACCGTACTAGGGTCGGGCCGTGAGCGAAACAGCATTCGGCCCGGGCTCGGTCTGGCTGCGCGAGGAGCCCGCCCGGCCACGGCCCGCACCCCTGAGCCGGGAACGCATCGTCGAAGCGGCAGTGACCCTGCTCGACGAGCACGGCACCGACGGCCTGACGATGCGCCGCCTCGCCCAGCAGCTCGACGTCACGCCGACCGCGCTGTACTGGCACGTGAAGACCAAGGACGACGTCCTGGACCTGGCGCTGGACCGCATCTTCGGCGACGTGCCGCTCCCGGTCGCCACCGCCGATTGGCGCGAGGACGCCCGAGTGCTGATCCGGCACTGGCGCACCGCGATGCTGCGGCATCCCTGGGCGCCCAGCCTGATCGGCCGGCCGATGCTCGGCCCCAACGTGCTCGCCCGCACCGAGTTCCTGCAGGCCGCCCTGACGCGCGGCGGGCTGTCCGGCGTCGAGCTGGCAGTGACCACCCGGCTGCTGGCCAACTACGTGATCGGCGCGGCGCTCACCGAAGCCACTTGGCGCCGGACCGCAGATCCGCAAGCGCAACACGAGGCCCGGAGACACGTGACGGCCGACCCGGCCACCTATCCCACGCTCAACGCCTCTGGCCACCTCGACGCGGCACGCTGGGACGACGAGGACCTGTTCAACCGAGGACTCGACGCGATCCTGACCGCAGCAAACCCTTCTTGAGCCCAGGATCCTAGGACGCCTGAGGAGGTGCGGCCGCGGTTACACGCCGCAAGACGCCTTCATCGGCCAAGCGGCCGCCCGCCTGCAGTTGGCCATCGGCGCTCCGCGTCGCCCTCGACCGAGCCGACCGAAGCCTTCTGACGGCCATGGGCAAGCCCGGATCACCGGCCGGAACGCTCAGGCCAGTCACGGCACGCGGGTCATATGCAGGCCGGTCATGTGCAGGCCGGTCATCGGCATGCCGGTGAAGCGCAGGCCGGTCATGGGCCCTGCCACGGCGACGACTTCACCGACGAGGACGCGCAGACGGCCGTGACCAGGGACCGGTGAAGCACAGGCCGGTCATGGGTGGACCGGTGATAGGCGGGCCGGTGAAGCCCAAGCCGGTTATCGGCAGGCCGGTGATGGGCGGGTCGGTTATGGGCAGGCCGGTGATGGGCGGCCCGGTCATGAGCAGGCGGGTCATCGGCAGGCGGGTCATCGGCAGGCCGGTCATCGGCAGGCCGGCTATCCGCGGGCCGGTTATCGGCGGGCCGGTCATCGGCGGGCCGGGACCGGCACGGTCTCGGGATGCGGGTCCAGGTCCCCGACGACACGGTGGCGGAACCGCTGTCCCGGCATGGCTCAGGCGGACATCACAGGCCTACCGGACGCGAACGTCGTCGCTCATTTCACCAAGCGGACCCCGCACAAGCGGGCCGACACCTACCGCGACCCGTCCTCGTCGCCCGCTCACGACAGTGGACCCCGAGGTACGCCACCCCGCCTCGACGGGTCGCCCCAGACGGCCAGTTCACCCCGTGCCAGGCACACGATCAGCAGGCCGTCCGGTCCGGCGACGGCCCACGACTCGAAGTCCGCGTCGACGCCGATCAGCAACATTGCCCCACTGCGGAAGGTGATCTGCAGTTCGCCGGTCTCGCGGATGCATGCTGTCCGGATCACGTCGCCGAGCAGGGTCGCGAGGATGTCCGAGGGGTTCTCGCCCGGCTCCACGTCGACGAGGCCGGCCGGTCCGTGCAGCTGGGTGACGGTCTCGATCAGCACCTGGTAGCCGTCGGAGAGACCCAGGACGATGGCGTGGCCGAGCCGTACGTACTCCAGCTTGCGCCCGCCCAGCAGGTCGATCGACCGCCCTTGCCGCGGGCGCCGTCCGGCGTCCATGTCGGCGACCATGACTGGCAACATGACTACCTCGATCGGCTCATCGGACTACGGATCACAGGACCGTAGCCCGCCCTTTCATAAGAGAGCCTTAAAGACGACAGCGGATTCGTGAGGGGCACCTGAAGGCGCGGGGTTGACAGTGAGGCCCTGCTTTCCGTTAGCCTCGATCCGCGCGCCGGGTACGCGCCGCGACTCGCCGGAAGGCTCGAAGCCACCCCGTGTGTTGCCAGGCTGGGCGACGGTCACCGACGCTCTGTCCGCCCGTGCGAGTCCGGGCTCGAGCGAGGTGCACCATGAAGACGCTGCCCGACAACCCCGATCTCGACCACCTGCGCCGGCAGGCCAAGGATCTGCTCGCCGGCCTGCGCGACCTCCGGCCGGACGCGGCACTCGCCGAAGCGCAGGCGTTGCTGTCCGAGCAGTACGGTTTCCGCACCTGGACCGACCTCAAGGCGGAGGTCGACCGGCGGCGGGGCCGGGCCGACGTCGCCGATCCGGCCCTGGCCCGGCAGATCGCCACCCGTTTCGGTCTGGGTGACGTCGTCGGGGAGATGCGGTCCGTGTCCCGCCCGGACGAGGTGGGAAGGCGCTGGCTGCTGCAGACGGATCGCGGCCGCTGGGCCCCGCGCACTGTGGACGATGTGTATCCGGTGACCGACGGCGAGGACAACGCCCGGTTCCAGGAGGCCGCGGCGCGGGCCGGGGTGACGCTGCCGGCCCCGGTCCGCAGCACCTCCGGCGCTGTGGTCGAGGTGATCGACGGCCATCAGTGGCGGGTGTACGAGTGGCTGAGGTCCGGCCCGCCGTTGACCGCCCCGGTCAGTGCGACCGTCACCCGCGCGGTCGGGGACATGCTGGCCACCCTGCACGGGCTCCGGATTCCGGTGGACGGCACCTGCCCGTGGAGTTCCGTAAGGTTCGCCTCTTCCGGCTGGCCTGAACTTGCGGAGGTGGCCGCGGCCAAGGGGGCCGGCTGGGCGTCCGTGCTGGCGGGGGCCGTGCCGACGCTGGCCGAGCTGGAGTCGGTCGGCCAACGGGCCGCACCCACCGGAGCGGTGCTGTGCCACCAGAACGTGAACCCGGGCAACGTACGGGCCGGGGCGGACGGCCGGCTCATCCTCACCGGGTGGGAGCACGCCGGCGGGCTGCCACCGGCCTGGGAGCTGGCCGCGGTGCTGGTCTCCTGGGTGGTCGATCCCGGTGGTCGCGTCAACGCCGCGGGAGCCCGCGCTCTGGCCGAGGGCTATCGGGCGCGGGCCGGGGGCTTGCCGCCGCTGAGCCTGGACGCGTTCAGCGGCACGGCGATCGCCTTGCAGAACTACGTGTGGGGTCAGATCGAGCTGGCGCTCGAAGCGCGCGATGCGGAGGACGTGCGGTACACCGACCGCAACGTCCGGCACCTGCTCACGCATCTGCCGTCCCGGGCGACCTACGAACGCGTCCTGGAAGCGGCTCTCAGCGAGGGGTGAGCACGCCGGCGGTCGCCGCGGGGCTGCCCGCGGTGGCCGCCAGCTCGGCGAAATCCTTGATCAGGCGGCTGCGGCGCGACGACTCCCAGGCCAGCGCGATCCGGCCCGGGCCGATGTCGGTGACCGGCACGGCGCACACGTCCGGGCGGGTGTAGAACGCCACGACCGAGGCGGGCAGGACTACCACGCCGCGGCCCATCGCCACGTGCTCCAGCTTCACCTCGACGCTGTAGCGCGATTCCTGCGCCGAGCGGGGGATCCGGTCGCGGATGTCGGCGGCGATGTCGCGCCATTCCGGTACGGCGTCAGGATTCTGCACGAGGTGCTCGCCGGCGAGGTCGGTGATGCTGATCGCGTCCTCACCGGCGAGCCGGTGGGTACGGGCGACCACCGCGACCCGGGGCTCGCTGCCCAGGGGGAGCAGGCGCAGGCCGCGTTCGTCGACGGGCAGCCGGACGTACGAGACGTTGGCTCGCCCGTCGCGCAGCACCTGCTCCTGCTCGTCCCATCCGGTGCGCATCACCTCGACCCGCAGGCCGGGGTGACGTGCCTCCAGGGCCGCCGCGGCCGGGGTGACGATCAGCCCGGGCATGAAGCCGATCGTGAAGGTCCCCGCCGCGCGGGCCGCCCGCACCGCGCGCCGGCGGGCGGCGTCGGCTGCGGCGATCAGCGCGCCGGCGTCCACCCGCAGCGACTCGCCGGCCGCGGTCAGCTCGACCCGGCGCTTGTCGCGGTCGAACAGCCGGACCTTCAGGTCGTCCTCGAGCGCCCGGATCTGCCGGCTCAGCACCGGCTGGGCGATGTGCAGCTGCTGGGCGGCCCGGCTGTAGTTGAGGGTCTCGGCCAGGACCAGGAAGTAGCGTACTTTCCGCAGATCCAGATCGCTGGGCACGGGCGTCCTCCGGTCGGCGCGGGTCAGCCCGCAGGCGTCGATCGTAACGCCAGGTGCAGGCGCGGAGAGCCGCGCCGGCTCGCACGCTGTCCAGCTCCTGGTTCAGGCGGAGGTGCGCCTGAACCAGCTGAGCGGGTCGACGTGCCGCGGCACCCAGCCCAGTTCCACCCGGGCCCGCGCGGGGGTGAACCGCTGGTCGAGGGCGAAGGCGTCGGCCACCGGGCCCATCTGCTCGCGGGCCTGTTCCAGGGTCAGCGAGGTCACCTTGCCGTCGAGGCCGATCGCGGTGCTGATGGCCAGGGCGACGTCCCGGGCCCGCGGATCGACGCCGGCGACTCCGTTGTAGACGGCACCCGGCCGCGCGGTCAGGGCGGCGGCGTACAGCTCGGCGATGTCCTCGACGTGCACGAGGGCCCAGTGGTTGGTGCCGTCCCCGATGCACGGGACGGCGCCCTGCTGCCGGCCGGGCCCGGTGAAGAAGTCGTCGATGAGCCGGTTCTGGCCGCCGTACACGAGACCCGGGCGGATGACCACCGGCCGGCCGCCGCTGTCCGCCCGGCTCAGCACCGCTTCCTCGACGGCCCGCCGCCAGGCGACGATCGCCGGTGGGTTCCACGGCGCCGACTCGTCGGCGACCCCGCCGGTGTCGCCGTAGACCCACGTCCCGCCGGTGTGCACGTAGACACCGGAGCCGACGCCGTCCAGCATCGCCTGCGCCGCGGCGAGATCGGCCTCGGCGCTGTCGGCCTGCGCGAGGTGGATGACCGCATCGGCGCGACCGGCCGCGGCGCGCAGCGCGTCGAGGTCGTCGAGGCCGCCGGTCACCGGTGTGGCACCCGCGCCGGCGACCAGCCGCGCGGCCCGTTCGTTGCGGGCCAGGGCGGTGACGGCGTGCCCACGGTGTGACACCGCCGCGATGGTGCTCTGGCCGAGGTAGCCGGAACCTCCGGTGAGAAAGACCTTCATGTGAATCCTCTCGTCAACTTCCGGCTCCCAGCCTCCGGCTGCGACGGTGGGCGGCCAATACGGATCGGTGGCCCTGTGATGCCCTGCGGGTATCAGACCGCGGCCTCGGTGATGTCGGTCGTGGTGGCGAGCGCCCGGCCGGCCTCGATGTCGGCGGTCAGGCTCTCGATGCGGGTCGTGGCCAGGGCGTAGGAGTCCGAGCCGAGGATCTGGTGCAGCGGCGCGGTGCCGGCCTCGGCCACGGTGATGATCGCGGTGGCGGCGCGGGCCGGGTCGCCGAGCTGGGTGCCGGGCATGGCCAGGTGGGTGTCGGTCATCTCGCGGACGGCGTCGTAGCCCTCGGCGGTCCGTACCGGTAGGCGCAGGCTTCCGGTACGCAGGAAGTCGGTGCGCATGTACCCGGGCTCGATCAAGTTCACTCGGATGCCGAGGTCCGCGACCTCGGCCGCCAGCGATCCGGTCAGGCCCTCCAGGGCGTACTTGGCCGCGCAGTACAGGCCCCAGCCGGGGAAGGCGGTCAGGCCCAGGATGGAGGAGACGTTGATGATGTGGCCGCTGCGGCGTGCGCGCATGCCGGGCAGGACGGCCCGCAGCACGTTCCACGCCCCGAACAGCTGCACGTCGAACAGCTCCCGGGCCTCGGCGTCGGTGACCTCCTCGACCGCGCCGAGCAGGCCGTAGCCGGCGTTGTTGACGACGACGTCGATCCCGCCGAAGCGGTCGCCGGTCGCGCCCACGGCCGTGCTGACCTCCTTCTCGTCGGCCAGGTCGACGGGCAGGACCAGCAGCCGGGAGGTGTCGACGGCGGCCAGGGCCCCGGTCAGCCTCTCCGGGGAGCGGGTGGTCGCGGCGACGTTGTGCCCGCGTTCCAGCAACTGCCCGACCAGCTCGCGGCCGAGGCCGTGCGAAGCGCCGGTGACGAACCAGGTGGCGGGTCCGGTGGTGGGGTAGGGCATGGGAGCCTCCTCAGGCTGACCTTTGGATGAAGTCCCCCGGCGGGGGACGGATCCCATGCTGCGGCCGTGCACCGGGGTCCGGACACCGTCAGCCGGGCCCAGCCCTGCCTGGGCACGCCATGCCCACCCAACCGCTGGGCAGCAGGCCCGCGAGCGGCAATCATGAAGGCATGGCGGGACACGCGGAGCTGGGCGACTTCCTGCGGAAGTGCCGGGCGGACACGACACCGGAGGCCGTCGGCCTCACCGGCCCGGCCGGTCGGACCGGTCGACGGGTACGGGGTCTGCGCCGCGAGGAGGTGGCGCAGCTCGCCGGGGTGAGCGTCGACTACTACACGCGGTTGGAACAGGGCCGGCACACGAGTCCGTCGGACGGGGTCCTCGACGCTCTGGCGCGGGTGTTCCAGCTCGACGCCGCCGCCCGGGCCCACCTGACTGATCTGGCCCGTCCGGCCCGGCGCCGTGCTCAGCCCGTACCGGTGCAGCGGGTGCGGCCCGCCCTGCAGCAGCTGATCGCCTCCATGACCGAGCACCCGGCCTTCATCATCGGCCGCCGAACGGACGTCCTGGCGTCGAACACGCTGGCCCGGGCGTTGCTGACCGACTGGACCCGGCTGCCGCCGCGGCACCGCAACTACACCCGGTGGGTGTTCCTCGACCCGGCCGCGCGGGAGGCCTTCGGCGACTGGCCGGCCGTGGCGGCCGATGTGGTCGGCACGCTGCGGCTCTACGCCGGGCGGTTCCCCGACGATCCGCTGCTCAGCGAGCTGGTCGGGGAGCTGACGATCAAGAGCGCGGAATTCCGTACGTGGTGGAACGGGCACCAGGTGCACGAACGCACCCACGGCACCAAGCACATGGTGCATCCCGCCGTCGGACCGATCACCATCCGGTACGAGGCGCTGGCGTTGCCGGGCGACGACGAGCAGACGCTGTTCATCTACACCACCGATCCGGGCAGCGCTTCGCACGACAACCTGCGCCTGCTGGCGCTCTGGGCCACCCAGCAGCAGCCGGCCGCCGGCCCTCAGGTCATCAGGCCTCTGCGGTAGGCGTAGACCACCGCCTGCACCCGGTCGCGCAGACCGAGCTTGGTGAGGATGCGCGACACGTACGTCTTCACGGTCTCGTGGCTGATCACCAGTGTCGCGGCGATCTCGCCGTTGGACCGGCCGTCGGCGATCAGACGCAGCACCTCCAGTTCGCGCGGGGTCAGCGCGACGTCGTCCGGGGTGTCCTCGGCGGGCCGGATCCGGGCCGCGTACCGGCCCACGAGCTGCCGGGTCACCTCCGGCGCCAGCAGCGCGGCGCCGGTGGCGACGGTGCGGATGCCGTGCAGCAGCTGCGCCGGCGGGGCGTCCTTGAGCAGGAAGCCGCTCGCGCCCGCACGAAGCGCCTCGTAGACGTACTCGTCGAGGTTGAACGTGGTCACCACCAGCACCTTCACCGGGTGGGCGACCCCGGCGCCGGCCAGCAGGCGGGTCGCCTCGATGCCGTCGAGCACGGGCATCCGTACGTCCATCACCACGACGTCCGGCCGCAGCCGGCCGGCGAGCTCGACCGCCGCCCGGCCGTCACCGCATTCGCCGACCACCTCGAGGTCGGGCTGGGCGTCGACGATCGTGGTGAATCCCGTACGGATCAGCGGCTGGTCGTCGCAGATCAGCACCCGCAGCGGCGCGGTCACGACGGGCTCCCGCCGGGGATGCGGGCCCGCACGACGAAGCCGCCGCCGCTGCCCCGGCCCGCGCTGAACTCGCCGCCGACCACCCCGACCCGTTCACGCAGCCCGGCGAGGCCCCGCCCGCTGCCGCCGGGGGAGACGGCGGGTGAGCCCGGGCCCTCAGTGCTGACTTCCACGGTGGTCTCCTTCTCGCCATGACGCACGTGCACGGTGGTGCGACTGCCGTGGGCGTACTTGAGGGCGTTGGTCAGCGCCTCCTGCACCACCCGGTACGCCGCGACCTCGGCACTGCCGGTCGTCTGCGCCGGAGTGCCGTCCTGGGTGAACTCGACCGGTTGCCCGGCCAGCCGGGTCTGCTCGACGAGGGCCTGCAGCTCGCCGACGGCCGGCAGCCGTGGCTCGGTGCTGTGGTCGGGGTTGAGCAGGTCGAGCAGGTGCCGCAGGTCGGTGATGGCCCGCCGGCCGGTGTCGGTGATCGCGGTCAGGCTCTCGTCGAGCCGGTCGGGCGCGGCGGTCAGGTAGCGCGCCGCCTCGGCCTGCACCACCATCGCGGTCACGTGGTGCGTCACGACGTCGTGCAGTTCGCGGGCGATGCGGGTGCGTTCGGCGGTGCGGGTGGCCTCGGCGACGTGCCGGCGCTGCTCCGCCTCGGCGAACCGGGTCCGGCGCAGCCAGGCCCCGATGGCCCATGCGACGGCCAGCGCCAGGTAGAACGTGATGAAGTCGGTGACGGTCTCGACCGACCCGCTGCGGCCGAGAACGACGGCCAGCGGGACGTACGCGACGGACAGCACCACCACGGTGGTCCGCCGGTGGCGGGACAGATGCAGCGCCGTGCTGACCAGTGCGATGGGCAGCGCGATGCTCGCCGCCGTGTGATAGGCGCGGATCTGGTCGATCGCGAAGCCCACCGAGACCAAGCCGAGGCAGAGGGCCGGCCAGCGCCGCCGCATGGCCAGCGGCAGGCACTCCAGGGCGACCACCAGGATGGTCAGCGCGTCGGAGGGACGGGTCGGCAGCTCGCCGAGCTGGGTGCCGCGGTTGTGCAGCGCCGGCACCGTCGACAGGACGACCAGCAGCAGCGCGAGCGGGAGGTCCCGGACGGTGACGTCCCAGCGCCGCCACCGCTCCGGGACCCGCCGGAGGTCGATCATCGGGAAACTGTAGCGGTCGCCGCCGGGTCACCGGCCGTACGGCGCCGGCGCGGGACGATGTGACCGCGGCGGTGGGCGAGCCACAGGAACACGACCGTCAGAGCCACACCGGCCGCCACCGTGTACAGGCTGCCCTCCGGGCCGAAGTCGCCCCCGGTGACCAGGGTCGAGCCCGAGAACGTGGCGTCCAGCAGTCCCTTCGAGTCGCCGTTGCCGGAGACCGCCGCGCCGGAGATGCCGCCCAGGGCGAAGTTCCAGCCGAAGTGCAGCCCGATCGGCACCCACAGATTGCGGGTGGCGGCGTAGCAGGCGGCGAGCATGAAACCGGCCTCGATCGCGATGGCGGTCGCACCCCACAGGGACGCGTCCGGGTTGGCCAGGTGCATCGCGCCGAACACCACCCCGGTCAGCAGCAGCGCGATCCAGGTGCCGATGCGTTCCTCGATGATGCGGAACAGCACGCCGCGGAACAGCAGCTCCTCGGTGACGGCAGCGGCGGCCATGAACCCCAGCAGCCCCAGCGCACCGGTCACCGAGCCCAGGCCCTGGACGTGATAGCCGCCGAGGAAGGCGATGTTGGCGATGACGGCCGCGAACATCCCGACCCCGATCAGCGCTCCCCGCAGCAGCCGGGCGCCGGCCCCCGAGCGGGCCACCTCCGTCGGGGCACGGTGCTCGGTGCGCCGTACCACCCATGCGTAGACCAGGACCGCGAGCACCGCTGCCACGAGCCCGAGCACCAGGGTGAGCCACGGATTCCCTTGCACCGCGGCGACCCCCTGACCACCGACGAAGGCGACCGCCGCAACCGCCAGGAACTGCTTCACCAGACGCATGTTGACTCCTCCATGAGGTCCGCGACTTCACCGCCGCGGGCTGCGCTGAACGCTATGGATTTGTCGCGCCGGAATCGTCACCGCTGGGTGGACACTCCTGGGTAGCTCGCACGGGGGACAGGTCCCGCAGACCCTGCTCCCAGCGCTGCTGTCGCTGCTCGGGCGTCTGCTCCCACCAGGGGACGCCGCGCTCGCCGAGCGCCACCTTGGCCAGCTGAACCCGGGCGCGGGCCGGCGCGGGGTCCACGCCCGCGCGCAGAGCGCTGCCGACGTCGCGCCGAGCAGCCATCAGGGCTCGGCGCAGCTGGGCGGCCTCGTCCTCGGGGATGGCGGGATCGGTCGCCCGCCAGCGGCGCCCCGAGATGACGACGAAGTGCCCGTCCTCCGTCATCGGCGGTCGCTCTTTGCTCGCCACCGGCCCCCCTTTTTCTTCGTAACCGTCCGCCTTCTCCGTATCCGATCTCCAAGTGCCCGTTTTCCGTCGCGGCAAGCTCGTTCTTCCTGCGCCGCGCCTGGCCTCCGCCCGCAGGTGGGCGTTCGGCACCCGCAACCGAGGTCGCGATCGAGTCGTGCCGCGTTCCGGCGATTGGCCGTTTACGAAACCGGGTCTCCGGCACTTGGATCGTCGTATGTCTACCGACGCTGTAGCCCGAGACCTGTGGCAGCTGTACGAGCCTCTGCATGCGGTTACCTACTTCGCGCCGGAGGCCCGGGCCGCGTTCGAAGGTGCCGGGCTGCGCGGGTTCTGGCGGGGCTACTTCGCGGGCCGGGCCGCGCCGCTCGGAGCCGTGCCGGCCGCACCGGTCACCGCGTTGTTCTTCTCCTTCGCTCCGGCGATGGTGGCCCGCGCCCTGCCCGACGTGTGGCAGCGGGCGTCGCCGGAGCAGGCGCTGACCGCCCGCCTCGACGGTGCCGTGGCCGCGCTGCGGTCGGTGCTGCCGGAGGAGCCGGCGCGCTGGGCGGAGGCGGCCGACCGGCTGGAGGTCGCGGCGCAGGCGGCGGTGACTGCCGGCCGTGCGCTGGGTGCGGCCAACGCCGCGCTACCGCCTCCGGCCGAGCCGCTGGCCCGGCTGTGGCACGCCGCCACGGTGTTGCGCGAACACCGGGGTGACGGACACATAGCCGCGCTGGTGCATGTTCAGGTGAACGGCTGCCAAGCCCTGGTGCTCCGGGACGCCCTGTACGGCGGCCGGGAGCAGCTCCAGCCGAATCGGGGCTGGACCGACGCCGAGTGGGACGCTGCCGGACGGGAGCTGGGGGAGCGCGGCTGGCTGGACGACGACGGCCGGGCCACCGCCGAGGCGGCGGCCGTTCATCGCGCCGTCGAGGACCACACCGACCGGCTGGCCGCTCAGCCGTGGTCCGCGCTGCGCCCCACCGACCTCACCCGGCTGGCGGAACTGCTGATGCCGCTGGCTGCTGCCGCCGCTGCCGTCGTGCCGTATCCCAACCCGATGGGCCTGCCGGCCCCGCGCCCGGCGTGATCGGTGAGGTTGTCGGGCCTTCTGCTCGGCGGCCCGACGGACGGCGATCAGCTCGTCGCGGTACGAATGGTCGCAGTCTCGATCTCTCCTTGACCACGCCCAGTTCGCCCAGCCCGCGGCCCATCTCCTGGCCGGTCCGGGGGTGGATTCACCCGGCGAGGCGTGCATGGAGGTCCTCGTTTCAGGTGAAGGGGTGCCTGAAGGTTCGTGCCGCAGCTGTTCGACCGCTTCATCCGGGCCGGCACGGGCGGCGCGAGCACCCAGAAGGGGACCGGCCTGTACAGGTGCGGCAGCTCGCCCACGCCAGCGGCGGGACCATGACCTACGGGGCCAGGAATCCCACCGGCGCATGCTTCACGCTCCAGCTCCCGGCCGGCGACCCGAGGCCGCGACCCGAGGCCGCGGATCGCAGGCGGGATCATGGTCGGTGTGGAGACGCTGGCGATCCTGGCCGCCGGGTTCTGGGCCGGAATGATCAATGTGGTGGTCGGGTCGGGGACGCTGGTGACCTTCCCGACGTTACTGCTGTTCGGGTATCCGCCGCTGGTCGCCAATGTGTCCAACAACATCGGCCTGGTCGGTGGGGGCATCACCGGGACGTTCGGCTACCGGCGTGAGCTCGGTGGCCGGCGCCGGGAGCTTCGCCGGTTGCTGCCCGCGTCGGTGCTCGGCGGGGTCACCGGCGCGGTGCTGTTGCTGGTTCTGCCCGATGACGCGTTCCGGGCGATCGTGCCGGTTCTGATCGCCGTCGGGCTGGTGATGGTGGTGTGGGGCCCGGCTGTGCAACGGCGGGCGGCCCGCGGGCGGGTCGCCGGCGCGGATGAGGGCAGTCTGGCGACTCTGACCCCGGGGCGGCTGGTGGCCGTGCTCGTCGGGGTCTACGTGCTGGGCATCTACGGCGGATACTTCGGCGCCGCGCAGGGCGTGCTGCTCATCGGGCTGATGAGCGTGCTCACCGCGGAGGGCATCCAGTCCATCACCGGGCTGAAGAACCTGCTCACCACCGCCGTGAACGCGGTCGCCGCGGTGACCTTCCTGCTGGTCTCGCCGGAGTCGGTCGACTGGACGGTGGTGCTGCTCATCGCGGCCGGCGCGACGGCCGGTGGTGTGGTCGGTGCGCGGTTCGGCCGCCGGCTGCCGCCATGGTTGATGCGGGCGCTGATCGTCGTGGTGGGTGTCGCGGCGATCCTGCGCATGCTCATCCTCGGCTGAGCCGACGGCCCTGAGCGTTACGTTCAGGCGACGAGGGGCTTGAGCGCGGCGCCGACCGCGGAGACCATGCCCGGGCGGTGACCGTTGCGGATCAGGTTGATGGTGATCCCGCCGATCCCGGCCCCGAGCACCTTCTCCCGCAGCTGGTCGGCGACCTGCTCCGGGGTGCCGAGGAAGGCCCGGTTGCGGCGGTCCTCGGGCACGCTCTCGCCGAGCTCCTTCGCCTCCTGCTCGGTCTCGCCGACCATGCCCATCGCCAGGTAACTCGTCGCGAGGGTGGCCGGGTCGCGGCCGATCTCCTCGCAGCGCTGCCGCAGGACGGCGACCTTGCGGGGCAGGTCCTCGAGGTCGCAGATGATGTTCATGTGGTCGGCGAAGCGGGCGGCCAGCCGGAACGTCTTCTGCTCACCGCTGCCGCCCAGCATGATCGGCACGGTCGGGCGTACCCGCGGGTTGTTCATCGTGCCGCGCGCCGTGTACCACTTGCCGTCGAGCGACGCCGGCTCGCCCTTGAGCATCGGCGCGATGATGGTCAGCGCCTCCTCCAGCCGTTCGAAGCGCTGGCCGAATGTGCCGAACTCGAAGCCGTAGTCGTGGTGCTCACGCTCGAACCAGCCGGCGCCGATGCCCAGGATGGCCCGGCCCCGGGAGACCACGTCGAGGGTGGTCACGGTCTTGGCCAGCAGGGCCGGATTGCGGTACGTGTTCCCGGTGACCAATGTGGACAGCTGAACCGTCGACGTGAGCGAGGCCAGCGCGCCGAGCGTCGTGTACGCCTCCAGCATCGCGTTCTCCGGCGCGCCGATGCCGGGCAGCTGGTAGAAGTGGTCCATCACCAGCACGGTGTCGAAGCCCGCCGCCTCGGCCTCCCGGGCCTGCGCGGCGACCGTGTCGAAGGTGTCCTCGACCGGGACGCCGGGGTAGGTGAAGTTCGGAATCTGGTACCCGAGCCGGATGCTCACAGTGCCTCCGCCATGTAAGAGGGCTATCACTTGCTAATGTAAGAGCCCTCTTACTCGATGGCAAGCCAGGAGGCGGGTGTGTCGGCGGACCGCAAGTACCACCACGGCGACCTGCGCGCCGCCCTGATCGAGGCCAGCTTCGGCCTGCTCGCCGAGTGCGGCCTGCAGCGCTTCTCGGTCGCCGCGGTCGCCCGCCGGCTGGGCGTCAGCTCCGCGGCGCCGTACCGCCACTTCCCGGACCGCGACCACCTGCTCAGCGCGATCTCGGCCACCGCGGCCCGCGACCTGCGGGCCGCGATCACCGCCGCCGCGGACGCCGCCGGCACCGATCCGGCCGACCGCCTGGCCGCGGTCGCGGGCGCCTACGTCCGGTACGTCGTCAGCACCGGCGCCGGCTTCCACGTCATCTACGCCGCCGACCTCTACCGGGTCCCCGACGACGCCCGTCGCGAGCAGACCCGGGCTCTGATGACCACGCTGTTCGACCTGGCCACCGCGACCGGCGCACCCTCGTACGAGGAGGACGTCCTGCTCGTGGAGGCGACGATCGCCGTGGCCCACGGCTACGCCTCGCTGTTCGCCGACGGCTTCTTCGCCCGCAACGGCGGCACCGTCGACGCGATCGCCGCCCGGGCCGTGCAGGCCGCCCGCGCTCTGCTCGCCCCCTCTGCCGCCGGGCAGTAGTTCCGGCGCGGCCCGCCGGCAACCTGTCCGCTCCGGCACCGAGCCGCGGCTGCACCTGTGGGGCACGAGAGTCGTCTGGAGACCACTTGCCGGAGGTTGACGCCTGCCTCCGTTCACCCGCCCTGACCGATTGAGGCCGAGGAGCGCACTCCAGATGACGACCCGACAGCAATCCCGACGCGATCCGCGGCCGACCCGGATCCTGCGGTCCCGCGCCGCGGCGATCCTCGGTGCCCTCGCCGTGGCTTTGAGCGTGGCCGGCGTGCCCAGTCCCGCATCGGCTGCCGTTCCGCGCGTCGCGCAGAGCTGGTCGTCGCTGATGTACCACAGCCTCACGCCGAGCCCGAAGTACGTCCAGCTGCGCAGGACGCTCGCGGCTCAGCGGGCCACGATGGCGGACCGTGCGGCTCAGGTGAGCAAGGGCAAGGTCACGCAAACCTCCGCCCAGACCCGGCTCACCACGGCCGTCACCGTTGACGCTGCCGCCCGTACCGGATATGCGGTCGCGGGTGAGGCACTGACCAGCGCGAGAAACACGCTCACCGTGGTGTCGCTGCAGCGCCCGCGCTCCGGCGCGGCGGTGACCGGGGCGAAGAACGCCATCGCCGCCGCGGCCAAGACGGTGACCACCCGTCGCGCGGAGGCGTCCCGCGCCGCCAAGGAGCTGAAGACGGCCCAGGCCGCGGCGCGCACCGCCACCGTGGGCCTCGACAAGGCGATCTCCTCGTGGCAGTCCGCCTCCGCCACGGTCCGGACCAACCAGCAGAAGCTCATCGCGCTCGACAAGTCGGCCGAGCTCGCCCGCGAGGCCGCCGCGCTGAGCCGCGCGGTCGTCACCGAGGTCCGGACGCGGTTCACCGTCGCCGACACCACCTCGGTCAACGGCATCACCGTGCACAGGAACGTCGCGTTCGCGTTCCGTCGGATGGTGGCCGACGCGAAGGCGGACGGGATCCTGCTCTCGGGCGGCGGCTTCCGCACCAAGCAGCGCCAGATCGAGCTGCGCACGATCAACGGCTGTCCCGACGTCTGGACCGCGCCGGCCTCCTCGTGCCGGGTGCCGACGGCGATCCCGGGCCGGTCCCTGCACGAGCTGGGCCTGGCTGTCGACGTCACCTCCGGCGGGCGGACGCTGACCGCGGCCAGCCCCGGCTTCCGGTGGCTGGCCGGGAACGCCGCCAAGTACGGATTCGTGAACCTGCCCTCGGAGCCGTGGCACTGGTCGATCACCGGCGGCTGACCGTCACTGCGGCCAGGCCGAGTCCTCGATGACCCGGACGAAGTCCAGGTGGCGGAAGCCGGGCACCCGGTGCTCCAGGACATCACCGTTGACGGTCCCGAACGTGGTCTGCGGCCGGTGCCGGAAGCCCTCGGCGAAGGCGTCGACGATGGCCCGCTTGAAGTCGACGCGGGGATGCGCGGCGGTCACCGCGTCGATGTCGCCGGGCTTCAGCTCGGCGTGGCCGATCCCGAGAACGTCGGTCTCGACACCGGCCGTGACGAGGGCGATCTCCGGCTCCAGCCGGTACGGGATCTCCGGCGTCGTGTGCAGCGCGACGGCCTCCCAGACCACCCGGGCCGAACCCTCGTCGATGCCGCGGGCGAGGAGGAAGCGGCGTGCCTCGTCCGCGCCGTCGATCTCGAAGCGCTGGTCATCGCGGCGGTACCGCGCGGTGAGGCCGAGGTCGTGGAACATCGCGCCCACGTAGAGCAGTTCCGGATCGGCCCGCAGACCGAGGCGCCGGCCCTGGAGCGAACCGAACAGGAACACCCGGCGGGAGTGGTGGAACAGCAGGTCGTCGGTGGCCTCGCGGACCAGCTCGGTCGCCTCGCGGGCGAGCGTCGAGTCCGGGACGGTCACGCCGGCAATGGTTTCGGGCACGGCCGTTCTCCTCGTCATCCGGGAGCCCGGCGGGCTCCGCTGAGTCCATGCTCACGCCCGGTCCGGGTCCCGCGCGCTGTCTCATCTGCCATGCTTGCCTCGGATCGGGACATCCGGCGAGGCGTACGGCAGCGAGGGGCACGGCAGTGACGGCAACCGCGGCACACCGGGTCACGGCTCTGGTCTTCGACGGCATGAAGATGCTCGACCTCGCCGGGCCCTGGGAGGTCTTCGCCGAGGCCGGGAAGGTCGGTACGCCGTACCGGTTGGAGGTCCGCTCCGTCGACGGCCGCGACGTCACCTCCTCGACCGGCCTGCGCGTACCGGTCGACGGTCCGGCCGATGCCGCCACCGATGTCGGCACCGCCCTGATCGTCGGCGGTGATCTGCTCCCGGTCACCCCGATGGCGCCCGAGCTGACCGCGGCGGCGGCCCGGCTGTCCCGCCGCGCCGACCGCACGGCGTCCATCTGCACGGGCGCTTTCGTCCTCGCCGCCGCCGGACTGCTCGACGGCCGGCGCGCCACGACCCACTGGCGGCACGCCGGTCTCCTCGCCGCCGCCTACCCGCGGGTGCAGGTGACGCCCGACGCGATCTTCGTCCGGGACGGCGCCATCCTGACCTCCGCGGGCGTCTCGGCCGGCATCGACCTCGCGCTGGCGATGGTGGAAGCCGACCAGGGGGAGGAGGTCGCCCGGGCGGTGGCGCAATCCCTCGTGGTGTTCCTGCAGCGCCCCGGGGACCAGTCGCAGTTCTCCCCGTCGCTGGCCCTGCCCCGGCCGCGGACGACAACCCTGCGGGAGGTCACCGACGCGGTGGTCGCCGATCCCGCCGGCGAGCATTCCGTCCCGGCACTCGCCGCCCGGGCGCACGTCAGCGCCCGCCATCTGTCCCGGCTGTTCCGGGACGAGCTGGGAGTCAGCCCGGCCAAATACGTCGAGTCCGTGCGCGTCGACGCGGCGATCCGGCTGCTGCACGCGGGCCACTCGGTGACCGCGGCGGCCGGGCGGTCCGGCATCGGCAGCCCCGAGACACTGCGCCGGATGTTCGTCACCCGCCTCGGTGTGTCCCCCCGGACCTACCGGCAACGCTTCGGGCGCGCCTGACCCGTATGACGATGCTGGTATGTCCCCGCGGGCGGCCCGCTCGGCCATACTCTGATCATCGTCGATGTGGCCTGGTGAGCGGAGTGCACATGTCCGGACTGATGTCGCGTCGGCGCGCCGCGGCGCTCACGATGCCCGCTGTTCTCGCCGTGCTCGCCCTGGTCGTCACGATGATCCGGGTGCCCGCCGGGATGCTGCCGGCGGCCGCGAGCACTCTGACGGTCGCGCAGGCGATCGGCGCGCAGAGCGGCACCGGCACGGTCCGCGGGTACGTCGTCGGCCAGCCCACCGCCACCGACACGGTGCTCTTCGCGAACTTCACCGGTGACACGGCCATCGCCATCGCCGACAGCAGCAGCGAGACGGACCCCGGTGACATGCTGTACGTGCAGGTGACCAGCTCCTACCGGGCCACCTTCGGCTTGCGGAGCAACCCCGGCCTGCTCCGCGACCCGGTCACCGTGACCGGCACGCTGACCGCCTACTTCACCCATCCGGGCCTGAAGTCCCCGTCCGCGATGACCCTCGGCGGCAGCACGCCCACGCCGACACCGACCATGCCGACGCCGACGCCGACCGGTTCCACGAGCGCCTACTACGCCGCCGCGGCGGGCAAGTCCGGCGAGAGCCTCAAGAACGCGCTGCACGGCATCATCTCCAGCGGCGTCACCACGCTGTCGTACGACGCGGTCTGGAACGCGCTCAAGGCCACCGACCAGGACCCGGCGAACTCGGCGAACGTCATCCTGCTCTATTCCGGCACCAGCCGGTCGAAGTCGCTCAACGGCGGCGACACCGGGGACTGGAACCGCGAGCACGTCTGGGCGAAGTCCCACGGCGACTTCGGCACGGCCGCCGGTCCGGGCACGGACCTGCATCACCTGCGGCCCGAAGACGTACGGGTCAACGCCGAGCGGGACAACAAGGACTTCGACAACGGTGGGACCGCCGTCTCCGACGCCCCGGGCAACCGTACCGACGCCGACTCGTGGGAGCCGCGGGCGGCGGTCCGGGGCGACGTCGCCCGCATGATCTTCTACATGGCGGTGCGCTACGAGGGCGGTGACTCGTGGCCCGACCTCGAGGTGGACGACGCGACCGGCAGCGGCACCGCGCCGCGGCTGGGCCGGCTCTCCGCGCTGCGGCAGTGGAACCAGCAGGACCCGCCGGACGCCTTCGAGAAGCGCCGCAACGAGCTCATCTACAGCAGCTACCAGCGCAACCGCAACCCGTTCATCGACCACCCCGAGTGGGTCGGCGCGATCTTCGGTTAGGGCCGCATCTCGTACGCGCCGGCGAGGGCGACCACGTCGTCCCAGACCGCGGCGGTACGGGCGGCGTCCCACACCGGGCGGCGGATGTGGGCCAGCGCCCAGGCGGCCTGCTCCTCGGTGGTGGCCGCCTTGCCGCCCAGCTCGGTCGCGTACGCGGAGAAGTCCTGGACCAGGATCGCGAACATCTCGTCCAGCAGCCCGCTGTCGAGACCGGTCAGGCCGGCCTGCTCCAGGATCAGCTGGCCGTAGACCACCAGGGCGAACAGCTGACCGAGCGCGAGCAGGAAGTCGAGGTCGCCCTGCTGAGCGTCGTCGGGGGCGTGGGCCCGCAGCAGCGCGCACAGCCCGTCGGCCTGCTCGCGGAAGCGGGCGACGTTCGGCAGCCCGGCGTGGGCGTCGTAGGCGAGGCGCCAGTCGTGGAAACGGATCGAGCCCAGACCGCGGGCCGGGCCCTGGCGGAACAGGAAGTCGTCGTCGGCGGCATCGTGGCGCGGCGGTACGGGCGCGAAGCCGGCCGGGTGCAACAGGTAGTTCGGCATGAACTTGAGGATCAGGGCGAGGTTCACATGAACAGTGCCCTCGAGCTTGGGCAGGCCGCGGATGTCCTTGGCCGCCTTGTCGAAGTACGTGTCCGCCTCGAAGCCCTTGGCGGCGATCACGTCCCAGAGCAGGTCGATGACCTTCTCGCCCTCGGTGGTGACCTTCATCTTGGTCATCGGGTTGAACAGCAGGTACCGGCGGTCGTCGGGGCCGGCCGAGCGCAGGTAGTCGACCGCGCGGTCGCTGAACAGCTTCATCGCCACGAGCCGGACGTACGCGTCAGTGAGCTCCCGGCGCACGTGCGGGAAGGCGGTGACCGGCTTGCCGTAGAGCATCCGCCGGTGGGCGTGGGTCACCGCCTCGTACATCGCGTGCTCGCAGATGCCGATGGCGGCGGTGCAGAGGTTGAACTTGCCGACGTTGACGGTGTTGAGCGCGGCGTCGAAGGCGGCCCGGCCGGTGTGCAGCACGTCCTGCTCGCGCACCGGATAGTCCTCGAGGCGGAACTCGCTGACGTACATCTGCCCGTTCACCACGTTCTTGACCAGGTGGTACGCCGGGTGCCGGCTGTCGGCGGCGAAGAACACGTACCCGTCGGGCCCCTCGACGTCGCCGCGGCGGCCGAAGACCGAGACCAGGCCGGCGACGTTGCCGTTGCCGATGTAGTACTTGGTGCCGTCCGCCCGGAAGCCGCCCGCGCCGTCCGGGGTGAGGATCATGTCGGTGGCGTAGATGTCGGCGCCGTGGCCGCGCTCGGACAGGCCGAACGCCATGACGTGCCCGTCGGCGAGCAGCTGGGCGGTGTGGGCGCGGGCGGTGGCGTTGGCGCTCTGCCACACCGGGCCGAGACCCAGCACGGTCACCTGCCAGGTGTACCAGTAGCCGAGGCCGTAGAAGCCGAGGATCTCGCTGAGGGCGGCGTTGCGGGCGGTGTCCCAGCGCTTGTCCGGAGCGCCGTCGCCGTCGGCCGCCGGGGTGAGGAACGTGGCGAACAGGCCCTCCTTGGCGGCGAAGTCCAGGAAGTCGCCGTACCAGGCCCGGTCGAGGTAGCTGTCGATCAGCGCCCGCTTGCCCCGGCTCTCGAAGAACTCCACGGTGGCGCGCAGCAGCCGGCGGGTCTCCGGATCGAACTGCGCCGGGTCGTACGTGGTCGGGTTGAACAGCAGCGAGTCGGCCATGGCGGCGTCCCCTTTCTCGGTGGGCGGGGTCAGCGGTCGAGGCCGCGCAGCGTGTCGAGGACGTCGTCGAGCCAGTCCAGCACCATCCGCTCGTACGCGATGCCGCCGCGCAGCACCGTGTGCTGCAGCCGCTGGCCGACGTCGAGGGTCGCGGTGTCGGGGAAGTCCCGGCGCTCGCCGGTCAGATAGCGCCGCAGAGTGGCCTCGTGGGTGACCCGGTAGCGCTCGACCTCGGCGATCAGGGTCGCTCGCCCGCCGGCGTCGTCGAAGGCGGCGCCGCGGATCTTGACGGCCAGCTCGTGCCGGACCGCCTCAGGCTGCACGGGCGCGCGTAGCCACGAGGTGAGGGCGGCTCGGCCTGACGCGGCCACGGAGTAGCACCGCTTGTCAGGCCGGCCGCCCTGCCCGATCTCCTCCACGACGACCCAGCCGTCCGCCTCCATCCGCTTGAGGACGCGGTAGATCTGCTGGTGCGTCGCGGTCCAGAACCGGCCGATGGACCGTTCGAAGCGCCGGGCCAGCTCGTATCCGGAACCCGGCTGCTCCAGCAGGGACACCAGGATCGCGTGCTCGAGGGCCATGGCAGAGCATCTTGCTATGCAACTCGTTGCATAGCAAGATGCCGCTGCGGGGTTACTACTGGAACGAGGCGTCGTCGATGGTGAGGCCGTCGGTGCCCGCGGCGGTCTCGACGAAGACGGTCGCCTTCGACAACGTGCCGCTCCAGGACACGTTGGCCGTGCCGGACAGCAGCGTCCAGCCGCTGGTGTTCACCGTCGTGGCCGGGGCGAGCTGAAGATAGGTCGTCGTCCCGTTGGCAGTCAGCTCCAGCGTCGCCTTGGCGCTGGGGGTGCCGCTCTGCGCGCGGACCCACACCTCGGTGGTGTAGGCCTTGCCGTTGGTCAGCCGGGAAGTCACGTCCTGGCCCACGCCGTTCCATGCCGCGGTACGGCCGGTGACCGTCAGGGCCCGGGTGCCGCTGCGCACGGGGCTGGTGCCGGCCGTGACTGTGCCGCTGCCGTGCACCTGCCAGCCGGTGGTGCCGTCCTCCATGCCCGGGTTGGTCAGCAGGTTTCCGCCGCCGCCGGTGGAGGTGGAGGTGAACTGCCACCAGTTCAGGTTGAGGAGGAAACCGCTGCCACCGGTGAAGACCAGATAGAGGTCCTGGGTGCCGGTCGCGCCGCTCACGCCGCAGGAGACCGTGGTCCAGGCCTGCCAGCCACCGGTGCCCGGGGCGGTGCAGGTCCCGGCCAGGGTCCCGGTCGGGCTGCCCAGGCGCACCTCGATGCGCCCACCGCTGGTCGCGGAGGCCACCCGGGCGGTGAACGACGTGGCGCCGCTGCCGAAGGCGACCCCCTTCACCTTCACGTAGTCGCGGTTCTCGATGTTGGCGACGTTCATCCCGCCCTCGCCGGACGCTTCGGTCTCGACGCCGGACGACCACGCCATGGTCTCGGCCTCCTGGCGCACGTACGGATCCAGCGGCGCGATCTGCGGCGGACCGGCCGTCGTCATGGACATGCTGGGGATAGTGCCGTCGGAGCGGTAGGTGAACCGTTCCACGGCGACCGACCGCGTGAAGCCACCACCGCCCGGCAAGGCGCCGTTGTGGTAGAAGAAGTACGAGTTGCCGTTGAAGTCGATGACGCCGGGGTGGTTGGTGAAGCTGCTGCCCTGGGTGGGCATGACGGTGCCGCGGTAGGTCCACGGCCCGGTCGGCCCGGGAGCGGTCGAGTAGCCGATGAACTCGGAGCAGCACTGCGCGGCGAAGACGTTGTAGTAGATCCCGTTGCGCTTGTAGACCCAGGGGCCTTCCTCGTACAGGGTGGGCCGGTTGGCGACGTTACCGGGACGGGCGCCGAAGCCCGCGGTGGTGAGCGGGATCTGCGTCGGGCTGCCGGAGTACGACGTCATGTCGGCGTTCAGGCGCACGTACCACAGGTTCGGGTTCCCCCAGTACAGGTACGCCTGCCCGTCGTCGTCGATGAAGACGGTGGGGTCGATCTCGCCGTTCTCCACCAGTGGCCGGCCGATGGCGTCGGTGAAGGGCCCGGTCGGGCTGTTCGACACGCCGACGCCGATGGCCATCCGGCCGGTGGCCCGGTTGGTGACGGGGACGTAGTAGTAGAACTTGCCGTTGCGGTACGTGACCTGACCGGCCCACGCGTCCTTGCTGGCCCAGCTGAAGGTGGCCAGGCTCATCGGTGAACCGTGGTCGGTCCAGTTCACCATGTCGGCCGAGGAGTAGACCCGCCACTCGCGCATGGTGAACCACGTCGAGGCGTCCTCGTCGTGTCCGGTGTAGAGGTACACGCGGCCGTTGTAGACCAGCGGGGCCGGATCGGCGGTGTAGACGGTCTGCACGATCGGGTTGTCGGCCCGGGCCGGCCCGGCGACGGCGGGCACCAGGGCCAGCGCGCACAGCAGGGCGGTGAGCCAGGCCAGGCCGCGCCGTGACCGGCCGGTGGCGGGGTGGGCGGATGTGAGTCTCACGGCTCTCCTCGGGGATGCGTCCGGCCGGGTCACTGCAGCGACGCGTCGTCGACCAGGAACGGCGTCGTCCCGGAGGTGGTCTCGACGTAGAGGGTGGCGGCCGAGAGCGTGCCGGCCCAGGACACGGCGGTTGTCCCGGTCAGCAGCGTCCAGCCGTTGGCGTTGATCGCGGCGTCCGGCGTCAGCCGCAGATAGCTGGTGGTGCCGTTCGCGGTGACCGCCAGCGTGGTCTTCACGGTCGCCGTGCCGCTCTGGGCGCGGGCCCAGACCGCGGTGGTGTAGCTCCTGCCGTTGCTCAGCTTCGACGCCACGGCCTGGCCCGGGCCGTTCCAGGCCGCGGTGCGCCCGGCGGCGAGCAGGGAACGGGTGCCGCCGTGGGCCGTGCCGGTGACCGACGACAGCGTCGTGCTGCCGAACGGGGTCCAGTCCGACGTGCCGTTCTCCATGCCCCCGTTGGCGAGCAGGTTGCCGCTGCTGCTGCCGGGGTCACCGATGCTGCCGGGCACCGCGCGCAGGGCGGCGTACCAGGTGGCGGCCATCTTGTCGTAGCCACCGGCGGTGGGGTGGACCCCGTCGATGAGGTCACCGGTGTTCAGCGCGGCGTGCATGTCGACGAGGTGGACCCGGCGCCCGGCGTTGACCTTGCCCTGCACGATGCCGGGGACGGTGGCGTTGAAGGTCCGCGCCGCTGCCTCCTGGCCGGAGTTCGCCAGCGGGATGATGGTGGCGACGAAGACGTCGGCGTCCGGGGCGGCCGCGGTGATGTGGTCGATCAGGGTGGACAGCCGGGCCGGCGCACCGGACACGTTGTAGTTCTGCAGGATGTCGTTGGTGCCGATGTGCAGCAGGACGCTGCGCGGCCGGGTGTTGGTGAGCCAGCCGGTGATGTTGGCGTCGATCTGGTCGATGCGCCAGCCGGGATGGCCCTCGTGGTCGTGGTCGCCCAGGGAGCCCGGCCCGTTGAACTGCGAGCCGACGAAATCGTTGCGATATCCGGCCGCGGCCAGGCGCTGCCACAATCCGATGCGGTAGCCGCCCGGCACCTGGGTGCCCTCGGTGATCGAGTCGCCCAGCGGCATCACGCGCACACCGCCGTTGGACTCGGCGCTGGCCGCCGTGCCCGGTACGACCGCGCCGGCGACGACCAAAGCCAGCATGACCAGCACCTGCAGCGCTTGACGACCGGCGCGGTGGTTGACCTGCACGGCCCCTCCCTCGATGATGTGAGCGTTAACATACATTCAGATGCGCCAATGTTGCCAGATTGTTTCCGACGGTTCAAGGGCCGTTTATGTACGCCGCGACCACCCTTGTCGTAACACTTTCTGGCCGACAGAAATCAATTCGATAGACGTGCGACTTCCGTACTCCTGCCGTCATAACGACTTTTCAGGAATCTTGCTGAACGCGCGGAAACGGGAAAGCACGGCGATGTGGGGCGAGGTGACGTCGGCGTACGATGCGTTGCCCGGACGACAGTGATGGGAAAATGCGAAGCACACGCACCAATGACGCCGCTCTGGTCGCCGCCGCGCAGGCCGGCGATCGCAGAGCGCTGGAAGAGGTGGCCGCGACCTACCTGCCGCTGGTCTACACGATCGTGCGCCGCGGTCTCGGCGCCCACCCGGACGTCGACGACATCGTCCAGGACGTGATGCTGCGGGCGCTGCGGCAGCTGCCCAAGCTCCGTACCCCGACCACCTTCCGCGCCTGGCTCGCCGCCATCGCCATCCGGCAGGTCGGCACCCATCAGCGGCGCCGCGACCGCACCGCCGCCCGCACCGCGAACCTGGAGGAGGCCGCCGGGATCCCCGACCCGCACAGCCCGTCCGAGGACCTCACGGCACTTCAGGTCGACCTGTCCCGGCAGCGCCGGCAGGTGGAACGGGCGAGCCACTGGCTCGGCCCCGACGAGCGGGCGCTGCTGTCCCTGTGGTGGCTGGAGGTCGCGGACCAGCTGAGCCGGGCCGAGCTCGCGGCCGCGCTGGGCCTGAGCGTCGCCCACGCCGGCGTCCGCGTGCAACGGATGCGCACCCAGCTCGAGGCCAGCCGGGCCCTGGTCGCGGCGCTCGACTTCCGGCCGCGCTGCCCCCGTCTCGCCGCGGTGGCCGAAGGCTGGGACGGCACGCCGAGTCCACTGTGGCGCAAGCGGCTCACACGTCACGTACGGTCGTGCCCGTACTGCGCCCGGGCCGCCGACAGCTTCGTGGTCACCGACCGGCTGCTGCCGATGTTCGCCCTGCTCCCGGTTCCGGCCGGCATCGGCCTGCCGCTGCTCGGCAAGCTCGCACTCGACGGCGCCGCGATCGGCGCGGCCGCACCGGCGGCGCTGACGGGTACGGCGGGAGCCAAGGCCGGGCTGCTGAGCCAGCTGATCCAGACGGCCACCCTGCATCCCGTGCTCTCGACGGTCGCCGCGGGAACGCTGGCGGCCGGAGCCACGGTCACGACCGTGCAGCTGATCCCGCCACCACCGGCGCCCGCCCCCCGAGTGATCGCGCAACCGACCCGGACGACAGCTCCGCCACCGGTCACGGCCGCGCCCACACCGACGACCGCGCGCTCGACCGCCGTGCCGACGAGGCCCGCACCGACCTCCGCCGGGCCGTCGGCCACGAGCACCGGCACGGTGGCGCTCGGCCCGCTGTCGCTGGAGGCGGGGAACACCGCCGGCCGGTACGTCGCGACCGAGAACAGCCTCGGCGTCCTGGTCCCGGCCGGCCCGGGCGCCGACGGCGCCACCCGCGCCCGCGCCACCTTCAGCGCGATCGAGGGCCTGGCGGACATCAACTGCTTCTCATTCCGGTACGCCGACGGCCGCTTCCTGCGCCACGCCTCGTGGCGCGTCCAGCTGAGCCCCAACCAGGGGACCGAGCTGTTCCGCGGCGACGCCACCTTCTGCCCGCGCCCGGGTGCGACGCCGGGCACCGTGGTGCTGGAAGCGTCGAACTACCCGGGCTGGTTCGTACGCCACCGGGATGACGAACTCTGGGTGGACCAGTCCGACGGCACCGTGGGGTTCCGGGCCGACGCCTCGTTCCGGGTCCGGGCTCCGCTCGCGCGCTAGGTGTACTGACCACAGACGTTGTTGATGTTCGGCGTGGTGTCTTGATCGAAAGGGAGACCTCCGGAAGGAGTGGCGGTGCTTGACGTCGCCGTTTCGATCCGGA
>NZ_JBSGFR010000037.1:0-92096 GCF_053603475.1 Actinoplanes sp. NPDC004185 | reverse complement strand
CCCTGCTGCGGCGTGCGCCCCCCCCCGGGCCGCCCCCGGGGCTCCCGCGTCCCCCCCCACACCCCCCACCCTCGCGGCGGGGGCCCCCCCCCCCCCCCGCCACTCGCGTCGTCACCAGGGGACGACGCCGGCGTCGTTGAAGAACGAGCCGGTCGGGCCGCCGTCGGGCAGCGTGGCCAGCCGGATCGGGGTGGCCGCGGCCTCGCTCACGGGCCGCCCGAAGAAGCCGGTGAAGTCGGTGGCGACCAGGCCCGGGCAGGCGGCGTTGACGAGGATTCCGGTGCCCTCGAACTGCCGCGCGTAGTGCACGGTGACGGCGTTGAGATAGGACTTCGTCGGCGAGTAGGCGGCCATGACCGGGCCGACGTCGACGGCCGGATCCGTCTGCCAGGTCAGCGATCCGACGCTGCTGGAGATGTTGACGATGCGCGGCGACGGTGCCCGCCGCAGCAGAGGCAGCAGAGCGTTGGTCACCCGGATCACCCCGTACACGTTGGTGTCCACGACCTCGCGGACCACGTCGAGGTCGAGGGTCGTCGGATCCTGCACCCACCCGGGGCCGGTCTCCCCCGAGATGCCGGCGTTGTTGACCAGCACGTCGAGTCGTCCGGCCTCGCGGGTGATCAGCTCCGCGGCCGCGCTGACGCTGCGGTCGTCGGTGACGTCCAGCGCGACGGCGAAGGCGTCGACGCCGGCGGCCCGCAACGACTTCACCGCCGCCTGCCCCCGGGCCTGGTCGCGGGCGCCCACCGCCACGCGGTGGCCGCGGGCACCCAGGCCCGCGGCGATCTCGTACCCGAGTCCCTTGTTCGCGCCGGTCACCAGCGCGGTCTTCTTGTCGGTCATGCCCCGATGCTGACCCGGCGGCCGGGCCGGCGCTTACACCGTTGCGGTGCGCTGTCATACCGCCCGGGTATCACCGGAGTATCGTGGCGCGGTGGACACGCTGGAGACCCGCGAGCTCAGGTACTTCGTCACCGTCGCCGAGGAGCTGCACTTCAGCCGGGCGGCCGAGCGCCTCGGCATCGCCCAGCCGCCGCTGTCCCGGGCCATCCAGCAGCTCGAACGCCGCCTCGGGGTCACCCTGCTGGACCGCAACCGCCGGGGCGTCACGCTCACCGGCGCGGGACAGGTGCTGCTCGACGAGGCCCGCGCCATCCTCGACAGCGCCGAGGCCGCCGCCCGCCGCACCCGCCGCGCCGCCACCGGCACGAACCGCCTGACCCTGGCGACCAAGGCCGGGGCCAATCACGAGTTGCTGCGCGAGCTGCTGGACGCGTACGCCGCCGAGCCGGGGGCGGCCGAGATCGACGTGGTGCTGTGCGGCATGGGCGACCAGGCCCGGATGTTGCGGGACGGCCGGGCCGACGTGGCCTTCATGCAGCGGCCCTTCGACTCCCTGGCCGGCTTCGACACCGAGGACGTGCTGACCGAGCAGCAGATCGCCGTCGTGCCCGCAGCCCATCCGCTGGCCGCGCGGCCGTCGCTGCTCATGGCCGACCTCAGCGACGTTCCCGGGCTGCCGGTCGCCCGCTGGCCCCGCCAGGACGGCACGTACGAAGACGGCCCGGGCCCCGAGATCCACGACCTGTCGCAGCTGGCCCAGCTGATCGCCCTGGGGCACACCATGGCCGTCATCTGCGCCTCGGCCCGCACGTGGCTGTGGGGCGCGCACGCCGCCATCCCGCTGACCGACTCCTCCCCCGTCACCACGGTGCTGGCCTGGCCCGCGCACAGCCGTTCCCGGGCCGTGGCCGGCCTCGTCCGCACGGCGGCCCGGCTGTGACGGCCGCCGTCACCCGCGGAGGCGGGGGTGGGTGGCGAAGAAGTCCCAGATGACGTCCGTGGCCACGATCGGGGCGTCGGGCCGGGCCAGTTGCCCCTGTTGGGCTCCGGGCCAGGAATGTCCCATGTCCGTGACGACGTACACCTCGATGTCGCTGCCGTCGGCGCACCGGGCGGCGGACCGTCGCACGGTCTTCCCGCCGCTCGGCGGCGTCTTGACGGGCTCGCACCGCAGCCGTTCGCGCCACTTCTCGAGCCCGGCGCGGAAGATGTCGTAGTACTGGTCCTGAGCGCCGATGACGGTGACGACCGAGACCGGCTTCGCCGGCGCGTAGGAGGCCGCCTCCACCCGGGGACCGCCGAAGCCGCCGCTCACCGCGCCGATCGCGGCGAACACCCCGCTCGCCTCGACCGCGAGCCGGAAGCTCATGTCGGCGCCGTTGGAGATGCCGGTGGCGTACACCCGGTCCGGGTCCACCCGCCAGCCGGTGATCAGGCGCGCGGTCAGCGTCCGCAGGAAGGCCACGTCGTCCTCGGCGCCGCAGCAGACCAGCGCGTTGAAGCCGCCGGCCACGCCGTCCGGGTACGCGACCAGGAACCCGTGCTCATCGGCTTTGGCGTCCATCGCGATCATGTCGCGCAGAGCCGTGCCGGAGCCCGGATAGAAGTGCAGGGCCACGACCAGCGGCACCGGCTTGTCGGCCCGGTAACCCGGCGGGGCGTGCAGCAGATAGGTGCGTTCCTGACCGCCGACGTCGAGCGTCAGCTTGTGGTCGCCCGCCGCGGGCTGCTGCGCCGGCGGCGTCGCCGCCGGTTCCTGGCTGCATCCGGCCAGGGCCAGTCCGCACACCACGCCGATGATCAAACCCGTACGCCGCACCGATTGCCCCCGTCCTCGCCGACCGCCACGCCAGCAGGGTCGGGTCACGGGTCCCGGCCGGTCAACGGTTTCGGCCGGCGCCGAAAGGCTGGCAAGCTGTCCGGATGTTGCGCCTGTGGCTGGGGCCCGCGGACCTCACGCAGATCCGGTTCGCCGACCGGCTGCACCCGGCCGGCACCGTGCTGCTGGCCAGCCAGGCCCTGCGGCAGCAACCCGTGGCCGCCTCCCTGCCGGCCCTCGCGCGCCGGGTCGCGACGGCGGCGCCGATGCTGCGGCCGCTGCACCATCTGCTGCCATGCCAGGGATTCGTGCCGGACTTCATGACCCCGTGGGAGGGCCTGGGATCCATCGAGGAAGGGCTGGACGCGATCCGCTCGACGCCGGTGGGACGGGTCCGGGCCGAGGTGTCGGCGGCGTACGCCGGCGTCACGGTCAGCGCCGCCCGCCGCCGGTTCGCTGCCGCCGACCCCCAGGTGCTGGACACGCTGGTCACCGCCATGCGGTCGTACTTCCACCAGGTGCTGGACCCGGACTGGCCGGCCCTGCAGCGCGCCCACCGCCGGTTCGTCGGTGAGGCCGCGAGCCGCTACGCGCTCGCCGGGGCCGACGGCGTCCTCGCCGGTCTGCACCCCGCGATCCGGTGGCGGGCGCCGGTGCTGGAGGTCGGCACCTGGCAGGACGGTGAGGTGCGGCTCGGCGGGCACGGGCTGCTGCTGGTGCCGTCACCGTTCGCCGGACCGCGTCCGCGGGTGCTGGTCGCACCGGGCCGGCCCGCCCTGATCGTCTATCCCGTCGAGCCACCGGCCGAGCTGGACAGCCGGCCGGCCGGCCCGGCCGCCCTGGCCGGGCTGTTCGGCCGGACCCGCAGCGCGGTGCTGATCCAGGCCGCCCGGCCCGGCCGGCACACCACGTCGACGATCGCCCGGCAGGTCGGCATCAGCGTGTCGTCGTCCTCGGAGCACCTGTCCGCGCTGCGGGCCGCCGGGCTGACCTCCAGCCGGCGCGAGGGCGGTGCGATCGTGCACCGGGCCACCACCCTGGGCCGTGACCTGGTGGGCCGGCACGACGAATGACGTCAGGGCCGGAGGTTCTCCAGGTCCTCCAGCAGGCTCGGGTGCGTCGGCTTCCAGCCCAGCGCCTCCCGGGTGTGGGCGCTGGACGCGGGCTGGTCGGTGGCGAAGATGGCGCCGAGCGGCCCGTAGGTCTGCGCCGGCACGGCCTGGACCGGCAGACCCAGCCGCCGGCCGATGACGCCGGCGATGTCCCGCACCGGGTCGCCCTCGTCGGCCACGGCGTGCCAGGCGGTCCCGGCCGGCGCCTCCTCCAGGGCCAGCCGGAACAGGACCGCCGCGTCGAGCGCGTGCACGGCCGGCCAGCGCTGCGTGCCGTCCCCCGGGTAGCCGGAGACCCCGGTCCGGCGCGCGATGCCGGTCAGCAGACCGGCGAAACCGCCCTCGCCTTCGTTGTGGACCGTGCGCGGCAGGCGGATCGCCGTGCTCCGGACCCCGCGCGAGGCCAGATCCAGAACAGCCAGGACACCGCGGCTGCGACCGCCGACCAGACCCTCGGTGGAGAGCGGATCGGCCTCGGTGGAGGGCCGGCCCTGGACGTACGGGGTGCCTGAGACGGTGACGAACGGGCGGTCGCTGCCGGCGAGCTCCTCGCCGAGAGCCGCGACGGCGGCGTTCTCCTCGGCGACCGCCCGCGCGACGGCCTCGGCGGTGCTGAAGTCGTGGCTGAACGCCAGGTGGATCACCCCGTCGGCCTGCGCGGCGCCGGCCCGCAGCACGTCGAGGTCGGCGAGCCCGCCACGGAGCGGCTCGGCGCCGGCGGCCTCGGCAGCCGCCGCGGACGCGTCGGAACGGGCGAGCGCCAGCACGGTGTGGCCGTGGGTGAGCAGTTCGGTGACGACGGCCGACCCGATGAGGCCGGTGCCACCGGTGATGAAGACGCGCATGGAACTCTCCCTGAGTGATGGGACACTTATCCCATGACCCTACCAGAGTGATGGGACAGAAGTCCCATCGCTTATGATGGGCCCATGGCCCGATGGGAACCAGGCGCGCGCGAACGACTCGTCATCGCTGCCGTCGACCTGTTCACCGAGCAGGGCTACGACGCCACGACGGTCGCCCAGATCGCCGAGCGCGCCGGGGTCACCAAGAGCACCTTCTTCCGGCACTTCCCGGACAAGCGCGAGCTGCTGGTGGCCGGTCAGGAGACCCTGAGCCGGCTCCTGGCCGAGGGCATCGCCGAGGCACCTCCCGGCGCGAGCCCGCTGGACGCCATCGCCGCCGGCCTCGAACGCGCCTCCAGCGCCCTGGGCCCGGCCAACCGCGAGCTCGGCCCCCGCCTGAAAGCAGCCGTCGCCGCCAGCACCGAGCTCCAGGAGCGGGACGCCCTCAAGAGCGTCAGCCTGGCGGCCGCCATGACGACAGCGCTCATCGCCCGCGGCGTGCCCGACCCGACCGCGGCCCTCGCGGGCGAGCTGGGCGTGCTGGCCTTCAAACGCGGATACGCCGAGTGGTCCGAGGGCGACCAGGACGATCTCGCGCCGTACACCCTGGCGGCCCTGAAGGAGCTGCGGGCCGCGAGCGCGGCGCTGAGCTGACGGACTCCGGCACGCCCGGGCCGCATACTGGACCGGTGACCGACATCGTCACCTTCGGCCCCGGCGAGCCACCCCGGCGGCCGTCCCGCCGCCTGGTGGTGGCCGGTGTTGTCGTGCTGGCGGCCCTCGCGGCCGGGACCGTGGCGGTCGCCCTCGACCACCGTCGCGCACCGATCCCACCCGCGGCCTCGGACCCGGTGCCGCCGACCGCCGGGCCGTCCTGCCCGGCGTTGAGCCCCGCCACGGCCGTCGTGCCGGTCGCGCTGGTCATCGGCTGTGCCCGCGGCGGCACGAGCCTGGACCGCCGGGACCCCACGGCGGGCAACGGGCCGTGGACCGTCGTCGTCCGCCGCGCCGACGGCTCACTGGGCCGGCACGGCGCCGTGATCACCTTTCCGGTCGCCGCGCCGCCCACGGGCGCCGGTACCGTCGAGGTCGGCGGCAAGGCCGGTAAGGCCGGGCCGGATTCGGTGACCTGGCCGGTCGCCGGTGCGTACGCCCGCATCCGGGGCGACCTGCCCGAACCCGCGCTGGTCACCATCGCGGCCCGCACGAGCGTCGCCCGCGGCCGGCCGGTGGTCGAAGAGCCGCCGGCGGATTACACCGTGGCCGGCGGTGGGCCGTACCGGCCGCCCGCCATCCATGAGGTCCGCTACGGCAGCGCCGCGCTGGGCGAGCAGGCCGCGCTCGGCGGTGGCCTGGCCTACACCGGGGTCGCCCGCGGCGGCGGATTCGAGGACCAGTTGTACGCGGCCCACGCCACCGCCGCCGGACAGGTCGGTGACCGCCCGGCCGTGGTGTCGCCGGTCTTCGGTGGCAACGGTTCGCTGGCCTGGGAGCCGGCGCCGGGCGTGGTGGCGTACGTCGGCTACAGCGGATCGTCGCTGACCGACGGTGCTGTTGCCGCGCTGCTGCGGCTGGCTCAGCGGTCCCGCCCGGTGAACGACCAGCAGTGGCGGGCGACGGGTCCGCAGGCGGTGGAGCAGAGCAACGAGCCGGGCTGACGTCAGCGCACCGCCACCTCCAGGGTGTGCCGTCCGCCCGTACCCGCGGCGACCAGCACCTCGGTACCGCGGGCGGTGCTGTGCTGCCGGTGTGCCGCGGGCCTGCCGTCCAGCCGTACCCCCGTCACCGACGCACCCGCCGGCAGCACCGCGCCGAGGGTGAGCTTCGCCCGCAGCGCCGCCCGGACCGAGACGGTGATGGTGCCGGCGGTGCGGGTGACGGTCACGTCGAGGGAGCCGCGGCCGAGCCGGATGTCGTGCCCGGCGATGCGGTCCTGGCCGGGCGGCAGCGCCGGCACCACCGACAGCCGGCCGCGGCCCACGTCCGGGTCGACGCCGAGCTGCTGGTGCACGACCGGCCAGAGCACCCCGTACGCGCCCCACGCCTGCAGCACGCTGGAGCGGCTCAGGAAGTCCCGCTCGATGTTGGCCACGAAGTCCGGGGACGGCGCCACCTCCGGCATCGCGCCGGGCATCTCCCAGCCCGCCGGGTCGAGCTGGATGCGGGCGTTGCCGGTGGTGTAGCGCCGTTGCGGGCCCAGCCGGCCGTAGTTGCCCTCGGCGACGGCCATGACGGCGGTGTTGAGGGAGAACGTGGCCCGCTCGGCGGGCACGCCCGACACCACGCTGTCGCAGGACGGACCGGTGTTGCCGCCCGGTGCGCTCGTCGGCCCGCTGCCGGTGTGGAACAGGCCGAACTCGCCGGTGTAACACTCCCGTTCCCGCTGGGCGAGCGCGGCGTGGGCGTGGCCGGGGGCGGCGAGCGGCCCGGCGGGCGACTCGGCCTCCATCGGGGTCAGGCCGGTCCAGTGCCGCTGGAACACCTTGCCGTCGCCGGGATCGCTCAGCGAGTCTGCGTACGCGTCGGCGTCCCCGCCGTACCACCAGGCCTGCTCGAAGGCCCGCTCGCGCCGCCGGGCCTGGGTGGCCGCCCAGCTCGCGGTGGCCCGGTCGCCGCGCGCGGTCGCCAGGTCGGCCAGGTCGCGCAGCCCGCGGACGGTGTAGACGGCCACGTCGAGCTTCTCCGGTCCCATGCCGGGCCGCTCCACGTTGCCCGAGCCCTCGGGCCAGCCGTCGGCGTCGGCGTCCAGGGCGGTCACGTGCCGCATGGCGCGCACCGCGAAGTCGTACATCTCGTCGCGGAACGCGTCGTCGCCGGTCCACCGCCAGATCAGCGCGACCGTGCTGGGGAACTTGGCGCTCTCGTCGGTGTTGCCGGGATCGTCGTTGGCACCGAAGTACACCTGGCCGTCCGGGGTGACCTCGTGCACCACCTTGCCGGACCGGCCGTTGACGATCCCGCTGATGTCGCGCAGCGCCCGCAGGTGCGCCTTGATCGGCTCGAACTGCCCGGCCGCCACCGACGCGAACGCGGTGTACTCGGCGTCGGTGGCGAAGATCCACGGGTAGTCCGGCCAGCCCGCGCCGACCCACCGGGCGACCTCGACGGTGCCGGCCGGCGGCGGGAACTGGCTCCCCTCCTGGCTGGCGAACACCCGCAGGTCGTGCGCCTCCTGCACGGAGTCGGCGAGGTTCTGCTTGGACCACTCCACACTGCGCTGCAACAGCCGGTCGCCGGGCAGGTCCACCCGGGTACGCGCGGCGACACGGGCGCGGTCGGCCAGCTTGCGGGCCAGGGCCTGGGCCGGTGCCCGCAGCGCGCGTCGCGACTCGGCGGTGGCCGCGGCGACACCGCTGTCGGAGCCGGCCACGGTGAACCAGACCGTGCGCCCGGTGCGCGGCACATCGAGCGTGTAGGTGAGCCGGCCGCCGGTGCCCCGGCCGTACGGGCCGTCGTCGCAGCGCGCCGGAGCCGGATCGGCCTCCGGGCACACGACGGCGGGCTCCTGCGGGCCGCGGTGGCCCGGGCCGAGCTCGTGGCTGTCCGGGGTGAGGGAGCTGCCGACCACGGCGGCGTAGTCGTGCGGGCGCTCGCCCGTGGCCGTCTCCCGGAAGACCAGGTTGCGCCCGTCGAAGCCACCGGTGTCGCTCAGGTTGACCGCCCGCGCGCCCGGCGTCGTCCAGCCCCACGGGTACGCGGGAAGCAGCTCCGAATGCGCGTCCACCGCCAGCGTGATCCGGCGCGCGGGCCCGCTGAACGTCAATCCGACCAGCGCGGCCCGGTCCCCGTCGGGCAGCACGTCGGTACGCCGGATCCGCGACCCGCCGGGACCGGCCAGTTCCATCCGGACGAAGCCGGTGCCGCTGGTGAACCGGGTCGCGCTGAGCCATTGCCCGTCGACGGCGAACCACAGGCCGTCGAGCAGCTTGATCGGCGGGCTCCAGAAGCCGCCCATCTCACCGCGGATGTGCCAGCCCGTCGCCGGATAGCTGCCGTCCTCGGCCCCGACCTCGTAGGCGCGGTCGCCGGTCGCCACGTACCGCCGGGCGGCCAGGCGTCGCTGCTCCGAGAGCCCGGCGCGGGACTGCTCGGCGGCCGCCGGTGGAGCGCCGGCGAACACCATGACGACCAGGGAGAACACGATGACGTGAAGGCGGCGCATGGGGACCTCCCGGCGGATCGACACTGATCGCTGGTCCCACGGTGTCCCCGGGCGCTCAAGAGCGCAAGTGCACGGATCAGGCGTAGGTGGCCGGGCCGGCCGGTGCGGCCATGCTGTCCAGGCCGGCCAGGATCATGTCGCAGCTGCGCAGGACCACCTCCGCGGCCCGGCGCTGGGCCGGGACGAGGTCGCGGCCGTGCGCCTGCTCCCGCCAGCGTTCGGCGGCGGCGTGCGCCTCGCTCCAGGTGTCCTCGGCCGTCGCCTCCGGGGACATGCCCAGCCGCTCCCCCAGGCTGGTGCCCGAGCCGCCGAGCAGCCGCCGGGCGTCGACCGCGTGCTCGCGGGGCAGGTTGACCCGGCCCGCGCGCAGCGCCGCGAGCAGGCGCAGTTCGCGGAACTCGTGCGCGTCGGCGAGCAGCAGCTCGAGCTCGGCCAGCAGGTGGACGGCCGGCGGCACCGGCTGGGTGCGCAGCAGGCGGTCCAGGATGGTCAGCGCCGATCGGGCCCGCAGCGCGACCCGGCGGGCCGTGAAGAGCTCGGCGATCGAGGCCTGCAGGTCCTTGAGACCGCTGTGCTCCTGCAGCCGCTCGCCGAGCACAGCCGCGTGGTCGCAGCCGGTCCGGACCAGAGTGATCGCCAGCCGGATGCCGCCGAGGCCGAAACGCTGCAGCAACTGGGCCCGCTGCTGGGCGGTGACCGGCCGCAGCGCGTCGGCGGCGGTGAACCGGTCGGTGGACAGCAGGTGCGCCTCGGCCGAGGCCCGCGGCAGGGCGGCCATCGTGGCGATCGCCCGGAACTCGTCGTCGCGCAGGGTTCGCGCGGCCGCCGCGATCAGCGGTGAGACGGCGAGGACGTCCTGGCACAGCGCGCCGATCCGGGGCTCGCGACGGCGGCGCCGGGCCGCCTGCTTGGCGGTCAGCAGAGCGTCGGGGCGGCCCCCGCCGGTGGCGTCGGCCCGGGACAGCACGATCATCGTGTGCACCGGAAACACCGAGGGCCCGCGGATGCCCCGCGCCGCCTGCAGCGTCTGCAGATCGGCCTCGCCCAGGTGGGGCGTCACGTAGAGGACCGCGTCGGCGGTCTGCTGGACCTGCGGCAGCGGCAGGTGGGTGTCGATCAGCTCGGTGCGGCGCAGGACCCGGCTGGGCCATTCCACGACCGCGCGGCGCGCCCCGTCCGGGCGCCCGGCGGGCCGGCCGTCCGGGACCAGCCGCAGGCCGTGGGCGGTGCGGACCGTCGGGATCTCGTACGGCGTCCCGCGCTCGTCCTGCCACCAGGCCCGCGGCTGGGTGCCGTCCCGATAGGTGACACTGGCGAGCTGTTCGCCGGGCAGCTCGACCGGCGCCAGACCCTCCCCGATCAGCGCACTGACCAGGGTCGAGACGCCGGCCCGGGCCGGTCCGGTCACGGCCAGCCGCAACGGGTCGGCCAGCCGGTCGAGGGTGGAGCGCAGCAGCGCGGCGGCCTGCTGATCGCCCCGGTAGACGTGTGCCGCCTCGTTCAGCAGGCGGTAGGTGCGCTGCTCGAACTCCTCCTCGCTGATCATCCGCGGCCGCCCAGCGCCCGGGCCTGGGAGTGCAACTGGACCAGCACGGCCAGCTCCTGCTGCAGCCGCCGGGCGTGCTGCTCGCGGGCGGCGACGTCCTGATCGGCCGCCGCCTTGGCGTTGCGCAGCGACTCCATGACGATCTCCTGCAGGTCCTCGGTGACCGCCGTGAAGTGGTCACGCAGGGCGCGCTGGGCCCGGCGTACGGTGTCGCGCGCTTCTTTGTTGAGGCCCACGAAGACGTCGTCGACGTGCCGCTGGACCGCGTTGCGGGCCTCGGCCTGCCGCTTCTTGAGCAGCGACTTGCTCTCGTCGCGGATCGTCTTGCCGCCGAAGAGCGCGCCGCCGCCGATCGAGATCGGGTTGATCAGCGACATTCCGGCCAGGCTGGTGGCCAGGCCGAACATGATCACACCGCCGTAGGAGCCGCGGAGGCCGATGAACAGCTTCTGGCCGGGGCTGAACCTGGCCACCGGCGGCGCGTCCAGGCCCGGCACCCCGTCGGTCCGGCCCTCGGCCGAGACCGGCGCGGACGGCGGCAGCACCTCACCCGCCTCGGCCGGGAACTGGTCGGCGACCCGGCGGGCCATCCACTCGATGCGCTCGGCCAGCCACGTCATGCTGGTCCCGGTCAGGTCCTCCAGGGACTGCCGCAGCCAGGGCTCGAACTCGTCCCAGGCCTTGGCGGGGTCGGCCGTGGCGAAGAACTCGTCCGACTCGCTCAGCACCGCCCGGGTGCGTTCGCGCAGGTCGTGCTCGATGTCCGACATCAGGTCGCCGACCTCGTCGGACAGCGCGTTCTGCCAGCGGACGGCGCACTTGCGCAGGTCGTCGAGGCGGCGCTGGGTGGTGTGCAGGCGGGCCACCGCGTCCGGCAGGCCCGCGTTCTGCTGGGCCGCCAGCTCGTCGCGCAGCGGGCCGGCCAGCTCCTCCAGGGCGATCCGGCCCAGCCGGCTGACCGTGTCGCGGGCCAGCCGGTCGGGCTTGGCCGCCACCATCTGCTGCAGGTGGACGATGAGGTCGGTGAAGCCGGACTCGTTGTTGAGCGCCGTGTCGCCGGCCTGCAGCGCGTGCAGCCGCAGGGTGGCCGAGACCGCGGTGGTGGCCGCGGGCACCCCGGCCCGGGCCAGCCGGCTGCGGCTGTCGGCGAGGTTGCGCCGCCAGTCGATCGCGTAGTCGGTCTTGGTGAAGACCACCAGCAGGCCGGGGAAGAACCGGGCCAGGTCCTGCAGCACGGCCAGGTCCGCGTCGGTGAGCTCGCGGCCCGCCTCACAGGCGTAGAGCACCAGGTCGGCGCCGGCGCTGGTGGCCAGGTCACTGGCGGTGCGCACCGCGCGGTCGGCCGACGCGGGCAGCCCGGGCAGCGGCGGGGTGTCGATCAGCACCAGGCCGCCGGCCAGCAGCGAACGGGGCACCGCGATGTCGGCGTGCACCGGGGTGCCGGCCGGGAACCGGGCCGCCGCCTCGGCGATCGCGCTGTCGAGCGCCTCCAGGCCCAGCGGGACCCGGTCCTGCAGGCCGACCTCGGCCGTCCACTCGGCGCTCGGCGAGCCCCTGCGGATCAGCTGCGCGGCCGGCGACTCGGCGTGCCGCACCACGGCCGGCACGGTGGTGCCCCCGGCGGTGTCGACCGCGCACACCCCGGCATTGATCAGAGCGTTGATAAGCTGGCTCTTGCCCTGGTGGGCGGCCCCGACGACCAGCACCCGCAACTCCGGTCGCAGCAGCTGCGCGCGCCGGCGGGACAGCCACTCGGCGACCTCGGACCGGCCGTGCGTGCCGCACGTACGGATCGTGGAGTCGAGGACGTCGAGCCACCACAGGGCCCCGGCCGCCCGCAGCGGATCCGGTTCGGCCGTACGGGCCGGGACCGGGCTCTGCGGGACGAGGGAGGCCGGACCCGCATAGGCCGTGGGTCCGGCCTCCCATCGCGTCATTCGCTGCCGCCCAACTCGTGTCCGCCCAGTCTCTCGTGGTCGTGTCGCCCGACCCGGACCGGCGCCGCGGGCACTTTACGGGTGCAGCCCACCCAGCAGGTCGTGCGACGCGTCGCTGTCCTCGGCCGGGTGGGTCACGCCGTGCAGCACGCCGCTGGTGACGTCGTGCGCGGCGCCACCGACGCCGGTCAGGGTGCTGTCGAGGCTGTGCACCGGGTCGTGCGGCAGGACGTGGCCCAGATCCGGCTTGATCAGGGACCCGACCGAAGAGGTTGCCCCGCCGACCCCGGCGACGTCAAGGTCCGGCACGTGATCCAGCGGGATCGATGCGGGCAGGTTGGTGACCGTGCCCAGGCCACCGTCCAGAATGCCGGTCGGTCCGGCGTCGACACCGGGGGCCACGTGGTCCACGCCACTGACCATGGAGGTCACGCTGTGCTCGACCGGGGACACCACAGTGTTGTCCAGGTGCAGGGCCGGGTCGTTGCCCGCGGACAGCCCGCCGACCCCGACCGGCACGGCCGAGGTCACGCCGCCGCCCACCCCGACCAGGCCGAGCGAGTTGCCGGACAGCACCGAGCCGCCGACCACGTCGTCGCCGGCCACGGTGAGCACCGTGGCGTTCACGCCGGCCAGGGTGTTGGCGACGTTCAGATCGCCGGCCACCTGGCCCGGCATGACGGCCACCTGCGAGGTGATGGCCTGCAGCTGCGACACCGCGCCGGCCACGTCCAAGTTGGCCACCCCGGTGGTGAGGTCGTCGGCGCCGGCCAGGCCGTACAGTCCGGTGACCGGGGCCGAGTCGACCACCAGCGGGATCACCTGCTGAACGTCGGCCGCGGTGACGTCGGCCAGGCCGGCCGCGTTCAGGGCGGTCTCCGGGTCGAGCTCGAAGGCCGAACGGGCGGCCGGGTCGTAGATCAGGTTGAGGACGAAGTCCTGCAACGTGGGGATCGAGTCCATGAGGCTCCTTCAAGAACCGTGCTTGCGGCGTGCGTCGGCGGCGCCGGGGTCCGGCACCGCAGCAAACCGTACGGAGGCCGGCCCGCCCGGGCATCGGGGTTGGTGCCCCCAACCGGTCCGGGCCGCCCGGTGCTCCCCGGGGGCCGGGCGTTAGGGGGTTAGGGGATTCGCCGCCATGATTTTTTGGGGGACGATCCCCGAGCGGTCTTCTGGTACGAACATGTGGACCTGTCCGGCCGAATGACGCCCACCGCGCTGTCACACCCGCAGTAATGGCCGTCGGTGATGGAGGAGTGACGACGTGCCCTACGTCCTGGGGATCGACATCGGCGCCGGCGCCACCAAGGCCGCTGTCTGCCGGCGCACCGACGGCGCCGCCGGAGGCTGGGGCCCGGCGCAGCCGGTGACGCTGGGCCTGCGCTCGCGCACGGTCAGCTCAGGGCTGGTGCTGACGCCGGAGGGTGACGTCGTGCCGGCCGACCACGGCCGGGCGCCGGCCGCGACCTCCGTGGGCGGCTATCTGCACCGGGTCGGCGACAGCCTGCCGATGCTGTTCGGCGACGACTACTTCCCGGCCCACGGCCTGGTCGCCGCGATGGCCCGCTGGGTGGTCGACCGGGTGTGGCAGCAGCTCGACGAGCCGCCCGAGCGGATCGCCCTGGCGTACCCGTCGGTGTGGGGCAACGGCCGGCGGCACCTGGTGCACTCGGCGCTCGGCGAGGCCGACCTGGCCCAGACGGCGCTGGTCACCCGGGCCCGGGCTGTGGTGGAGACCCACCAGGCGGCGGGCCGGGTGCCGCCCGCCGGCGGGATGCTGCTGGTCTACCGGATCGGCGGCTCGACCTGCGAGGTCTCGGTCGTCGTGGCGCACGGCGCGGGCCGGCTGGAACTGCTCGGCTGCGCGGAGATGGCCGAGGTCAGCGGCTTCGACCTGCGCGACGCGACCCCGGCCGACGCCCGGGCGGTCATCCGGTCCACGGTGGACCTGGCCGTGCACACCGTGAGCAGCTGCGGCGCCACGCGAGGTGATCTTGCCGCGGTGCTGATCGCCGGGGGCTCCGACGACGTATATCCACATGTGTCCGATCTGTTGTCCGCGGCCTTCCCTGTGCCGGTCCTGCGCGATCCCGATCCGCCGATGACGGTGGCCGCCGGGGCCGCGCTCGCCGTCCGGCCCCTGGTGCGCCGGCCCGCCCCGCCGCCGGGAGCCCCGCGCGCCGCCATCGCCGCCCAGCGGCCTGGCGCTTACCAGCCAGGCGGTCACCAGCCAGGCGGTGGGCCGGCGGGCGGGGAGCCGGCAGGCGGTCAGCCGGAGGGCGTGGCGGGCATGCCGGGCGTGGCGGAGCCGGGTGTGACCGGCGGTCTGACGACCACGGCATGGCCGGAGATCAGCCGGGACACCGGGGCGCGGGACCGGCCCTCGCGCCCGCCGGTCGATGTCGCCGCGGTGCGGGCGGGCGGGCGATGAGCACGCCGATGCTGACCGGTTCCGTGGCCGGCTCCCCCGCCGCCGACCTGCTCGCCGAGGTCGCCGCCGACCCGTTCGCCCCGTTGCAGACCGTGGTCGGCGCGCCGGGCGGCTTCGGCAAGACCGCGCTGCTGCGGGAACTGGCCGGCCTCTGGCAGCGGGCCGGGGTCACGGTCGTCACCCCGTGGCGGCCCGTCGACGCCCCCGGTGACCAGGTGCTGCTGGCCGACGACGCGCACCGTCTGCCCGCCGCCCGGCTGGACGAGCTGCGGGCGTACGCGGAACGGCCGGAGGCGCGCATCGTCGTCGCGTACCGTCCGTGGCCTCGCCCGGCCGGTCTGCCGGCCCTGGTCGATGTACTGCGCCGGGCGCGGCGCCCGGTGCACTTGCCCGCGCTGACCGCCGGGGAGATCCGCTCCCGGCTGGCCGCGGTCGTCCCGGACCCGTCGCCCGAGCTGGTGGCCTTCGTGGCCGAACGAACCGGTGGGGTGCCGCGCCACGTGGCCCGGGTGGCCGGCGCGCTCACCCCGGCCGACGCCGCCGCGCGCCGGGTGCCGGTCGCCGCGCTGAGTGCGTTCGCGGCCGACCTGGACGAGCTCGACCCTGACCTGCGCACCTTGCTGCTGGCCGTGGAGGCCGGCGCCGGACTGTCCTTCGACCTGGTCGCGGCGCTGCTCGAGCGGGACGCCGAGACCGTCGCCGGGCTGGTCGACGCCGGCCGGGCCACCGGGTTGCTGGCCGCCGACGGCACGCTGGTGCCGCTGGCCCGGCAGGCCATCGCCGCGCTCGGCCCGATCGGGCACCGGATCGACGTGCGGCAGCGACTGGCCGGGCTGCAGCTGGAACGCGGCGGGCCGGTCCTGCCGCTGGTCCGGCCTCTGCTGGGCGACGCCGGCGACAGCAAGGGCGCCCTGGTCCCCGGTACGGCCGGCACCGGGCTCGGCAAGGTCTACGAGGCCGCCGGCGAGGAGGCACTGGGCGACGACCCCGAGCTGGCCGCCCGGTTGTTCGCCGCGGCGGCCGGCGCGGGCCGCACCACCGCCGCCCGCCGGGCCCTGGCCACAGCACTGGCCGGGGACCTCGACGAGGCCTCCCGGCTGGCCGATCAGGCGCTGGCCGCGGGCACGCCGGAGCAACGCGCCGAGGCCGCGTACGTCGCCGCGGCCGTGCTCACCCATCGCGGGCAGACCGCCCAGGCCGCCGCCCTGTACCAGTGGTCGCCGTCCACCGTCACGGCCGGCTTCGGCGCGGTCGCCCTGATCGGTGTCGGCCGGCCGGCCGACGCCGAGGCCCTGGACGCCTCGGCCACCGGCGAGCCGCCGACCTCGCTCAGCGCGACCGCGGCGCTGATGGCCCGGGGCATGGCCGAATCGGTCCGGGGCACGCCGACCGCGGCGCTGTCCGCGCTGGTGCAGGCGGCCACCATGATCGAGCCGGCCGGGCCGGCGGTGCTGCTGCCGGACAGCCCGGCCGCGCTCGGTGCGACGATCGCCCTGCACAGCGCCGAGCTGGACACCGCCGACGCGCTGCTGGCCCGCGCGATCCAGGCGGCGACCGGTGGCGCCCTGCTGGCCGACCGGCACCGGCTGCTGCAGGCCTGGACGCTGCTGCTGCGCGGGCGCATCGGCGAGGCGCGGGCGGCGTTGCTGCCCGGGCGGCGCGGACGCGACCGCCTGTTCGCCTCGGCCCTGCAGGTCGGGTCGAGCCGCCGGGCCAGCGACCTGGTCGGGCTGCGCAGTGCCTGGCCGGACGCCTGTCACGCACTGATCGGCCAGCCGGTCGACCTGTTCACCCTGCTGCCGCTGGGCGAGCTCGCGGTGGCCGCGGCCCGGCTCGGTGAGCAGCATCGGGTCGCCGGGCAGCTGGCCGAGGCCGACTCGCTGCTGGCCGCGCTCGGCGATCCACCCCTGTGGAGCGCACCGCTGCGCTGGAGCCGGTTGCACGCCGCGGTTCTGGTCGAGGACCACGCCGCGGCCACCGGCCACGCGCAGGCCCTGGCCGGCATGCGCGGGTTCAGCCCGTACACGGAGGCGGTCGCGGCAGCCGCCGCACAGTGGGTCGACGTCCTGACCGACACGGCCGAGCCGGACGCGGTGGTCGCCGCGGCCCGCGGGCTCAGCGGGCTCGGGCTGGCCGGGGACGGCGCCCGGCTGGTCGGCCAGGCGGCGATCCGCACCGCCGACCGCAAGGCGATGACCCTGCTGCTCGACTGCGCCCGCTCGCTGCAGGAACGCATCGCCGGGCCGCACGAGTCGGCCCCGGCCGCGGGTAACCGCTCGCGGACCGGCGAGGGCGGCCCGCACCTGCTCAGCGAACGCGAGCGTGAGGTCGCCGCCCTGGTCCTGGAGGGACTGACCTACAAGCAGGTGGCCGAACGGCTCTACCTGTCGGCCAAGACCGTGGAGCATCACATGGCCCGCATCCGGCAACGTCTCGGGGTCACCGACCGGCAGGCCCTGCTGACCCGGCTGCGCGCCCTGATCGGTACGGGGGAACAACGATGAGCACGCGGACAAAGGTGATCACCGGCCTGGCGCTGCTGGTCGCGTTCTGGGCGGCAGCGGCCGTGCCCGCCGTCACCGAGGCGGTGCAGGTGATGTCGGCCCGGCTCACCGCGAACCACCTGAGCCGGCCGCTCGGCACGCTGGTGCTCGCCCTGGAGGCGGAACGCCGGTTGTCGGCCGGTGACTCGCCCACGGGCCCGGAGCTGGCCGCCCAGCGGGTCCGGACCGACCGGAGCCGGCAGGAGCTGCGGACCGCCCGGGACAGCTGGATCACGTGGCTGGCCGGCACCGACGCCACCCGGCAGACCGACGAGCTGCTGGCCCGCGCCGACCGGCTGCCGGCCGTACGGGCCTCGGTGGACGGGGGGCAGGTGGTGCGTGAGCGGGCGGTCGACTCGTACACCGCGCTGATCGACCCGGCCGGTGTCCGGACGCCGACGGTCTTCCCCGACCAGCTGGCCGGGTCCTCCGCCGGGTTGTCCGCGCTGAGCCGCTCCCGCGAGTTGCTGGCCGAGGAGGACGCCCACCTGGTCGCGACGGCCGGGCGCCGGGGCGGGCTCACCGAGGCCGACCGGGTACGGCTGTCCACCCTTTCCGGCGCGCGGCGCAACCTGCTCGCGGCGGCCGGCAGTGACCTGCCCGCCGTCACGGCGACGCGGTATCAGCAGTTCGCCGCCGACACCCGGCTGGCCGCGGCCGAGAGCCGGCTGCTGGCGGGCACCGGTGGCGGATCGGAGTGGTCCGCGGCGTACAACCAGGTCAACACCGGGCTGTGGGAGCTGCAGGCGAGCGGGGTCCGGGCGGCGGCGGACGCGGCCACCGGGCATGCGGTCGTGACCGTGGTGCGGGCGGGGGTGGTCGGCGGGGTCGGGCTGATCGCGGTCATCGCCGTACTCCTGGTGGCGCGCCGGTCGCTCACCCGGGCCACGACGCCCGGCGGCGAACGCCGGCCGGGCGCCGACCGGGCGGCCGGGGACTCGGCTTCCCGGCTCGAACCGCTGCTGCGCGACCTCGAACGCCGCAACCAGGGCCTGCTGCACCGGCAGTTGCGGCTGCTCGACACGCTGGCCCGGCGGGAGACGGACGACGAGACGCTGGGCGAGCTGTTCCGGGCCGACCACCTGGCCAACCGGATGCGCCGCAACCTGGAGAAATCGATCACGCTGGCCGGCGGCACGCCGGCCCGCCGCTGGCGGAGGCCGGTGCCGATCGGCGAGGTGGTGCGCGGAGCCGCGTCCGAGATCAGCGAGTACGGCCGGGTGTCCACCTCCCAGGTCGAGCCGGTCCTGCTGGCCGGGGCCGCGGTCACCGACCTGATGCACCTGCTGGCCGAGCTGATCGAGAACGGGACGATGTTCGCGCCGGCCGAGACCCGGGTACGGGTGACCGGCTCGGCCGACGAGACCGGTTACCACCTGACGGTGACCGACGTCGGTCCCGGGATGGACGCGGACGACCTGGTCACCGCGGCCCAGGTGCTGGCCGAGGAGGACCCGCCGGCCGGTGGCACCTGGTGGGGCCTGTACGCGGTGGGCCGGTTCGCCGCCCGCCACGGCATCGGGGTGGACCTGCACAACGGCGCCGACGGTGGCCTGGCCGCCGAGGTGACCGTCCCGGCCGCCTTGATCAGCCCGGCCCCCGCAGAGCCGGTGACCGGTGACGAACCGACGCTCGACGACCTGGAGCCGGTGATGCAGTCGTGACGATCTCCGACGAGGCGTGGTACGACGAGGACGCCGGCCCCCTGGTCCGCCTGTACGCCCGGGTCGGCGGCCGGTCCACCGTGCCGCACGATTTCGAGCTCAGCACGATGATCCACTGTGCTCCCGGCGTCACCGCCCCGGACGGGCTGTCGGCCGACCAGCAGGCGGCGCTGCGGCTGTCCCGGCGGCCGATCGCGCTGCCGGAGATGGCCGTGCATCTGGGCCTGCCGCTCGGGCCGACCCGGTTGCTGCTCGGCGAGCTGCGCGCGGCCGGCCTCATCAGCACCGGCGGGCCGGCCGAGGGCAGGCGTGACTCCAATCCCGCCGTGCTCCAGCGGCTCCTCAGTGGGCTGCGCTCGTTGTGAGGCGGGCCGGGCCCCTGGCGAGGCCCTCGTTCCGGGACACTGTCGGCTTCCGATCAACGAAGGCTTGAGATGAACGAGACCGATACGCGCCCGCGGCGCTCGCTGGTCGTGGTGCTCCTGGACGCTGTGCTGCGGGTCGTCGCGGCCGTGCACTCCGGCGCGACGCCGACCCCCAAGGTCCGCGAGGCCGGCGGGCGGCGCGGCGTCGGCCGGTATCTGCTGCTGGCCGGGGTGCTGGCCGCGCTGGCCGGCACCGCCCTGCTGGTCGTGATGCTGGTGCGGGCGCCCGACGGCGGCACGCCGCCACCCGGCCGGGCGGCCGCCCTGCCCGGCCTGGCGTCCCGCCCGGCCCAGCCGAGCGTCGCCGTGACGACGACTCCCGGTGCGCAGGGCACGACCGCGACGCCGAGCAGCGCCCGGAGCGGTCCCACGACGGCGACGACCAGGCCGGCGCCCTCGTCGCCGGCCAAGGTGCCGATCACCGAGAACGCGCCGGTGCCGCTGACCGCGTCGTACCGGACGTCGTCGGTCACGGCCGGGCTGCTCGGCTACCGGATGGCTGTCACAGTGGCCAACCCGGGGACGAGCGCCAAGGACGGCTGGACCGTGACGGTGACGCTGCCCCGGTCGACGCTGCGGGTCTCCGGGGTCAGCGGCGCGACCGCGGCGCAGGACGGCTCGGTGTGGACGTTCACGCCGGACACCGCGACCTCCCGGGTGCCGGCGGGCGGCTCGGTCGAGCTGACCTTCGAGGTGCACGGCGCGACGCTGATCGACGCGACCCCGCAGGACTGCCGCATCGACGGCAACCGCTGCGGGGACTGAGCGCCGGGGCTTTACGGCTTGCGGCCGACCGCGCCGTACTGGTCGATCTCGGGGGCCTCGATCTCCGGCCGCCACCGGGTGACCGAGACCAGGCCCGGCTCGACCAGCTCCAGGCCGTCGAAGAGCTGAGCCAGGCGGGCCGGGCTGCGCAGGTGGTACGGCAGCGCGGCGGACTGGTTCCAGAGCCGGGCCGCCTCGACGACCTCGGGGCTGATGTCGGTGCCGTCGTACGTGGCGAGGTAGCTGCCCGACGGCACCGCCGCCAGCGCCTGGCTGACCATGGCCTGCGCCTCGGCGTCGTCCTCGACGTGGCCGAGCACGCCCATGAACAGGATCGCGACCGGCTGGGAGAGGTCCAGCGTCTTGGCCGCCTCCCGCAGCACCAGGCCCATGTCGTGCATATCGGCGTCGATGTAGCTGGTGACGCCCTCGGGCTTGCTGGTGAGCAGGGCCCGGGCGTGCGCGAGCACCAGCGGATCGTTGTCGACGTAGACGATGCGGCTGTCGGGGGCCACCGACTGGGCCACCTCGTGGGTGTTGTTGGCGGTGGGCAGGCCCGTGCCGATGTCGAGGAACTGGCGCACCCCCGCCTCGCCGGCCAGGTAGCGCACCGCCCGGGCCAGGAACGCGCGGCTGAGCCGGGCGTTCTCGGCCAGGGCGGGCTGGCCGACGAGGATCTGGTCGCCGACCGCCCGGTCCACGGCGAAGTTGTCCTTGCCGCCCAGCAGGTAGTTCCAGATCCGGGCGGTCTGGGGAACGGAAGTGTCCAGTCTGGGGTGCTCTTGCTCGTCGCTCGCCACGTGCCACTCTCCGAATCGGACGGTACAGGTCACAGGTCCGGGCCAGCCTAGACGGCCGCGTCCACGCTACCGCGCGGCTCCGCCGGGCGGTGTCCCGAACCAGCGGGTCGCGGCCCGCTCGAACGCCTCCCGGCCGGGGTCACGGTCACCCACCCAGGCGACGGTGCCGTCCGGCCGCACGAGCACGGCACCCAGGCCGAGATCGTTGCGCGCGGGCCCGGCCGCATAGCGCAGCCGGCTCCGCCAGCGGTCCGCCGGCCCGGCCAGGGATCGGCCGGGGCTGAAGTCGAGCACCACGCCGTGGCCGTCGCGCAGCAGGTCGCCGAGGCGGGTGCCGTCCCGGAGCCGGAACTCCGGGGCGTCGCGGCCGACCAGGGGCTGATCGCTGCCGAGGTCGTACCGGACGGCCGAGCCCGACAGCTTGCCGTACACGTAGGTCGTCACGTCCCGGGTCCCGATCAGGTCGCGGATCAGTGCCTGGACCGCCTGGCTGTGGGGGTCCGGCCGCATGGCCGCCGCCTGGACCCGGGTCCAGTCCAGGGCCGCGGCGCCGATCGGGTGGCGCTCACGGGTGTACGTGTCGAGCAGCCCGTCCGGCGCGTGCCCGTGCACGGTCGCGGCGAGCTTCCACCCCAGGTTCAGGGCATCGCCGAGACCGAGGTTGAGGCCCTGCGCCCCCAGCGGCGAGTGGATGTGCGCGGCGTCGCCGGCGAGCAGGACCCGTCCCCGGCGGTAGGTCGTCGCCTGCATCGCCCGGTCGGTGAAGGTGGAGGCGAACTGCACGTCGCTCACCGTCACCTCGGTGCCGGAGACCCGGCGCAGCACCGCCTGCAGATGCTCGCGGGTCGGCGGCCGGGAACGATCGAACGCGCCGCCGTCGAAGTCCATCATGCCGAGGTGCCCCGGCACGGCCATCCGCAGGTACATGCCGGTCGGGGTCAGGTTGAAGCCGGGACCCAGCAGTTCGGGGTCGGCCACGGTGGCGAGCATGAGGTAGCCGGTGAACTGCGGCTCGGTGCCGACGAAGTCGAAGCCCGCGAGGCCGCGTACGGTGCTGCGTCCGCCGTCGCAGCCGACGAGCCAGCGGGCCGCGTACTCCTGGTCGCCGGCCCGGACGAGCACACCGTCCGCGTCCTGGGTGACGGCGGAGACCGGGACGCCGCGCCTGATCTCCACGCCGAGCTCGGCGGCCCGCTCGGCCAGCACCGTCCCGACCGCCTCCAGGCTGGTCATGACGCCCTGCATCGCCGGGCCGGGCAGCCGGAACGGCAGGGCGGCGGCGTCCACCTTGGCCGGGTCGAGCATCATGCCGGCGAAGTGGCCCACCCCGCGCGGCGGCGGCGGCTCGTCCGCATCCGGGTCGGCACCGGGATCGTCGTGCACCCCCGACGCCGACAGCAGCGCTGGCAGCATTCCGCGGCGATAGAAGGCCTCGACCGACGTGACGGACAGGCCCCGCATACCCAGGGGCATCGCCTTCCACGGCGAGTGGGACTCCGGGTCCCGTTCCAGCACCAGGACCGAGCAGCCCGCGAGGCCGAGCTCGCACGCCAGGAACAGACCGACCGGGCCGGCACCCGCGATCACGACGTCGTGCACCGCGCGCCTCATGCGAACAGCGCCAGGTCGACGGACTCCGCCAGGGCCCGGTAGCCGGCGTCGTTGCCGTGCAGGTGGTCGCCCGCGTCGAACTCGTCCCGGAGCCGGGCCGGATCGGCGGGATCCCGCCAGACGGCGTCGAAGTCCAGCACGGCGTCAAAACCACCACCGGTACGGATCCAGGCGTTGACCGCCTGCCGCGCGCTCTCCCCCGCCGCGGAGAAGACATCCGAGCCCCCGTACGGCGTGAGCGTCGCGCCGTAGACCTTGACGCCGTGGCTGTGCGCCCGGGCGACGAGCTGGCGGTAGCCGGCGATGAGGTCCTCCGCGGTCACCGGCGCGCCGGGGAACATGTCCAGGAACTCGGCCATCGGCCCGTCGTCGCGCGGGGCGAAGGAGATCGCGATGTCGTTCGAGCCCTCGAGCACCACCACGTGCCCGAGGCCCGGCGTCGCCAGCACGTCCCGGTCGAAGCGGGCCAGGGCCGAGGCGCCGAAGCCGTCGTGGAGCACCCGGTTGCCGCTGATGCCCTGGTTGCAGACGTGCACCGCGGGCTCGTCCCGCCCGGCGAGACGCCCGGCCAGCAGGTCCGGCCACCGGTGGCCGGTGCCGGGGGTCGAGCCGGCGCCGTCGGTGAGGGAGTCGCCGAGCGTCACGACGGCCGTGGCCGGGCCGTCGGGTAGCACCTCCACCGCCGAGATGAGGCCCTGCGCCGGCAGCGGCACGGCGGTGCCGGGCAGGGCGGGGGCGGCCACGGCGTCACCGGGGATGGACCAGCCGCTGTCCAGATCCGAGCCGTGGCTGGTGCAGGTCTCCACCCGGCCGGGGAGATACAGGCTGATGGACAGCGGGGAGTGGGCCGCCAGGGGCAGGTCCACCGGATCGCTGAGGATCGGGGCGCCCGCCGGGACGTCGGCGCCCGGCCGCCCGGCGAAGGTCAGCTCACGGTCGCTGCCCGGCTCGATCGCCCCGCCGGGAACCGCCCGGCCCAGCCGTGCCGCGCCGATGGTCAGCGGGGTGGTTCCGTACTCGTTGGTGAAGCGGACGCGCACCCGCCGCCCGCCGCCGCTGAGCCGCACGACCTGGCGCAAAGTGGCGTCGGCGAAGGGCTCGAGGGCCGAGACCGACGCGTCGGGGGCCTGGGGCGAGGCGCTCCAGGTCCGGACCCAGCCCTGGTCCGCGGCATTCATCTGGCTCATCCGGTGCCTCCGTCGTTCGTGGTGGTGATCTGTCCGGGACCGAGACTGCGGCCGGGCGCTCACACCGCGCGCACACGGCGCTCACACGCGCTGATTTGGGGACTTCCCGGTGCTCGCGCGAAGATCAGGTGATGGACGAGGGCGGGGGGCTTCGCGTCGCGCTGCTCGGCGCCTTCCGGCTGGTCCGCGGTGACGCCGCGCTGCCGGTCGCGGGGGCGCGGCTGCAAGCTCTGGTGGCCCGGCTGGCGCTCGCCGGCGGGCGACCGGTCGAGCCCCGCGTCCTGGTCGACGCGATCTGGGCCGAGGACCCACCGGCCGGCGCCGCGCACGCCCTGCAGGCCCTGGTCTCGCGGTTGCGCCGGATCGTCGGCGCGGCCGGCGACCTCGCGCAGGTCGCGGGCGGCTACCGGCTGGCCGTGGACCCGGCCGACGTCGACGCGCTGCGGTTCGAGCAGCTCGCCGCCGCGGGCCGTGACCGCCTGCGCGCCGGCGACCCGCACGCCGCGGCGGCCGTGCTCGGCGAGGCCGTGGCGCTGTGGGGCGACCGTCCCGGCGCCGAGCCGGCCGCTGTCGCCGCGGCAGTCCCCGCAGCGGCGACCCGGCTGGCCCACATCTCGGTCGAGGCCCTCGCCGACCTGGCCGAGGCGGAGCTGACGCTGGGCCGGGCCGATGTGGCCGCCACCCGGCTGACCGCGCTGCTGGCCGAGCAACCGGTCGACGAGCGGGCGGCCGCGCTGCTCATGGACGCGCTCGCCGCGCAGGGCCGGCAGGGCGACGCCCTCGCCCGGTACGAGCAGACCCGGCAGGCTCTGGCCCGGACCCTGGGCGCCGACCCGGGCACCGCCCTGCACGAACGCCACCTGCGCCTGCTGCGGGCCGAGCCACCCGTCCCGGCCCCCGCCCCGGGCCGGCCCCGGCCGGGCAACCTGCCCGCGCCGCTGACCAGCTTCATCGGCCGCGACGAGGACCTCACCCGGATCGGCACGCTGCTCGCCGCCGGGCGGCTGGTCACCGTGCTCGGGCCGGGCGGCGCCGGCAAGACCCGCCTCGCCGTCGAGGCCGCCCGCCGGCACCAGTCCGGCTTCCGCGACGGTGCCTGGCTCATCGACCTCGCCTCGGTCACCGAACCGGCCAAGGTCGGTGCCGCCGTGCTGGCCGGGGCCGGGCTGCGCGGCGGTGCGATGTTCGAGGGCCGTGCCCGGATCGAGGGCGACGAGCTGGAGGTGCTGGCCGAGCAGCTCGGCGGCCGGGAGAGCCTGCTGCTGGTCGACAACTGCGAGCACCTCGTCGACGCCGTCGCACACCTGCTCGCGGCGCTGCTGGCCCGCTGCGCCGGGCTGCGGGTGCTGGCCACCAGCCGGGAACCCCTCGCGATCGACGGCGAGACTCTGGTGCCGCTCGGCCCGCTCACCCTGCCCGCGGCGGACGACGGCGTCGAGGCGGCACGGCAGGCGGCGGCGGTGCGCCTGTTCACCGAGCGGGCCACGGCCGTCCGCCCCGGCTTCGGCGTCGACGAGACCACGCTGGCCGAGGTCGTGCAGCTGGTCCGCGGCCTGGACGGGATGCCGCTGGCCCTGGAACTGGCGGCGGCCCGGCTACGGACGTTGTCACTGCCCCAGCTGACCGCCGGGCTCACCGACCGCTTCCGGCTGCTGTCCACCGGGAGCCGGTCCGCGCTCCCCCGGCACCGCACGCTGCGCGCGGTCATCGCCTGGAGCTGGGAGCTGCTCAGCGAAGCCGAACGCACCGTCGCCGAACGCGTCTCGATCCTGCCCGGCGGGGTCACGCCGGCCTCGGCCGCCGCGGTCTGCGCCGGCACCGCGGTGCCCGCCGCCGAGCTTCCCGAGCTGCTGGCGGGCCTGGTCGACCGTTCACTGCTGCAGCTCGCGCCCGAGCCCGGCCGCTATCGCATGCTGGAGACGCTGCGCGAGTACGGCATCGACCGCCTGGCCGCGACGGGCGAGCTCGGCACCGCCCGCGACCTGGCCGCCGACCACTTCGCCGCGCTGCTGGCCCGGTCCGATCCGCAGCTGCGCGGGCCCGGCCAGCCGGCCGCCCTGCGGCTCATCAGCGCCGAGTACGACAACACCCTGGCCGCCCTGAGCCGGCGCTGCGACATCGGCGACAGCCTGGGCGCGGTGACTCTGGCTCTGCACCTGACCTGGTACTGGCACATGCTGGGCCGGCGCCCCGACGCCGCCCACTGGCTGGGTGAGGCCTTGGCGGTGCCCGGTGGCGTCCCCACGCCGGAACGCGACTGCGCCCAGGCGATCCACCTGTTCAACCGGCTCGACACGCAGCCGGGGACGACAGCCGGGGACACCGCCGTACAGCTGCGCGGGCCGGCCGGCCGGCTGCTCGCGTACCCGGAACTGCCCGGACCGGCCGGCGCGCTGGCCGCCCTCGCCCTCGCCTTCCTGCGGGAGGAGCAGGCCGCGCTGGCGCTCATCGAGCGCCTGGCGGCCGGCGACGACGGGTGGCTGTCCGGGCTGGCCCGGATGTTCCGGGCCGAGTTCGCCGAGAACGCGGGCCGGCTCGACGAGGTGCGCACCGACATCACCGCGGCCCTGGCCTGCTTCCGGCAGGCCGGCGACCGCTGGGGGCAGGCGGCCGTGCTGCCGATGCGCGCCCAGCTGCGCCAGTACGACGACGACCTCGACGGCGCGCTGGCCGACCTGCGTGAGGCCCGGTCACTGGCCGGCGAGTTCGGCTCGCTCGGCCTCGGCGACGAGGTGTTCCTCGACCTGCGCTGGATCGACCTGCACCTGCGCCGTGGCGACACCGGCCCGGCGCTCGCGACGATCGGCTCGGCCCGGGAGCGCGCTGTCCGCGCCCGGGCACCGGAGCTGCTGTTCCTGGTCGACGCGTGGGAGGCCGACTTCCGGCTGCGGCTCGGTGACCCGGACCGGGCGCGGGAGCTGCTCGACGCGGCCGACGGGGGTCTGCGCGACGACTCCCCGTTCCCCGGTGACCACGCACGCACGATGGTCGGCAGCGTGCGCGCCGGGCTGCTGCTGGCCGGCGACCGGGCCGGCGCGGAACGGGCGCTGGCCCAGGCGTACGCGGCCGCGCGGCGAACCGGCGACCTGCCGATCCTGGCCCAGGTCACGGTGCACACCGCCGCGCTGGCCGAGGCGTACGGGCACCTTCACGAGTCGGCTGTCCTGCTCGGCGCCGCTTCCCGGTTGCGCGGCGCGCACGACCGCACCGATCGGCGGGTTCGCGCGCTGACCAGCCGGGGCCGGGCCGCGCTGGGCGACGACGACTTCGCGGCGGCGTACGAGAAGGGCTGGCAGCTGGACGCACAGACGGCCGTGACCATCGTCGACCCGGGCCGGCTCGGCCGGTGACCGGCCTCAGGCGGGTGCGGTCCAGTCCGGCGGCTCGGCCGGCTGCAGCTTCGGGTCGTCGACGGCGAAGGTCCGCACGGGTCCCGGCGGCGTGGTGGGACCCTCGAAGCGGACGGTGACCCGGCCCAGCCCGCTGCCCCAGACCCAGCCCGGTCCGTGCTCGTCGTGCCGGACGTCCTGGCCCGGCCGCCACTGCGCCGACACCGGCTCGGCGGGCACGGGCGGCTCCACCTCCGGCGGTGCCTCGGCGGCCACGTCGACGTCGGGCCCCGCGGGTGCGGACGAGCTGAACAGGTCGTCCTGCGCGAAGTCGGTCAGCGTGGTCACCCCGACCCCGAGGAGCCGGATGCCGGCCGCGGTGTCGACGTCGGCCAGCAGCCGCCGGGCCAGCTCGGCGACCAGCCGGGGGTCGTCGGTGGGCTGGTCGCGGGTCAGCGACCGGGTGATCGTGGTGAAGTCGTGGTGGCGGATCTTGACGGTGACGGTCCGCCCGGAGACCCCGCCGGCCCGCAACCGGCCACCGACCCGGGCGGCGAGCAGGTCCAGCTCCCGGACCAGCCGGGCCCGGTCGGCCACGTCGACGTCGAAGGTCTCCTCGGCGGACACCGACTTCACCTCCCGTTCGGTCACCACGGCGCGGTCGTCGTCGGCGCGGGCCAGCCGGTACAGCCCGGCGCCGTGGGCCTGTCCGAACCACTCGATCAGGTCGGGCAGGGCCACCGCGGCGAGCTGGCCGACGGTGTGGACCTGGGCGCGGCGCAGTCGTTCCTGGGTCGTGGGCCCGACGCCCGGCAGCCGCCCGACCGGCAAGGGGTGCAGCACCGCGCGTTCCTCACCGGCCGCGACGACCAGCAGCCCGTCGGGTTTGCGCAGGTCGGAGCCGATCTTGGCGAGGAGTTTGGAGGAGGCGGCCCCGACCGAGCCGGTGATCCCGCCGGTCGCCTCGGCGACCGCGGTCTTGAGCCGCCGCGCGATCGCGGTGACCCCGGCGGTGGACAGGTCGTGGTCACCGGCGGCGAGATCGACGTACGCCTCGTCGATGGAGACCTGCTCCACCACGGGCGACACCTCGGCCAGCAACGCCATGAACACCTCGCTGGTCCGGCGGTACGCGCCGAAGCGGGGCGCGAGGAACGCCGTACCGGGCGGGCACCGCCGCCGGGCCTCCGCGGTGGGCATCGCCGAACGGGCGCCGTACACGCGGGCCTCGTAGGAGGCGGTCGCGACCACCCCGCGGCCGGCGACACCACCGACGATGACCGGCCGGCCCCGCAGGGACACCTTGTCGCGCTGCTCGACCGCGGCGAACATCGCGTCGAGATCCACATGCAGAATGCTCGGCTCGCGTCTCACCCTCCCAGTGTCGACCGGTCCGGGGTCAGGCGAAGTCGGCGGGCTTGAACTTCCCCTTCGCCAGGTGGTCCTCGATCTGCTCGAGGCTGCGCCCGGTCAGCTCGGGCATCTTGCGGTACAGGAAGAGGAAGGCGATGACGTTGAACGCCGCGTACATCCAGAAGGTCTGTCCCGTGCCGATCGCCTTCATCGTGCTGAGCAGGGTCAGAGTGATCAGCACGTTGGTGCCCCACAGCGACGCGGACTGGGCCGCGGCCCCCGCCGCCCGGGTGGCCAGCGGATAGATCTCCGACCCGGTCAGCCAGCCCATGAGCTGGATGCCACCGGCGGTGAAGGCCATGAAGGCGATCAGCGTCGCGACGATCCACGGGATCATCGACTTGCCGTCGTTGCCGGAGACGAAGAACCAGCCGAGCACGACGAGCGCGGCCGCGGAGCAGGGCAGGGTCAGCAGGGTCAGCCGCCGCCGGCCGACCCGGTCGATGATGACCAGCCCGACGAGCTGGGCGATCAGGTACGTCAGTCCCAGCGCGACGGAGACCCGCAGCGCCGTGGAGTCGGAGAAGCCGTTGTCGGTGAGGATCGTGGGCGTGTAGTAGACGATCATCTCGATGCCGGACAGCTGGGTGAAGATCGCCAGCCCGCAGCCGACCACGAGCGCCGGCCGCACCCACGCCGCCCGGAGCCCGGCCCAGCCGCGGGTGCTGGCCTGCTTCTCGGCCCGTACGTTGTCCTTGATCTCCTGGATCTCCTCGGACAGGTCGGCGTCGGGGTGCCGGACCCGCGTGAGGGCCTCCCGCGCCCGGTCGAGGTGGCCTTCGCGGGCGAGCCAGCGCGGGCTCTCCGGCAGCCGCAGCATGAGGGCGAACATGATCGCGGCGGGCACGGCGGCCATGCCGATCGCGACGCGCCAGTCGATGACCCGCGTCGCGCCGACGACGGTGGCGATGACGATGCCGACGCCGATCGCGATCTGGAAGAACAGCACCAGCCGGCCCCGGTAGGCGGTCGGCGCGAGCTCGGCGACGTACACCGGGGCGGTCTGCGTGGCGCCGCCGACGGCGAAACCCAGCACCAGACGGCTCAGCGACAGCGTCACCGGATCGGGTGACAGCGACGCGGCGAGCGACCCGACGACGAAGACGATGCCGATGAGCAGCAGCGTGCCGTGCCGGCCCCGGCGTTCGGCCAGCCGGCTGCAGGTCAGCGCGCCGATGACGGCGCCGACCAGGATCGACGCGGCGATCACCTGCTCCCACAGGTGGCCGATGCCGAAGTCCTCGCCGATCTGCAGCAGGGCGCCGGAGATGATGCCGGTGTCGTAGCCGTAGAGCAGCCCCGAGACGGCGGAGACGAGTGCGACCACGACCACCGACCCCGTGAGCCGGTCCGCGCGCCTCGGCGGCGACAGCTGCGTCCCCGGCCCGTTCTGATCGGTCTGGCTCATCTGGGCCCTCCGGGTGCAGTCATGATTCGCCTGTGGCCCGGCAGTGCCCCGGGGAAACCGGAACTAACATGATCGATGCGAGGAGGAGACTCGGCATGCGGGTACTGATCGTGACGGCCGGATCGCGCGGCGATGTCGCGCCCTTCACCGGTCTCGGCGTACGGCTGCGGCAGGCCGGCCACCAGGTGGCGCTGGCCGCTCACGACCGGTTCGCCGGCCTTGTCCGCGAGAGCGGGCTGGAGCACCGGTCCCTGCCCGGCGATCCGGTCGAGCTCGTCCGCGCCCGCACGGCCGCTCCTTCCCCCGAGGCCGCACAATCGGTCTTCGCCGCGTTCCTCGACGAGCTGGGCGAGGGCGTCCTGTCCGCCGCGGGTGCCGGCACCGACGTGCTGCTGACGGCTTTCGGGCCGGCCCCGCTGAGCCGGCTGGTCGCCGCGGGCCTCGGCATTCCGAGCGCGGGCGTCTATCTCGCGCCCGGCGTCCCCACCGGGGAGTTCCCGCCGCCGGGCGGGCCGGCCGCCGGCGACCGCACGGCCGCTGACAACGTCGCCGCGGGCCGGGAGGTGCTCGCCCGGACGGAGACGCTCTATGCCGACGTCCTGCGGCGGCTGCGGGCGCGGCTCGATCTCCCCGCCGTCGCCGGGGCAGGCCCACCGGACGACTGGCCGATCTTCCACGGCTTCAGTCCGGCGGTGGTCCCCCGGCCGGCCGACTGGCCGGCCGCGGTGCAGGTGACCGGATACTGGTGGCCGGCCCGCGCCGGACAGTGGCAGCCCTCGGACCTGCTGACCAGCTTCCTCGAGGCCGGTCCCCCGCCGGTGTTCGTGGGATTCGGCAGCATGACTCCGGACCACGAGCGCCTGCACGACATCGTCGCGGCCGCCGTCGGACGGGCCGGCGTGCGCGCTGTCGTCCAGTCCGGCTGGGCCGGACTCGGGCCCGCCGGAGACGACATTCTGGTGGTCGACGACCTGCCCCACGACTGGCTGTTCCCGCGTACGGCGGCCGTGGTCCACCACGCCGGAGCGGGCACCACCGCGGCCGGGCTGCGGGCCGGAGTGCCGGCGGTCCCGGTGCCCATCCTGGTCGACCAGCCCTTCTGGGCGGACAGGTTGCACCGCCTCGGGGTCGCGCCGCAGCCGCTGCCGCTGGGAGAGCTGACCGCCGGGACCCTGGCCGACGCGCTGCGATCCTGTCTGGCCCGCCCGGCCTACCGTGAACGCGCCACCGAGCTCGCCCGCCGAATCCGCGCCGAGGACGGCGCCGCTGCCGTGATCTCGTTCGTCACGCGGCTCGAAGCCCAGCATGAGTCGCATTCATGACCGACCGTGCGGACCCCCGATGTGCGTAATCGACGTCACGGAGGGTAGAAAGTCGTCATGGACCCGATGCGGCTGCCGTTCGCTCACCGCACCGACTACGCGGCTCTGCGGCAGTACGCCCGGAGGGTCCTCGGCCAGTGGCAGACGCCCGAGCTGGTCGACGACACCCTGCTGGTGATCACCGAGCTGGTCGAGAACGTCGTGCAGCACACCGGCGACGGCGGCGAGCTGCTGCTGCACCGGCGCGCCGACGCCGTCCGGATCGAGGTCAGCGACACCAGCTCCGAGCTGCCGCGCGCCTACGGGCCGGATCCTCGCCGCATCGGCGGACGGGGGTTGCTGCTGGTCGGCGCGCTGGCGCGGGCCTGGGGAGCCCGTCCCAGCGGCGACGGCAAGGTCGTCTGGGCCGAGGTGCCGCTGACCGACCAGACCGGCACCGCCGCCGCGACCCGCTGACGGCCTCAGGGGCAGCGGCGGACGACCAGCACGGCGATGTCGTCGGTGGGTCGTTCGGTGCCGGTGCTCGCCATGATCGCGTCGCAGACCGCCTCGGCCGGGTCCGGCCGGATCGCGTCGACCAGTCGCTTGATCCCCACGTCGATGATCTCCCCGCGGTGCTCGACCAGCCCGTCGGTGTAGCTGACCAGGACCGCGCCGGGTGGGAAGTCGATGATCGTGGTGGTGCGGACCCGGGCCGGGCGGCCGATGCCCAGCGGCGGGCCGACAGGTATGTACGGCACGCCCGCCGGTTGGCCCGGGACGGCCAGGATCGGTGACAGGTGCCCGGCCAGGGAGATGTGCACGGCGGTGCGGTCGGGGCTGACCATCGCGTACAGCGCGGTGGTGAGGTTCCCGGTCTCGAAGTGATGAACTTTGCGGTCCAGCAACGTGAGAACCTCGGCCGGATCGTCGGAGATCAGGGCGTACGCGCGCAGGGCACTGCGGACCCGGCCCATCACGACGGCCGAGGCCAGGCCGTGCCCGGACACGTCCCCGATGACCACGCCCAGCCAGCCGGACGGGAGCGCGAAGACGTCGTACCAGTCCCCGCCGATGCCGAAGTCGTGGCCCGGCACGTAGCGGGCGGCCAGGTCCACGCCCGCCGAGCCCGGCAGGAGGGTGGGCAGCAGACTGCGTTGCAGAGCCAGCGCGGCCGCCTGGTCGAGCTTGTTGGACCGGATCTGCCCGGCCCGGCTGGCGCGGTCCGCGACGAGTTGCAACAGGTGCACGTCGTCGGTGGTGAACACCCGCGGGGTGAGGCTGCCGATGTGCAGGACGCCGACCACCTCGTCACCGGCGAGGATCGGGACACCCAGCAGCGATCTGACGCCCTTGTCGAGCAGGATCGGATTCACCACGTCGTCGGGGGTGACGTCGTCGATGGCGACCGGCTGCCGGGTGTGCGCGACCCGACCGGCGAAACCGCGGCCGATCGCCACCCGGAAACCCTGCTCCACCTCCTCCTCGAGGCCCTTCGCGGCGGTTGCGACAAGCTGCCGGGAGTGGGCGTCCACCAGCAGGATGACCGCGGTGTCGACGCCGAGCAGATCCCGGACGCGGTCGAGGAGCTCGTCGAGCAGGTCGGCGGCGGGCATCCTGGACAGGGCCATGTCGGTGACGGCCTCGAGCCGGCGCAACCGCTCGGTGTCCTTGATGTTCTCGGCCTCCACCACACGAGCAGCCTAGAGCCCCGCGGTGGCGGGCTCACAGGCCAGGCAGGCCCAGCGATATCGTTCTGCCGTGGAAACGAGCGCAGCGACCCCTGGCATCGACCCGACCAAGGCGCATCCCGCCCGGCGCTACAACTACTGGCTCGGCGGCAAGGACAACTTCGCCGCCGACCGGGCCTCCGGTGACGAACTCGAACGACTGTTCCCGAAGGTACGCCTCGGTGCGCTGGCCAACCGGGCGCTGCTGCAGCGGGCCACCCGGTTCCTCGCCGCGGAGGCCGGGATCCGGCAGTTCCTCGACATCGGCACCGGCCTGCCGACCGCGGACAACACCCACCAGGTGGCCCAGCGGCACGCCCCCGACAGCCGGATCGTCTACGTCGACAACGACCCGCTGGTCATGGTGCACGCCCGGGCCCTGCTCGACAGCAGCCCCGAGGGCCGCACCGCCTACATCGAGGCCGACCTCAACGACCCGGACGCGATCCTCGGCGACCGGGTCCTGCACGAGACGCTCGACCTGACGCAGCCGGTCGGCCTGATGCTGATCGCCGTCCTGCACTTCGTCCACGGCCACGGCGCGGCCCGCCCGATCGTGCGCCGGCTGATCGACGCGCTGCCGCCGGGCAGCTACCTGGTCGCCACGCACGCCACCTCCGACTTCGGCACCCCGGACCAGCAGGCGCTCTATCAGCAGCTGGTCGAGCAGGGCAAGTCCGATGTCTGGACCCGGAGCCGGGCCGAATTCACCGAGCTCTTCGCGGGACTGGAGCTGGTCGAGCCGGGCGTGGTGCCGGCCAGCGAGTGGCGGCCGGAGCCCGGCGCGCACATCCCCGCGACCTCCGACGTCAACCTCTGGGCCGCGGTGGGCCGCAAGGGCTGACAGCGCCGCCTCAGGCCTGGCCACCCGGGGTGACCAGGCCGGTCTCGTAGCCGAAGACCACGGCCTGGACGCGGTCGCGCAGACCCAGCTTCTGCAGGATCCGGCTCACGTGGGTCTTGGTGGTCTGCTCGGCGATGAACAGCGACGCGGCGATCTCGGCGTTCGACCGGCCCAGCGCCAGCAGGCGCAGGACCTCCCGTTCCCGGTCGGTGAGGCCGTTGAGCGCCGTGGCGCCGGCCGGGCGCCGCGGCCGGGCCGCGACGAAGTTCTCGATGAGCCGGCGGGTGATGCTCGGCGCCAGCAACGCCTCGCCGCCGGCCACCACGCGGACCGCCCGCAGCAGGTCCTCGGGCTCGCTGTCCTTGAGCAGGAAACCGCTGGCGCCGGCCTGCAACGCGGCATAGATGTAGTCGTCGAGGTCGAACGTCGTCAGCATCAGCACCCGCGGCGTGTGCCCCTCGACGCGGTCCGGACCGAGCAGCTCCTGGGTCGCGGCCAGTCCATCCAGCACCGGCATCCGGACGTCCATCAGCACGACGTCCGGGCGCAGGCTGCGGGAGCGCTGCACCCCGAGCCGGCCGTTCTCCGCCTCGCCGACGACCGTGATGTCGTCCTGCGACTCCAGGATCGCGCGGATGCCGACCCGGATCATCGACTGGTCGTCCACGATCAGCGTGCGGATCACTCGTCGCCCCCGATCGGCAGCTTCGCCTCGACCCGGTAGCCGCCCTCGGCGCGCGGGCCGGCGGTCAGGGAGCCGCCGACGAGCCGGACCCGCTCGCGCATCCCGGGCAGCCCGTGACTGGCCCGGCCGGGCCCCTCCATGGGCTGCGCCGGCTGCGCCGCCGCGTCGTTCACCACCGTGAGCACAAGATCAGGACCTTCGACGTCGAGACAGATCGTGGTACGGGCACCGGGCGCGTGCCGGATGACGTTGCTCAGCGACTCCTGGATGATCCGGTAGGCCGCGAGGGCGACGCTCTCCGGGAGGGCTGCCTCTCCTACCGTCGCGGCCTCGCGCAGCTCGACCGGCACGCCCGCGCGACCGGCCGACTCGATCAGCTCGGGCAGCCGGCCCAGCCCGGGCACCGGCGTGAGCTCGGGGTCGGCGCTCTCGTCGCGCAGCACAGCCAGCAGCTGGCGCATCTCACGCATGGTCGACCGGGCGCCGGCGGCGATCCGGGCGAACTCCGCTCTGCTCTCCGGATCCAGGTCCTTGATCCGGTACGACGCCGAGGTGGCCTGCATGTGGATCACCGACATGCTGTGCGCGACGACGTCGTGCAGCTCGCGGGCGATCCGGGTGCGTTCCTCGGCGACCGCCCGCTGGCTCTGCTCGACCTCGACGTCGTGCCGGGCGTCGGCCAGCTCCCGGCGGACCTCCTGCCAGCCCCGGATCATCAGCACGGTGCCGAGGGCGAGGGTCGACAGGATCGGGTAGAGGATCATCATCGTCAGCCCGTCCGTGAGGGTCCGGCCCCGAGGATCGAGCAGCGCCACCACGGTGAGCAGCAGCACGCTGCCCGACCAGGTCACCAGCGCCGTCCGCCGGCCGGCCCAGGCGGCGACCAGCGCGATGTGCGCCACCAGGGTGAACAGGCCGGTCACGGTGAGCGGCCAGGTCGACCCGGAGTCGGGCGGGATGGCCACCGCGAACACCGCGACGGCCGCGAACTGCAGCACGGTCGCCGTCCGGGGCCGCACCAGGACCAGCACCAGCGCGGCGCTCTGCGCGATGCCCGCCACGAACGCGATCAGCGGGAACACGTCGAACTGCGTGACTGCCAGCGTCACGTTGAGCGGCAGCAGCGTGAACGCGAGGAAGCCGGCGATCAGCCACGGCAGCAGCCACTTCAGCACCGGGCGGTTGCGCCGGCCCAGGCCCGCCACGGAATCGGCCGCCGGCCCGCCGACCTTGGCCAGGACGGGGCGGACAGCGCCGAGTGCGCGCAGGATCGCCCGCACCCCTCGCGGCAGACGCGAGAGCACCGGCCGGCGCACCGCCGAGCCGTGCTCCTGCTCCGTCTCCGCACGCGCCATCACGCAGCGACCCTACCGAGATCGGTCACGTGCGGCGTCCAACCGCAGAGGTATCCGACCCCCTACCCGCGGGTGACCCCCGCCGGTACCGGGGATCGACGCCCGCCGCGGTACCCCGCGCTCACGCTTCGGCCCATGGATCTGATGAGTCTGGTCGGCCCGGTGATGACGTCTCCGCTGCTCTACCCGCTGCTCGCGGGCCTGAGCAGCCTGGACGGCGTGGTGCCGATGATCCCCTCCGAGGCGGCGGTGCTGGCGTCCGGCGTCTTCGCCCACGCGGGCACGCCGAGCCTGGTGCTGGTCGTGCTGGCCACCGCCCTGGGCGTCTTCATCGGCGACCACCTCGCGTACGGGCTCAGCCGCAGCGTCCTCGGCCCCCGGCTGATCAACCGCTCCCGGCACGTCAGCCGAGCCGTCGCCGCGACGGGCCGGCAGCTGGACCGGCGTCCCGGCCTGCTGATCGTGATGTCACGGTTCCTGCCGGGCGGCCGGGTGACGATGAACCTGGCCTGTGGCACGGCCCGGCTGCCGCTGTCCAGGTTCAGCCCCGCTTCGGCGATCGCGGCGCTGGCCTGGGCGGCGTACACGGCGGGGCTGGGCTTCGTGGGAGGCGCGGCGTTCGTCGAGAACCCGCTGCTGGGTCTCGGCGTGGGCCTGGGGCTGTCGTTCGCCTTCGGCGGCCTCATCGAGCTGGTCCGCCGCCGGATCAGCCACCGCAAGCCACAACCCCGCAACCACGTCGAGAGTCTCCCGGCCCACGCCGGGTGAGGCAGCACGGGGCGCTGTCCAAAGCGGACAGCGCCCGCGCGGCGCAGCTCTCAATCGAGAATCACCCGTACGGCGTCGGCGACGGTCGCGTGGTCCTTCTTGAGGATCGCCCCGTGGTTGCTGGTGACCTTCGCCGCCACCCGGATGTGCGGGTTGCGCGCGGTCACCGCGTCCAGACTCGCGCGGATCTTCTCCTGCTCGTCGCCGCGGCTGCCGAAGGACGTCCCCGACGCGACCACGTAGCGCACCGGGACGGTGATGCCGTCCAGCACCGGGCCCAGCTCCCGCTCGCGGGACAGCCGGCCGAGCTCGATGTTGCTGTCCGCCTGCTGGCCGGCGTTCATCCTCGGGGCCAGGCCGGTCGGGCGGAGCAGCGGCAGGAACCAGCTCATCCGCCGGAACAGCTTGCGGATCCTCACCTCCATGGCCTCGTCGAGCCAGTCGTGCGGGAACGCGCCGTCGACCAGAACCGCGCCGACCGCGCGCTCGGGGTTCCGGTGAGCCCAGTGCGCCGCGACGACCGCCCCGTAGGACCAGCCCACCAGCAGCGCCCGGTCCACGCCGCGGGCCGCGAGGACCGCGTCGACGTCCCGGACGGCCGCCTCGAACGAATAATCCGCCGACCGCTTCGACCTGCCGCGGGCGCGCTCGTCGTAGGTGATGTGCCGGAGGCCCGGCCCGAGTTCCGCGATGACGTGGCGCCAGTATCCCTGGGTGGCGAACTGGCCGTTGAGATAGACGACGGGGATGCCGGGACCGCCGGTGTCGGTGACGGCCAGGGCGGTGTCCTCGACCGGGACCATGCCGGTCCAGCTGGTCTGGTCACTCATGGTCGACTCCATCAGAGGCTCCGGGCGGCGATGTCGCCGTGCGAAGTGGTCGCGCGGATGTCGAGCTCCGCGGTGCCGTCGTTCTTGAGGGTGTTGCTGATCCGGCCGTGGCCGGTGCCGGCGTCCAGGACCGCCGAGACACCGGCGGCGGCGGCGACCGAGATGTCGCCGGACTGGGTACGCAGAACGACCGTGCCGCGTACCGCCTCCGCGATCCGGATGTCGCCCCGGGTGGTGCTGATCTCCGCCGGGCCGTTGAGCCGGCCCACCTCGACGTCGCCGTCGACCGCGGTCAGGCGGACGCTCCCCGCCTCGTCGATCTTGATCTGGCGGTACGCGCCCTCGACAGTGATGTCACCGAGCCGGCCGACACCCCGCAGCTCGGCGGCGGCGGCCCTGGCCTCGATCCGTGAGCCGGCGGGCAGTTGGACGGTGACCTCCACGGAGCCGGCCGAGCCGAGGAGCGGGCTCTTGGGCGCGGCGACCTGGATCCGCAGCACGCCGTCGGCGTAGGAGACGGTGGTCTGCTCCGCGGTCCGGAGGTCACGGCTCTTGGCGCGATCGGCCGGCAGCACCTCGACGACGGTGTCGGCGCGGTCGGCGGCGATGACCTGGATGCGTCCGGCGGGGATGTCGAGGACGGCGGCGATGGGGGCGGGGGTGTCGAACTTCGGCATCGAATTCTCCCGTGCTCGTTCGTTGTTTCCGACATGAGAAACGCTACGTTGCCTTTCCAGTTCCGGCAACATCTTCGTTGCATCACGTGAGCGTAACTGCAGCTCAAAGACCCTAAGTCATTGCAATGGTCCTGCCACGCAACGCAACGACGATTCACTGATCATTGCAATGGCGTGTAAGTGAACGCTATGGTGGCGGCTTCGGAACAGCCACGGACCGAGGAGATCGCGATGCCGGGAGGCAGGCTCACCCAGCAGGAACGCCAGCAGATCGCGCTGGGACTGGCCGACAGCCTCCCCTACGCCGAGATCGCCCGGCGCCTCGACCGCCCGACGTCGACGATCACGCGGGAGGTGATGCGCAACGGCGGCCCCACCGGATACCGGGCCGACCTGGCCCACCGCGCCACCGAACGCCGCGCCCACCGGCGCCGGCCCACCACCCCCCGAGGCGCGGAGCCGGCCCCCCAGGCCCACGGACGCGACGCCGAGGCCGTGGCCGAGTACGAGGAGACACTCACCACCGTCCTCATGGCCTCCGGCCTGAGCAAGATGGGGGCCCGCGTGCTGACCTGCCTGTTCACCACGGACGCGGGCAGCCTCACCGCCGCCGAGCTGGCCCGGCGCATCCAGGTCAGCCCGGCGTCCATCTCCAAGGCGATCGCCTTCCTGGAGAGCCAGAGCCTGATCCGCCGGGAGCGCGACGACCGCCGCCGCGACCGCTACATCGTCGACGACGAGCTCTTCTACCAGGCCACGATCGCCAGCGCCCGGGCCAATGACCAGCTCGTCGAGACCGCGCGCCGGGGCGTCGCCCTCCTCGGCCCGCACACCGCCGCCGCCACCCGCCTGGAGAACGTCGCCCGCTTCCTCGACTTCATCAGCGAGAGCATCGTGCGCGCCGCCGAGCAGGCCCGCGAGGTCCTGCACACCTCGGCGGCCAGTTCGAGCATTGACAGTTAGACTTCAAACAGTTAGCTTTCTAATCATGCAAGCACCGAAGCTCACCACCAGCCTGGAACTGATCCGCTGGATCGGCTGGGCCCAGCGCAAGGCCGGCGAGGACTGGATCCGGGCCCGCGAGCTCAGCCACGAGCAGGCCTTCGTGCTGGGCTACCTGGTGCAGAACCCCGGGGCCATCCAGCGCGACATCGCCCAGGTGAGCCGCACGACCCCGGCCAGCGTGTCGAGCCTGCTGCAGGGACTCGAGCGCAGCGGCCTGGTGGAGCGGCGCACCGAGCCCGGCAACGAGCGCAGCAAACGGGTCTACGCGACGCCGGCCGGCGCCGAGCTCATCGCCGGCTTCGACACCGCCATGGCCGCCGCCGACGAGACCATCCTCGCCCCGCTCGACGAGGCCGAACGGGCCACCCTGCACGCACTGCTCACGAAGATCACCGCGGAACTGCCGCAGCCCACGCGCTCGTAACGGCGGATGCGCGGCTCCGGCCGCGCTGGCGACCACTTCCTCACCGCACCGGCGGGCGCCGACGCGTAGCTGAAAGCTGCCTCGTCACCACCTCCTTCACCCTGCCCGAAAACCGCCGTGCCGGCCTTCGCCGGCGCGCGCTCGACCCTGCCCGAGGAGAAGTCATGACCACCGACGTCGTCGGCACGAACCGCTGGTACCTGTCGGCCGCACCGATCACCCGCGCCCTGCTGCACCTCTGCGTGCCGATGGCCGCCGCGATGATCGTCGGCGCCGTCTACAACCTCATCAACGCCGGCTTCGTCGGCTCGCTGCACGACACCGCACTGCTGGCCGCGGTCACGTTCGGGACACCGATCCTGGGCCTGGTCATGGCGGTCGGCGACGTCTTCGGCGTCGGCGGCGGCGCGCTCGTCTCGCGGCTGCTCGGCGCGGCGGAACGCGACCCCGCGCGGGCCGGCGAGATCCGGCGCGTCTCGTCGTTCGCCGTCTGGGGCTCGGTGATCGTCGGAGCCGTGCTCGGCGGCACCGGGCTGTTCCTGCTGCACCCGCTCGTGTCATTGCTCGGCGCGGATGCCGCCGCCGCCCCTGCGACCAGGGCTTTCGTTGCCGTCATGCTGGCCTTCGTGCCCGTGCTCGCCGCGGCGGTCTGTCTCGAGCAGCTCGTCCGGGCCGAGGGCGCCGCGCGCCAGGTGATGATCGGGTTGATCGCCTCGGCGGTCGCCAACATCGGGTTCGACGTCCTGTTCATCCTCGTGCTGCACTGGGGTGTCGCCGGAGCGGCACTGGCGATGGGTCTCGCCAATGTGGGTGTCGTCGCGTACTTCGCCGCCTGGCTGGCCCGGCACAGCGAGCATCTGAGTCTCGCGCCGCGGTGGTTCACGCTCTCCCCCGCCGTGCTCAAGCCCGTCCTGGGCGTGGGGGTCGGCACGCTGCTGCAGTCCGCGTTCCTGATCGTCACCTCACTGCTGCTCAACAATCTCGCGGCCGCCTACGGCGACGGCCCGCTCGCGGCCATGGGCGTCGCCGTCCGCATCGCGCAGGTGCCGGAGTTCCTGGTCATGGGTGTGACGTTCGGGGTCCTGCCGCTGCTCGCCTATGCCTACGGCAAAGGTGACCGGACCCGGCTGCTGGCGGCGCTGCGCGGCTCCGCGATCGCGGTGGGCGGCATCGCGCTGACCTTCTCGGCGGCGGTGTTCCTCGTCCGCGAGCAGGTGTTCTCCGCGTTCGTGGCCGACCCCGCGGTCCTGGCGACCGGCGTCACGATCCTCACCGCCCAGCTCGTGGCGATGATCGCGAACGGCTTCACCGGCCTGATCACCTCGCTGTTCCAGGCGACGGGCCGCGCGGTGGCCGCGACCGTGATGTCGGTGACCCAGGGCGTGCTGTTCCTGCCGATCGTGCTGCTGGGCAACCTCTGGTTCGGGCTGGCCGGCATCATCTGGGCGCTGACCGTCACCGAGGTCGTCGTGCTCGTCGCCGGCGGCATCATGGGGCTCGCGTCCCGCCCCGCGATCGACCGCGGCCTGGCCGAGGGCATCCCGGAACCGGATCAGCCGGTCAGCACGTCCAGCGCGCGGTCCACGTCGGACTCGGTGTTGTAGATGTGGAACGCCGCGCGCAGCCGGCCGGCCCGCTGGGCCACGCGGATGCCGGCCGCCGCGAGAGCGGTTCCGGCATCGCGCGCCTCGAAGCTGACGATCGCGCTGTCACCGGCCGGCCGGCCCAGCCCGGCGAGGAAGCGGTTGGCCAGCGCCACGTCGTGGTCGTGGATCGCCGGGATGCCGATCTGCTCCACCACGCCGAGCGCCGGCGCGGCCCCGATCCAGCTGAACCACGCCGGTGACACGTCGAAGCGCCGCGCGTCGCCGGCCAGCCGCATCTCCGGGCCGTAGTAGGAGTCGCTCAGGTCGGCACCCGCGAACCAGCCGGCGGCGATCGGCCGGACCTGGTCGCGGATCCGCGGACTCAGATAGGCGAACGCCGCACCCCGCGGACACATCAGCCACTTGTACGCGCTGACGACCACCACGTCGGCCAGCCCGGCATCGAACGGCAGCCACCCGCAGCCCTGGCTGGCGTCGACGACCACCATGGCCCCCACCTCGCGGGCGGCCGCGACCACCCGCTCGTACGGGGCGACCTCCCCGGTGGCCGACTGGACCAGCGAGAACGCCACCACGTCGCAGCCCGCGGCCACCGTCTCGACCAGCCGGTCGGTCGGCACCGTGAGCACCTTCAGCCGGTCGCTGTGCACCAGCCACGGGAACAGGTTGGACGTGAACTCGATCTCCGGCACCACCACCCGCGACCCGTCCGGGACAGCGGTGGCGACCGGGGCGATCAGCTGGGACGCCTGCGCCCCGACCGCGACGTCGGCCTCGGGCACCCCGAGCAGGCGCGCGAAGCGGGCGCGGGCGAGCCCGGTGGCTCCGTCCCATTCGGTGGCGAAGGTGGCGCCGATCCGCCAGTCACCGAGCGCGGCCTGCAGCGCGTCCCACGCGGGCCGCGGCGGCAGGCCGTAGCCGGCGGTGTTCAACCAGCCGGGCAGTGCACTCCAGAGCTGCTGAGCTTCCCTGATATCCACCCGGCCGAGTGTGTCAGCGCACCCGCCGGGCCGAAGCAGCCAATCGGGGCGTCGTGGCCCCTAAGCGTCTCGTGGATCAGCACGGCGTCCGTGGCGGACGGCCCGCCGGCTTTCGACGACGGCGACAAAGACGCCGAGCACCGCCAGGACAGCGAGCACGCCGGGAGCGGAGGTCCACACCGGCGTCGCATAGCCGTCCTCGGTGGCGATCCGCTCCGGATCCGTCGGGTCGGCGTAGACGATCAGCTCCCGGCCCTCGCGGACCTCGTCCATGACCCAGGGGTAGTAGAGGTTTGCGCTGTGCTGCTCGCCCTGGACGGTGTAGCTCACCGTGAACCAGTGGTCGAGCTCGTCGTCGTGGTCGCTGGTGATGACCGCCTGCGTGCGGATGCCGTGCTCGACGACGTCCTGGCGGAGCTTGTCGTCGACGAAGAAGACGCCGGCTGCCAGCAGTCCGAAGACAACGGCGCCCAGCACCCCCCACCTCACCGGCGACCGATGGACGATCATGTGCTGCGCCTCCGCCTGACTAGCCCCACTCGCGGCGCACCATCGGCTCGGCCCTGGTCGAGCTCGCCGGACGCGGACGCCTCATTGTCCACCCCCGGCTCAAGCCAGGACGAGCTCGAGCAACCCGGCGAGCTGAGTGCGCTGGCGGGGGTCGAGCCGGCCGGTCGCCGGGGCCAGGTCCCGCTGGATCTCGGCCTGCACCCGATCGGCCAGCTCGAGGCCGGCCGGGGTGATGAACACGTCGACGACCCGCTTGTCGCCGGGATTGCGGCCGCGGGCCAGCAGTCCGCGGCGTTCGGCCCGGTCGACGAGGCCGGACATCGTCGACTTGTCCAGGCCGAGGTATCCGGCCAGCTCGGTCATCCGCAGGCGGCGGTCCCGCAGGATGCCGAGGACCCGCAGCTGGGTCAGGGACAGGTCGTGCGCGGCGCCGACCCGGGTGAGCACTCCCATGACCCGGAAGGCGCTGCGGACCAGGGCGTCGTCCACGACGGCGTCGGAAGTCATGCGCCCAGACTAGTTGACATGGTTTGCAATACCAATCATTATCGAGGTAGTTGGTAATACAAACAATCTCTTCCGGAGGACACCATGCACGCTGCCGTCATCACCGCGTTCGACGCCCCGCCGGCCTACCGCGAGCACCCGGAGCCGGTTGCCGGCAACGATCACGAGGTGGTCGTCGAGGTCCTCGCGGCGGGCCTGCACCACCTCGTGCGGGCCAAGGCGAACGGCACGCACTACAGCAGTTCGGCCCCGCTCCCGCTAATCCCGGGCGTCGACGGGGTCGTCCGGGATCCGGCCGGGCGCCTGCGTTACGCGGTGCTGGACGACACCGCCCTGGGTACGTTCGCCGACCGCACCGTCATCGACCTCCGCCGCAGCGTGCCGCTGCCCGACGACATCGACCCGGTCCGGATCGCCGCCGCGATGAACCCCGCGATGTCCTCCTGGGTCGCGCTGCGCCGGCGCATCTCCTTCCGCGCGGGCCGGCGTGTCCTCGTGCTCGGCGCCACCGGCAACGCCGGGCGGATGGCGGTCCAGATCGCCAAGCAGTTCGGCGCCGCGCACGTCATCGGTTGCGGCCGCGACACCGCGCGGCTGGCCGGCCTGGGCGCCCTCGGCGCAGACGAGACGATCACCTTCGACGAGGTCGATCGCGCGGCCGACGTCGACGTCGTCATCGACTACGTCTGGGGCGAGCCGTCCGCCGATGCCATGACGGCGCTGCTCACCGCGCGGGCCGACCGGAGTGTCCCGCTGAGCTGGATCCAGATCGGCTCGGTCGCCGGCCGGACAGCCCCGGTGCCGTCCGCGGTCCTGCGCGGGGCGAGGCTGCAGATCGTCGGCAGCGGCATCGGCTCCGTGCCCCCGCGCGACTTCCTCGCCGAACTGCCGGAGCTGGCCGCCGCGGTGGCGGAAGGCGCGATCGACGTACGGCCGCACACCGTGCCGCTCGCCGAAGTCGCGCAGGCCTGGGCGACCCGGACCGACGACCGCGTGGTCTTCGTGCCGTGAATCACCTTGCCTAAGGGTATTAGGTAGTTGCATAGTGGTCTTAGGAAGAGGGGGGCGATCGTGTCGCGAGCGGGAGTGACGCCGGAGCGTCTGGTGCGGGCCGGGGCGGACCTGGCCGACGAGGTCGGCTTCGACCAGGTCACTGTGTCCGCGCTGGCCCGGCAGTTCGACGTCAAGGTCCCGAGCCTGTACGCCCACGTCGAGGGCTCGCGGGACCTCAAGACCCGGATCGCTCTCCTCGCCCTCGACGAGCTCGCCGACCTCAGTGCGGCCGCGCTGGCCGGCCGCTCGGGCAAGGCCGCCCTGAGCGCGCTGGGCGACGTCTTCCGCGACTACGCCCGCGCCCACCCCGGCCGGTATGCCGCGACCCGCATGCGGCTCGACCCGGCGACCGCGGCGGCGAGCGCCGGGCCGCGGCACGCGCAGCTGCTGCGCGCGATCCTGCGCGGCTATCAGCTGAGCGAGACGGACCAGACCCATGCCGTACGGCTGCTCGGCAGCACCTTCCACGGCTACATCAGCCTGGAGCTGGCCGGCGGTTTCGACCACAGCAGCCCCGACTCGCAGCAGTCCTGGACGCGCATCGTGGACGCCCTCGACTCCCTGCTGCGCAACTGGCCCGCGGCATGATCCCTCCCCCTTCGACCCGAGGTGACGTCATCAACACCTGGATCACCACACCCGTGACTGCCGAGTTCGTCCGCGGTGCCGCCGAGCTGGAACGCACGGAGCACGGCCTGCGGCCGCACCGGCTGCCGGCCTGGGCCCGGGCGCAGACCGCAGACCCGCAGCTGGCCATGGTCGAGGCGCAGCCCTCGGGCGTACGGATCAGCTTCCGCACCCGCGCCACGGCCGTCGAGCTCGACACCCTGGCCACCCGGCGCACCTACGCCGGCCTGCCGCCCCGCCCGCACGGCGTGTACGACCTGCTCGTCGACGGCCGGCTGGCCGGACAGGGCAGCGTGCCCGGCGGTGCCACCCTGACCATCGACATGACGACCGGCAGCACCGAACACCGGCCGGGCCCGGTGGGCACCGTGTCGTTCACCGGGCTGCCGGACACCGACAAGGACGTCGAGATCTGGCTGCCGCACAACGAGGCCACCGAGCTCGTCGCCCTGCGTACGGATGCACCGGTCTTGCCGGCCGCCCCCGGCGACCGGCCGGTGTGGCTGCACCACGGCAGCTCGATCAGCCACGGCTCCGACGCCGCGAGCCCGTCCACCACCTGGCCGGCGCTCGCCGCCGCCCGGGGCGGCGTGGAGCTGATCAACCTGGGTCTCGGCGGCAGTGCCCTGCTCGACCCGTTCACCGCGCGCACCCTGCGGGACACCCCGGCCGACCTGATCAGCGTCAAGATCGGCATCAACCTGGTGAACGCCGACCTGATACGGCTGCGCGCCTTCGGCCCGGCCGTGCACGGTTTCCTCGACACCATCCGGGAGGGGCATCCCCGCACTCCCCTGCTGGTCGTCTCCCCGATCCACTGCCCGATCCATGAGGACACGCCCGGTCCGGGGGCCTTCGACCTCGACGCCCTGCGCGAAGGCCAGGTGAAGTTCATCGCCACCGGCGATCCGGCCGAGCGCGCCGCGGGCAAGCTGACGCTGCGGGTGATCCGTGACGAGCTGGCCCGCATCGTGGCGCAACGCGCCGCCGGCGACCCGCACCTGCATCACCTGAGCGGGCTCGACCTCTACGGCGAGGCCGACTTCGCCGAGCTGCCGCTGCCGGACCGGCTGCACCCGGACCCGGCCACCCACCGCCGCATCGGCGACCGCTTCGCGAAGCTGGTCTTCGCGGGCGGCGGCGCCTTCGCGACGGCCCACGCCTGACGGGCCCGGGCCAAGCACTGACGGCCGGGCCAAGCACTGACGGCCCGGCCCGAGCACGACCGACGGCCGGCGGCCCGTGACGGCTGACGGCCGTCGGCGCCCGGCGTCAGCCGAGCAGACCGGCCCGCTGGGCGAGCATCGCGGCCCGCACCCGGTTGTCGCAGTCCAGCTTGGCGAACACCCGGTACAGGTGGGTCTTCACCGTGCCCTCGCTGACCCACAGCCGGGCGCCGATCTCCGCGTTGGACAGGCCCTGGGCCAGCAGCACCAGCACCTCACGTTCGCGCTCGCTCAGGGTGGCGACCTTGCGCAGCTCCTCGGCCGCGGCGACGGGCGCGGCCGGCAGCCCGTCGAGCACCTGCCGGGTGACCTTCGGGGACAGGAACGCGGCGCCGGCCGCGGCGGCCCGGATCGCCTGCGGCAGTTCGTCGACGGCCGACTCCTTGAGCAGGAAGCCCGCCGCCCCCGCGCGCAACGCCTCGGCGACGTACTCGTCCTCGCCGAAGGTGGTCAGCACGACGACGCGCACCTCGGGCGCGACCCGGCGGATCTCCCGCAGCGCGGCCAGCCCGTCGAGCACGGGCATCCGGATGTCGAGCAGCGCGACGTCCGGCCGGTGCCGCACGGCGAGCTCGACCGCCGCGCGGCCGTCGGCGGCCTGGGCGACCAGCTCGACGCCGTCGGTGGTGCGCAGGATGGCATCGATCGCGGTGCGGATGAGCCGGTCGTCGTCGGCCAGCAGGACACGGATGAGGTCGGTCACGGCAGCGCTCTCGTGGTTGTCAGGACCGTTGGTCCAGGAATTCCTGCTTGTCGACCAGTGTGCCGTCGCGGAAGCAGAACCGGTAGATCAGGTCCTGCCCGGTCACCACGGCCAGCTGCTCCAGCACGGCGCCGCGATGATCCTCGCAGGTGGCGCCGGGCACGGGCCGGCCGCCCACCGCGCCGGTGACCCCGCCGTCGTCGGGCAGCAGCGCGTGCACCTCGGTGGCCTGTTGTCCGATGTGGACGCGTTCGAAGGTGTCGCGCTGGACCGTGCCCAGGGTGGTGGTGAGCCAGAGCCCGGCGACGCAGAGGGCCAGGACGCCGCCGATGGCGAGGGTCGCGGCGGCGAGCACGAACCGCGACCGCCGGCGGTCGCGGTCGACCAGATCGGCGAAGTCCGCGCGGGCGGCCGGGGGTGGCGAGGGCCCGTCCGCGGCCGCGGTCCGGGGAGCCTCCGCCGGGTCTTCCGGGTACGGGAGGGTCGCCGCCAGCCGGAACCCGCCGCCGGCCGCCGTACCGTGGTAGAGCAGGCCGCCCGCCACCCGGACCCGTTCGGTGAGGCCGAGCAGCCCGCGCCCGGATGTCGTCCGGGCGACGCGCTGCCCCGCGGTGTTCGTCACGCTCGCGATGAGGGCGTCGGTCTCGTACCGCAGAGACAGCTCTATGTCGCCCCCGTGCGCGTGCCGCAACGCGTTGGTCACGCCTTCCTGAATGACGCGGTAGGCCGCGTGCTCGGTGAGCGCCGGGAGCGGCCGCTCCTCGCCCTGCCGGACGATCGTCACCCGCGAGCCGGCCGCGCGGGCGTTCGCCGCCAGCTCGTCCAGCCCGGTCAGCGAGGGCGCCGGCGACTGACTGTCGTCCTGGCCGAGGAGGCCGAGGATCTGCCGCAGCTCGGTCATGGCCGCGGCGGACGCCTCCCTCAGCAGCTGTGAGTTCTCGTCGCGGGCCAGGCCGGCGTACAGCGAGATCAGGGTCAGTTTGTGGCCGAGCGAGTCGTGCAGGTCGCGGGCGATGCGGGTGCGCTCGCGGGCCTGTGCCTCGCGGGCGGCCTCGTCCCGCTCGTCGTGCAGCTGCACGTTGCGGCGATGCATGGCCGCCAGCCAGGTCCGACGCCGGCGCACCAGCCGGCCGGTCGCCGCCGGGAAGACCGCCAGCAGCACGAACAGGGCGGACATCAGCACGATGGTGGTGCCGTCGAGCGGTTCCTCCCACCACCACACCGCGCCCAGCAGGCAGGCCCAGGCCACCGCCAGCCCGGCCACGAGCTGCCGTCGGTCGGCGACGCGATAGCTGAACGACGCGCTCAGCACCACCAGCAGCAGGCTGTTCTCCCCGCCGGTGCAGAGGCCGATGACCGCCGCCGCCGCGTACGCGGCCGGCGGGTGCACCAGCCGCAGCACCACCAGCAGCGGAGTGCTCACCCCGACGATCCAGGGCACGGCCGGGTACACGGCGGCGACGGCCGCGGGGACTGTCACGCCGGCGGTCACCAGCACCGTCAGGAGGATCTCGTAGGTCAGTCGCCACGAACCCGTCCGGCGCAGCACGGCCAAGGTCATGGCGAGTTCCTACCACTCACCGGCGGTCCCGGGCGATACGGTCGACGGCCTTGCTGGCCTGGAGCAGCCCGGCGCCGGTGTGCTGCCGGTAGATCCGTACGGCTGCCGCGGGGTCGTCGCGGTCGAGGGCTGTCCCGACGTCCGCCTGCATGGCCTCGACGTCGATCGGGCGGCCGGCGGTCAGAGCGCGGGCGTGGCGGGTGAGGTAGGCGGAGAGGACCAGCATGAGGATGCCGATCAGGCCGATGCTCAGGGCAATCCAGATCATGCGGAGAAGTCTGCCGATCCGGGCCCGGCCCCCGCGTCTGCGGAACGACTGACGCGCGCCGGGCCCGGATCAGACTTTCGTTGACTTGACCGGTGCCCCCGGATCAGTGGCCGGTGGCCAGCAGACGGACGGCGACGGTGGCCAGGACCAGCCCGGTGACCTGCTCGATGCGCGCCTTGACCCGCGGGCGGCGCAGCCAGCGGCCGAGCCGGTCCACCGCGGCGACGTAGAGCCCGAACCAGCTCAGGTAGAGCCCCGCGAAGATCGCCGACAGCAGCAGGGCCTCGCTCCGCGGTGAGCCGCTGCCCACGGTGAGGAACTGCGGCAGGAAGGTGACGAAGAACAGCGCGACCTTCGGGTTCAGCGCGTTGGACAGGAACCCCTGCCGCAAGTACGCCGACCGCCGCACCGGCACCACTTCCGCCTCGTCGGTGACCGGCGAGCGCGGTGACCGCGCCGCCGACCACAGCATCTGCGCCGCGAGCCACAGCAGGTACACCGCCCCGGCGATCTTCAGCACCGTGAACGCCGTCGCGGAGGCGAACAGCAGCGCCGACAACCCGAGCGCGGCGGCGCTCGCGTGAACGCCCACTCCCAGCACGCCGCCGATCAGGGTCAGCACTCCACCGGCCCGGCCGCCGACCAGCGCGTTGCGGGTCATCAAAGCCTGGTCCGGGCCCGGCAGCATGATCAACACCAGGGCCGTCATCGCGAATGTCAGCATCGCCGTCTCCTCGTTCCGTCGGTGCCCTTGACGATGCCGCCGGCCGATCCATACGTCCAATGCCAATAATCGGCCGGTCTCATGACTAGAATTTATTGATGGTGACCCTGGTGCAGTTACGCGTGATCGACGCGGTCGGCCGGCTCGGATCGGTGACCGCCGCGGCCAAGGAGCTGCGCTACACCCAGCCCGCGATCAGCCATCAGCTGTCCAGACTGGAGGCTCAGCTCGGGGCCGGACTGCTGCAACGGGCCGGCCGCGGGATCCGGCTCACCCCGGCCGGCCGCCTGCTCGCGGACCGGGCAGCCGAGATCATCGGCCGGGTCGACGCGGCCACCGCGGAGCTCTCCGCGCTGGTCGGGCTGAGCACGGGACGGGTCCGGCTGGCCGGCTTCGGCTCGGTCATGAGCTCCCTGGTCCCGCAGGCGGCCACCATCCTGGCCCGGCGCCATCCCGGCCTGGAGCTCGGCCTGGCCGACACCCATCCGGAAGAGGCCCTGCACCAGCTGCGCACCGGGCAGGTCGAGGTCGCGGTGATCTTCCGGTACGACGACACCGCCCCGGAGGACGACGGCATCCGGCTGACCCACCTGCTCGACGACCCGCTCTACCTGCTCACCACCGGCGGCGGCACCACCCTCGCCGACCACGCGCGTTCACCCTGGATCGCCGGCTGCGAACGGTGCCGCATCCACCTGGTGGAGATGTGCGAACGCGCCGGCTTCAGCCCGCGCCTGGCGTACACCACCGACGACATGGTCGTGATGCAGAGCCTGGTCGCCGCGGGCATGGGCGTCACCACCATCCCCGGACTGGCCCTGCGGGCCCACCGCCATCCGGCGATCACCGCCACCCCGCTGCCCGTACCGCTGCGCCGGATCCACGCCGCCACCTACGGCGAGCCACCGGACCCGCCCGCCACCGCCGCGCTGATCGCCGCCCTCACCGAAGCGGCCGCGACCGGCGCAGGCGCCTCCGCGCCTTGAGGCAGTCCGACATCGCGCCGGCCGGGCCGTACGGTGGCGACTCCGGCCAACTCGCCACACAGCCCCACCAAAGCTGACCAATCATTGAAATTCATGTTGCTCGATGTCATACTTGGGAGCGCTCCCATATGGAACCTCACGTCGATGAACGGAGATGATCCATGAGTTCCCCCCAGCTCGGGCAATCCGGCAGGCGATCCTCCTCAGCCGTCCGCCAGCCTCTCCGGGCACTCGTCCTGCTCGTCGCCATCATGGCCGGCATGCTGCCCTGGGCCGGCGCGGCGCAGGCCCACGGCACCATCGTCGACCCGGCCTCCCGGGCCTACCAGTGCTGGCAGTCCTGGGGCACCCACCACACCGATCCGGCCATGCAGCAGCAGGACCCGATGTGCTGGCAGGCCTTCCAGGCCAACTCCGACACCATGTGGAACTGGATGAGCGCGCTGCGGGACGGTCTCGGCGGGCAGTACCAGGCCCGCACGCCCGACGGCCAGCTCTGCAGCAACGGCCTCGCCAGGAACAACAGCCTGAACACGCCCGGGGCCTGGAAGCAGACCCGGGTCAGCAACAACTTCTCGGTCAAGTTGTACGACCAGGCCAGCCACGGCGCCGACTTCTTCCGCGTCTACGTGAGCAAGAACGGGTTCAACCCGGCCACCCAGAGCCTCGGGTGGGGCAACCTCGACTTCCTCACGCAGACCGGACGGTACGCCCCGGCGCAGAACATCACGTTCAACGTCTCGACCTCCGGCTACACCGGACACCACATCCTGTTCGTCATCTGGCAGGCCTCGCACCTTGACCAGGCCTACATGTGGTGCAGTGACGTGAACTTCGGCTGATCCGCAGCACCGCCGCACTCCGGCCCGGGACACCACCGTCCCGGGCCGGACGCGTTCCCGGCGGCACGGTCCCCACGGAATGTCATCGATGAGTAACAATGTGGACGGACGCGAGGAGGTGCCGCGATGTCCCGAGTGTTCGAGTCGCCGGACGGTCCGCCCGGCCCGGCGCGCATCATCGACCTGTACTGCGGCTACATGATTTCCCAGACGTTGTTCGCGGCCGTGGAGACCGGCCTGTTCGCCGCGGCCGGGCCCGAGGCCGCCACCCCGGCCGAGCTGGCCGAACGCTGCGACATCCCGGAACGCAGCGCGCGGGCGATGGCCGATCTGCTCGCCGACGCCGGCCTGCTGGAGCGGGACGGTGCCGCCTTCCGCACCGCGCCGGACGCCGAGGCCTTCCTGACCGGACGCGGCCCGGCCGACCTGCGGCCGATGGCCCGCTACTGGGCCACAGTGAGCTATCCGGCCTGGGGCAGCGCGATCGAGGCGTTCCGCACCCGGCGCGGCGTGCGGCCGGTGCTCGACCAGGCCCAGACCGACGCGTACGAATCGACGGTCGCGCTCGTCACCGCCGAGACCGCGGCCGACCTGGCCCGCACGTACGACTTGGGCCGGCATCGGCGGTTGCTCGACGTGGGCGGCGGCTACGGCACGTTCGCCCGGCCGATCCTGTCCGCGTACGAGAATCTGAGCGTCACCCTGATCGACCTGCCCGAGGTGGCCGCGGCGGTCACCGGTCAGGCGATCCCCCGCCTGACCGCGATCGGCGTCGACGTCTTCGAGGCGCCGTTGCCGCCCGGGCACGACGTCATCCTGGTCGCGAACCTCGTGCACCTGCTGCCGCCGGACCGGATCACCGAGCTGTTCCGGCGGCTGCGCGCGGTCGCCGCGCCCGGCACCACGCTGCTGCTCGTCGACTGGTGGCGCACCGACCGGGCACCGCACCCGTCGGCCCGCTTCGGCGCCGGTGAGTTCCTGATCATCAGCGGCGGCGACCTCTACCAGGTCGACGAGGTGGCCGGCTGGCTGGCCGGGACCGGCTGGAAGTTCACCGGACTCACCGCGCTGCCGCCGCCCTCCGGCGTGCTGGTGGCCGTGCCGGACTGAGCGCCCTCCTTCACAGGGCCTTGGCCATGGTGCGGCTTGTCTCGGCGAAGCCGAGCTGCTCGTAGAGGGCCCGGGCGCCGGCGTTGTGGGCGAAGACGCGCAGACCGATGCTGGTCAGCCCCCTGTCGCGGCACCAGCGTTCGGCGGCCAGCATGATCGCCCGGCCGTAGCCCCGGCGGCGCAGTTCCGGCTCGACGGCGACGTTGTAGACGAACGCGGTGTCACCGGTGACCTTGACCCAGAGGAAGCCGGCCCGGCGCTCGCCGTCGTAGGCGTACCAGAAGTGGTGTCCGGCAGTGGCGAACTCGTCGGGAAGCAGCCGCGCGTACGTGTCGGCGGCCTCGCGGGCCGCGGCCTGCGGCGACAGGCCCGTCGCGGCGATGCTCCGCGCGTAGTGCGTCTCGGTCTCGGCCCGCCACGGCTGGTACTGGTCCTCGGTCATCGGCTCCAGCCGCACCTCCGTCATGCCGCCAACCTACCCAGTGGTCCATACCGCGGCTGGTGTAGGCCGGCCGGGACGAAAGCCTGCGGCTGGTGGATGTGCCGGGACGCGGCCGCGGGCAACCATGAAGCATGATCGAGGCAGAGCAGCTCATCCAGCGACCGGTGCGGCGCGAGCCGCGGGCCAATCCCTTCGAGCGGGGAGCCGAGCTGGGCACCGCGGTGGGTGACCTCCCCGGAGCCGGCGAGCATCCGTGAGCACCTGCTCGACATCGCCGGCGTCCGGATCACCTGCAGATTCATCTCCGACGTCTACAGCGTCGCCGACATGCTCACCCGTCAGCCGGACGTGACGGTCGTCCGGACCCGGGACTACATCCGGCACCCGAAGCCCAGCGGGTACCAGAGTCTGCATCTGATCCTCCGGATCCCGGTGTTCCTGTCCGACCGGGTCGAGCTGGTCCCGGTCGAGGTGCAGATCCGGACCGCGGCGATGGACTTCTGGGCCGGGCTGGAACACAAGATCCGCTACAAGTACCGCGGCGACATCCCGGCCGGCCTGGTCGAGGAGCTCCAGGAGGCCGCGACGGTGGCCGGCAACCTCGACAAGAAGATGGAACGGCTCCGCGCCGAGCTCGGGCAGCGCTGAGCGGGGGCTACCGCGCGGCCCCGCCGGCGGAGAGCAGGCGCTCGGCCAGCGCGCGGCAGCGTCCCACGAGCTCCGGCGGGTCGAGCACCTCGAAGTCGTGCCCCAGCAGGACCATGTGCATGAGCACGAAGTCCAGGCTGCCGGCCCCGCTGAGCACCTCGCAGCGCTTGCTCCCGCGCGGACGGACGACGGCCGCGGACGCCGGGACCTGCGCGCGCACGGTGCCGGCCGGCGCGTGCACCAGGAACCGGGCCTGGTGCCGGTAGACCCGGCTCGCCACGCCCTCCTGCACGTGCGTCGCCGCGTCGGGGGCCGGGCGCGGGCGGAAGTGCCAGGCCCGGGCGGCCACCTCGGTCATCCGGTCGACGCGGAAGCTCCGCCAGTCGTTGCGGTCCAGGTCGTAGGCGAACAGGTACCAGCGGCGGTCCGAGGCGACCAGGCGGTACGGCTCGGCCCGCCGCCGGCGTACCTCCTGGCCGGACGGGTAGCCGAAGCCGGCCTCGACCTGGTCGCGGCAAGCCCGGGCCAGCGTCATCAGCACGTCGGGGTCGACCGGGGTACGGCCACCGCCGACCGACTCCACCGAACCGGCGAGCGCGCGGACGTCGTGCCGCAGCCGCAGGGGCAGCACCTGGTCGAGCTTGGTCAGCGCCCGCAGTGCCGCTTCCCCGGCCCCCGCGACCTCACCGCCCGCCCCGGCGAGCAGGGAGACGGCGGTGGCGATGGCTTCCTCGTCGTCGAGCAGCAGCGGCGGCAGGTGCTGTCCGGGGCCGAGCCGGTAGCCGCCCCCGACCCCCTGGCCGGCGTGCACGGGATAGCCCAGCGTGCGCAGCCGGTCGACGTCGCGGCGCACCGTGCGCGGGGTGACCCCGAGGCGTTCGGCGAGTTCGGGGCCGGTCCAGACCTGGCGCTGTTGCAGCAGGCCCAGCAGGGTGAGCACGCGTTCGGTCGTGCCCCGCTCGCCGCCGCCCACCGGATCCATGCCACCACTTTGTCAGAGATAGCGGACCGGTACTGTCCGCCTCGGGTGGCAGGGTGGGCGGCACGGAACCAGACGAGCTGTCCGGGGTCTACCTGCTGCGGGACCTGTGTCTGCACACGACTACCCCCGAGAACGGAGCTGCCCGATGAGCCGCGAGATCCAGGTGACCTTCGACGCCCACGACCCGGCGGCGCTGTCGTCCTTCTGGCGCGACGCGCTCGGCTACGTCCACCCCGGCCCGCCCGGCGTGGAGCTGCCCGAGGGCGCCGACCCGCTGGCGGCGTGGGAGGAGTTCCTCGAGCGCGTCGGCGTGCCGAAGGAGGAGCGCAACACGCGGTCGGCCATCGAGGACCCGCAGGGCCACGGGCCGCGGCTGTTCTTCCAGCAGGTGCCCGAGGACAAGGTCGCCAAGAACCGCGTCCACCTCGACGTCCGGGCCGCCCCGGGGCTGCAGGGCGAGGAGCGGATGGCGGCGCTGGAGGCCGAGTGCGACCGGCTCGTCGCGCTCGGCGCCCGGCGGGTGAGCCGCTCCGAGCCCGAGCCCCCGTTGAGTTCCGGCTTTCTCGTGATGGCCGATCCCGAGGGCAACGAGTTCTGCCTCGACTGAGGACAGTTCAGGGCTGTCTCAGGGTGTTTCCGGATATCGGCCACTGTCGTCACGCGTCGATGCTGTGGGTTCGTCGAAGGGAAGTGCGATGACCCGCAGCATCACCGTACGAGCCGTGGCCGGCACCGCCGCCGTCGCCCTGGCCGCCGTGTTCGCGCTCGCTCCCCCGGCCGCCGGCGCCGGTCGGCCGGCCCCCGCGCTCGCCTGGCGGACCTGCCCGGACGACATCAAGGAGCTGCCGCCCAAGCCGGACGATCCCGTACGGTGCGCGACGCTGCGCCTGCCGGTCGACTGGGCGCAGCCGCACGGCGCGACGTTCGACCTGTGGGTGGCCCGCCGCCCGGCTCGTCAGGCCGAGCAGCGGGTCGGCACCCTGGTGTTCGGCCCCGGTGGCCCGGGCGACTCCGGGGTCAACCGGATCCGCCTGGGCAACCGGTTCAGCCCGGAGATCCTCGACAAGTTCGACACGGTGAGCTTCGACCCGCGTGGCGTGGCCCGCAGCGGTGCACCGAGCTGCGCTCCCGACCCCGCTGTCCCCCAGCCGCCGATGCTGCCGGCCGGTCAGCGCGACTTCGACGCCCTGGTTGCTTACAACCGGGCACTGTGGGACGCCTGCCGCCCGACCAGCCCGGTGTTCGACCACGCGGACACGCTCAGCACCGTCCGCGACCTGGAGGCTCTGCGCCGTGCGCTGGGCGAGCCGAAGCTCACCTTCCACGGCAGCTCGTACGGCACCCTGCTCGGCACCCAGTACGCCGAGCGGTATCCCGGCCGGGTCCGGGCCCTCGTGCTGGAGAGCGTGTTCGACCACAGCCTCGGCGTCCGCGAGTTCGTGCGTACCGCGGCGATCGCGGCGCAGGACTCGTTCGACGAGTTCGTCGCGTGGTGCGACACGAGCTCCGCGTGCGTGCTGCGCGGCGAGGACGTACGCGGGATCTGGGCCGGCGTGCTGGCCCGGGCCGACCGCGGCGAGTACGCGCCGTACACCGGCTTCGACATCGCCGCGATCCCGGTCGGCGCCCTGGCCCGCCCGGACTGGCCCGGCTTCGCCGAGGCGGTGCGGACGCTGTCCACGGGCACCCCGGTGCCGGCCGCCATCCCGCCGATCAGCACCGCCGTGTTCTGCAACGACTGGCCGGTACCGGTACGCGACTACGACGAGTACGCCGAGCTGGTCAGGACGGCCCGGGCCGTGGCACCGGACGTGCGCTACGGCGCGGGCCTGCTCGCCGTGGGGACCTGCCTGGGCTGGCCGATGCCGGTACGCAACCCGATCCACGTGCCGCGGGTCCACACCCGGATCCCGCTGCTGCTGATCAACGCCCGGCACGATCCGCGCACCGGCTACGAATGGGCCACCCACGTCGCCGCGCAGCTGGGCCGGCACGGCCGGCTGGTCACCTACGAGGGCTGGGGCCACGGCGCGTACCGGACGACGCCGTGCACTGGGGAGGTGGTCGACCGGTATCTGATCGACCTGGTGGTGCCGCCGCGAGGTGCCACGTGCGCCGCACCCCCGCGGCTCCCCGCGGCCTAGACGGACATGGGGGTCAGCGCGACGCCCCGGCCATCAGCTCCAGCGTGTCGATGACGCGGTTGGCGAAGCCCCACTCGTTGTCATACCAGGCGACCACCTTGACGTGCCGGCCGTCCACCCGGGTCAGCGCGGCGTCGAAGACCGCCGAGGCCGGGTTGCCGGTGATGTCGCTGGAGACCAGCGGGTCCTCGGTGTACTCCAGGACGCCGTGCAGTGCGCCGCCGGCCGCGGCCCGGTACGCCGCCAGTACCTCGTGGCGGCTCACCGTCCGCTCGACCGTGGTGTTGAGCTCGACCAGCGAGCCCACCGGCACCGGCACCCGGATCGAGTCACCGGTGAGCCTGCCGTCGAGGCGCGGCAGGACCTTGCCGATCGCCTTGGCGGCACCGGTCGTCGTGGGGGCGATGTTGACCGCCGCGGCCCGGGCCCGGCGCAGATCTCGGTGCGGCCCGTCCTGCAGGTTCTGCTCCTGCGTGTACGCGTGCACGGTGGTCATGAAGCCGTGCTCGATGACGGCCAGGTCGTCCAGCACCGACGCCAGCGGGGCCAGCGCGTTGGTGGTGCAGGACGCGTTGGAGACGATCAGGTGCCGATCCGGGTCGTACGCGCCGGTGTTCACGCCGAAGGCCAGGGTGACGTCGGCACCGTCGGAGGGCGCGCTCACCAGCACGCGGCGCGCACCCGCGTCGAGGTGGGCCCGGGCCGCCTTGGCCGCGGTGAAGCGGCCGGTGGACTCCAGCACGATGTCGACGTCGAGGTCGGCCCAGGGCAGCGCGGCCGGGTCGCGTTCGGCGTACACCCGGATGCGGTGGCCGTCGACCGTGAGATCGGTGCCGTCGATCTCGACGGGGCGGCCGAGGCGGCCCAGCGCGCTGTCGTACTTGAGCAGATGGGCGAGGGTCTCCGGGGCGGCGAGGTCGTTGATCGCCACCACCTCGAGCTTGCTGTCGCGCTGCAGCAGTGCCCGCAGGGTGTTGCGTCCGATGCGTCCGAAGCCATTGACGGCGATGCGAGTCATGGCTTCATCGTCCGGGAACCGGTCTCAGCGGCGACAGTGGCTGGGAAGCCACTGTGCGCAAGGATCTCGCCATCAAGATCAAGAAGAGAACGTATTGCGGTATTCCGTCGGAGAGGTCCCGAGGATGCGCTGGAAGTGCAGGCGCAGGTTGGCGGCGGTGCCGAGACCGACCCGGGCGGCGATCTGCTCCACGCCGAGCCCGGTGACCTCGAGCAGCTCGCGGGCCAGGTCGACGCGGGCCCGCAGCACCCACTGCATCGGTGTGTAGCCGGTGTCCTCCACGAACCGCCGGGAGAAGGTGCGCGCCGACACCCGGGCGTTGCGGGCCAGCGCCTCCAGGGTGAGCGGCTCGTCCAGCCGGGCCAGCGCCCACTCACGGGTGCCGGCGAAGACGTCTCCGAGTGGTTCCGGGACGCTGCGGGGCACGTACTGGGCCTGGCCGCCGCTGCGGTACGGCGCCGCGACCAGCCGCCGGGCCACGATGTTGGACAGTCCGACGCCGTGGTCACGGCGTACCAGGTGCAGGCACAGGTCGATGCCGGACGCCGCGCCGGCCGAGGTCAGCACGTCACCCTCGTCCACGAACAGCACGTTCTCGTCGACCCGTACCCGGGGGTGCTTCTCCGCGAGGGCCCGGGTGTAGTGCCAGTGGGTGGTCGCCCGCTTGCCGTCCAGCAGGCCGGTCGCCGCGAGCGCGAACGCGCCCGTGGAGATCGCCGCCAGCCGGGTGCCGCGCCGGTGGGCGGCCTGCAGCGCCGCGACGACCTCGGCGGGCGGTTCCGTGGTGGCGGGCTGCCGGTAGCCCGGGATGAAGATCGTGTCCGCGTGCGCGAAGGCGTCGATCCCCTCGGCCACGTGGTACGACAGCCCGTCCCCGCCGGCCACCGGTCCGGGCGCGGCCCCGCACACGAACACCTGGTACGGCATCGTCGGCCGGTTGGCGAACACCTGCGCGGGAATGCCGACGTCGAGCGGCTTGGCGCCGTCGAGCACGAGCACCACGACCCGATGATTCATGGGGCCACGATGACACCGGCCGCAAGGATCCCGCCACCGGCCGCGCGTGGCTACCTCTCGGCGGCGGGCGCAGCCGTGGCCAGCAGAGCTCGCACGCCGGCGAGGTAGCCGGCGGTGTCGGTGCCTCTGACCAGAAGACGTTGCAGCACGAAACCCTGCACCAGGCTGAGCAGGGCGGCACCCACCTGCTGCGGCACCGCGTCGGCGGCCAGGTGGCCGGCGGCCTGCCAGCGGCGGGCCACCTCGGCGAAGTGCCCCCGCAGCCGCTCGTACACCGAGTTCGCGCGGGCGGCCAGCTCCGGATTGCGCAGCGCCTCGGCCCAGACCTGCACCCCGATGCGGGTGATGTCCGCGCCGATGACCGGGTTGTCGGCTATCCGGCCGCTGATCGCCTCCAGGATCGCGGTCAGGGCGCGGTCGGGTGACGGGGTGGCGCCGTGGGCGAGCAGCTCGCCGAACACCTCGTCGGCGGCCGACAGGGCCTGCTCGGCCACGGCCCCGATGAGTTCCTCCTTGCTCCGGAAGTACCGGTAGACCGCGCCGGCCGACAACCCGGACTCGCCGATGATGTCGGCCATCGACGTGTTGTGGAAGCCGTTGGTGGCGAAGAGCCGGGCCGCCGCGACCAGGATCTCGGCGCGGCGGTTGGTGCGGTACTGCTCGGAGACGCGGGGCATGCGCTCACGTTAAAGCGAACGTTCGTTCTTGACAAGAAGGCGGGTTGGGCGGACGATAAAAAAGCGAACAACCGTTCTCTTAAGGAGTCGACATGGCCACGCGGGCCTCCTCAGCAGCAGACACCTCGGCACCGTCACCGTGGGCGCGGGTGGCCGGGGCAGTCGCCCTGCTGACCCTCATCATCAGCGTGCTGCTGACCGCCTTCGCCTGGCCGTCGGTGCGGTCCTCGGTGCACGACGTGCCCATCGCCGTCGTCGGGCCCGGCGCCGCCGCCGGCCAGGTCAGCGCCGCCCTCGACCAGCGCCTCCCGGACGCCTTCGAGATCACCCGGGTTGACACCACGGCCGCCGCCGTCCGGCTCATCCGCGACCGCGAGGTCTACGGCGCCATCGACGTCAGCGCCGGCGCCCCGCAGGTGATCACCGCCTCCGCCGCCGGCGCCCCGGTCGCCCAGGCCCTGCAGGGCGTCGCCACCGCGCTCGCCCAGGCCCAGGCCCAGGGACAGACTCCGGCGGTGGCCGTCCGCGACGTCGTCGCGCTGCCTGCCGACGACCCGCGCGGTGCCGGCCTGACGGCCGGCGCCCTGCCGCTGGTCATCGGCGGCCTGCTCGCCGCGGCTCTGCTCACGACCCTGGTACGGGGTACCGGCCGCCGGGTCGCCGGCGCGCTCGCCTTCGCGGTCACCGGCGGCCTCGCCATGGCAGCGATCCTGCAGTTCTGGCTCGGCTCCCTCGACGGTGCCTACCTGGCCAACGCGGGCGCCGTCGGCCTGACCATCGCGGCCACCGCCTTGACGGTCCTCGGCCTGGAGTCGCTGCTCGGCGCGGCCGGACTGGGTCTCGGCGCCGCCACCATGATGCTCGTCGGCAACCCGCTCTCCGGGACCGCGACCGCCCCGGAGATGCTGCCCGGCTGGTCCGGCGCCCTCGGTCAGCTCCTCCCGCCCGGTGCCGGCAGCCAGCTGCTGCGCTCGACCGCCTTCTTCGACGGCCACAGCATCACCCGGCCCCTCGTCGTGCTGGCGGCGTGGGTCACGCTCGGCGTCGTGCTGTGCCTGATCGGCGGCCTGCGGGCCCGCCGGATCACCGGCCCGGCGACCGGCGACGCGGCGGCACAGCCGAAGGTGACCGCGACAGTGTGAGACCAGTCAGTCGCCCTTCCCCGCAGCGCGCTCGATGGCCTTGCGGTGGACGTGCAGCCCCGCCCCGAGCTCGAGGATCTGCTCCCGGCTCAGCGGGACGTCGACCTGGACGGTGGCGTAGACCTCGGGTGACACCGACATGACGAGCTGCCGGGTCGGGCCGACCGAGTGCAGGACGGACTCGTGGCCGGCCACGGTGAGCTTCTCGCCGGTCAGCTCGCCGCGGTACTCCTTGGTCTCCAGATAGATACCGATCTTGCCGGTCAGGTCCCGCGGGTCGTACATCGGATCCTGCGAGGGGTCGACGCCGGGGCCGGGGTGCTGGACCGCGACCGGCGCGATGGTCAGGCCGCCCTCGTCGTGGTTCTGGATGAAGAAGCCGTCGGGCGCCTTGTCGACGGTGAAGTTCCGGGGCTGCGGGCCGCGGTAGTCGACCAGGGCGAGCCGGCCGGGTGCGGCGGCGACGGCCTGGACGCCACGGCGGCGGCGCACGGCCCGGCGGCCATGCTCGAGGTCGGCCGCGATGTCCTGCGCCGAGGGCCTCGGCGGTCTCCGCGATGTCGAGCTCGTGGAGGAACCGGAAGACGACCACCGCGCGCATCCGGGGCGGCAGCTGCCGTAACGCGTACGCGAGCTCGGGGTCGCCCAGAGCCGCGGTGTCCCCGCCGGGGCGGTCGGGCGGATCCGGCACGCTGCGCTCGAAGCGCCGCCAGATCCGCCGGCGTTCGTCGGTCAGGGCGTTGACCAGGACGCGACGCACGTAACCGTCGGGGTTGTCGGCCCGGCGGAACGCCGACCACGAGACGTACAGCTTGGTCAGGGCCGTCTGGACCAGGTCTTCGGCCAGATGCGCGTCCCCCACGGTGAGCAGCCGGGCGGTGTGCAGCAGCCGCCCGCGCCGTTCGGCCACGAAGTCGTGGAACTGCCGGTCACGCTCGCTCTCGCCCGGCCCTCTGTTTGGTCTCACACTCACCATGACCGCCGCGGATCGCCAGGGGTTGCACGGCGCCACCGGCACCTTGGCCGGCCGAGGGGTTCGGCCGCCGGCACTGACGACCCTCGGGCGCCGGCCGGGTCACGGCCGCCCGGCCCTCAGGTCTCTCGGGCCGGCTCGGCGGCAGCGGTGACGCGGGCGCGGGGCCCGGCGGTAACCGCGGCGTCCCAGCCCGGGGTGATCAGGTCGAAGATCTCGTCGACCGCGGCCGCCGGGTCCGCCGCCTCCCGGGCCAGCGGGTGCACCCCGAGCACGAAGCGGGCGAACGCCCGGCACAGCGTCGGCGGCTCCGCCCGGCCGAGGTCGGCAGCCAGCGCGGCGGCCAGCGCGGTCTCGTGGCGCAACCACATCGTCGTCGCATACTCCCGCAGGGCGGATGAGCTGTCGACGAGCTGCCAGAAGGCCATCGAGCCGGGCGTGGACGCCTCCCGGACGGCCTCGTGCAGGTGCCGGCGCAACGCGTCGGGGACCGACCGGCCCGGCTCGCGCTCGGTCACCGCCCGGATGAGCCGCTGCTCCCGTTTCGGGTCCTCGTCGAAGACCAGCGCCTCCTTCGACGGAAAGTGGGCGAACAGCGTCGTGATGGCCACGTCGGCCGCCGCCGCGATCTCCCGGATCCCCACCGCGTCGTAACCGCGCTCCAGGAACATGCGCAGCGCCGTGTCGGCGATGGCCTTGCGGGTGGCGGCCTTCTTGCGTTCCCGTCGTCCGGGCTGCTCGGTCACGGCCCCATCCTAGCAGCGAAACGCTAACCGTTGCAAAACACTAACCGTTAGCGTTACGGTCGCGACATGACGACTACCGCATCTGTGCCCCGGTCCCTGCGGGAGGCCCGGGTGGCCCTCGCCGGGCTGTCCGCGGTGTTCCTGTTCGAGATGCTCGACAACTCGATCCTGAACGTCGCGCTGCCCACCATCGGCCGCGAGCTGCACGCCTCGACCGTCGCGCTGCAGTGGGTGACCGGCGCGTACGCGGTGGTGTTCGGCGGGCTGATGCTGCTGTTCGGCGCGACGGCCGACCGGTTCGGCCGCCGCCGGATGATGCTCATCGGGCTGCTGCTGCTCGGCGCGGCCAGCCTGGCCACCGCCTTCGTCACGACCGCGGAGCAGCTGATCGCCGTGCGGGTGCTGACCGGCGTCGCGGCCGCGATGACGACACCGGGCTCCATGGCGCTGGCCTTCCGGCTGTTCGAGCAGGACAGCCTGCGGGTGCGGGCGATGACCCTCATCTCGACCGTGGGCCTGATCGGGCTGGCGATCGGCCCGACGGCCGGCGGCCTGGTGCTGGCGATCGCCCCGTGGCAGGTGCTGCTGCTGGTCAACGTGCCGATCGCCGCGCTCGCGGTCATCGGCGTACGCACCGGCATCGCCGCCGACGGGCCGGCCGATCTGCATCGCGACCCGATGGACGTCCTCGGGGCGGTGCTCGGCACCGCGACGATCGTGCTCGCGCTGATCGCACCGACGCTCTTCGTCGACGAGGGCGGCGGCTCGTGGGCACCGTGGACGGCCACCGCGGCAACCGTCGCGGGCGGAGTTCTCTTCGTGCGGCGCGAGCGTTCGGCGCGGCACCCGCTGCTCGACCTGCGGCTCGTGGCCCATCCCCTGGTCGCCGGCGGCCTGGCCTACAAAGCGGCGGCCGGGCTGGCCACCGCCGGCCTGGGCTACCTGGTGACGCTGCAGCTGCAGCTCGACTGGGGGTGGTCGCCCGCGATGGCCGCCGTCGGGATGCTGCCCCAGGTCGTCGTGCTGGTCGCGGGGGGCGCGCTGGTCGATCCGTTCGTCCGGTGGGCCGGCCTGGAGCGGGCCGCGTGGCTCAGCGCCACCGCGGTGGTGGCCGGGCTCGGCGTCTACGGCCTGCTGGGCACGTCCGGGTACGCGTGGATCGCGGTCGCCCTGGTGCTGGTGGCGGCGGGAATGCGCGTGGTCGGCGTGGTCGCCGGGGTCAACGTGCTGCGGGGCCTGCCGAAGGACCGGACCACGATCGGCGCGGCCCTGGTCGACACCGCGTCCGAGGTGACCTCCGGGGCCGGCATCGCGGTCACCGGCACCATCCTCGCGGCGATGGTGACCGGCTCCGTCGCCGCCTCGGCCTGGACCGGCCGGCAGACCGCCGAGTTCGAGCAGGCCGCGACCATCGCCGGTCTCACGCTGACGGCCGTGTCGGCGGCGCTGGTCGGATGGGCGATCCGGCACACCCGTCGCTACGCGCGGGACGGTGAACCGGAGGTCAGGCTGATCACCTCGACCTGACCGTCCACCCGGAGCGGACCGGCGGCGTACGGCACCAGCAGAGTGTCCCCCCGCCGCAGCGACAGGTCGTCCTTCTCGCCGGTCAGCCGTCCCTCGCCGCCCACCACGACCAGCACGCGGAAGCCCTGTTCCAGGCGGTCACCGCCGTGCAGGCGCCGGGCGGAGAAGAACTCATCCGCGGCCTCGGGCAGGAGCCGCGGCCCACCTCGCAGGGTGTCGAGGCGCTCCGGCGTCCAGGCACCACGGTCGACGCACTGCAACGCCTGCTGGTAGCCGAGTCCCAGGTGCCCGTCGGACAGGCCGAAGCCCTCGTACTCCAGCAGCACCGAGAAGTCGGTCGGTTCCTGGATCTCGACGAGCAGGATGCCGTCGCCGATCGCGTGCGGCAGCCCGGCGGGACACAGAACGGCGTCCCCCGCCGCCACCGGGATCCGGTTGGTGGCCGCCAGCATCGGCCCGGTCCGCTGCGCGGACACCCACCCGGCCAGCTCCTCGGCCGCCACGTCGCGGGCGAAGCCAAGATGGACATACGCGTCCGGGCGGGCCGAGACGATCACCCAGGCTTCGGTCTTCCCGTACGGCGAACCGAGATGCGCGGTCGCGAAGCGGCGGTCCGGGTGCACGTGCAACGGCAGTCGCTGTCCCGCGTCGAGCAGTTTCACCAGGATCCCGGTGTCGGCGCGGTCCGGCCCGAGCCAGTGGTGCCGGTCGGCCTCGATCGCCTCGGCGAGCACCCGGCCGCCGGGCAGGGTGGACAGGCCGGACGGGGCCAGCCCGAAGCGCGTGGTCACCGAGGCCACCCAGTCCTCGGGCCGGTCCGGCAGCGCCGGCCCGTTGCGGAACTCGGCGATCCGCCCGGCGCCGCGGTAGAACGTCTCGGGCTGGTTGGCCGGCAGGGCCTGGACGGTCATCGGGACTCCCTCCGGGCGACCGCGGTGAGGAAGCCACCGACGAACGTGTCGCCGAGCCCGACGGTGGTGGGGTTCCCGACGTCCAGCGCGAAGCCCGGTACACAGTGGACCACGTCACCCAGCCGCTCGCTCAGCTCGGCGGCGAAGGCCACCGACTCTCCTCGCCGGGGTTGCCGGCGCAGGCGGTCGACGTCCTCGTCGGTGAAGTCGTCGCCGTGGCAGTAGCGGGTGGCGGCCATGAGCGTGCCGGTGTCGAGGGCGTCCGCGTAGGCCGCGGCCCGGGAGCCGAGGACCAGGGCCCAGTACTTGGTGTGCAGCACCAGCGCCGGCACCGGGATCAGTGCGTGCACCGCGGTGAGGGCGTCCGCCACCGCCGGCGCCGAGAGCAGGTCGACGGAGTGCCCGAGGTACGCCTGCAGTTCGTCCTCGTTCAGCCCGTACACATCGATCCGGTCGAGCAACGCGTCGCGGACCCGGCGGCTGAACGCCGGCTCGTGGTACGCCGCGTCCTCGAAGTAGGTCACCGCTCCCGGCGGCAGCTGCCGCATGTGCGCGCGCAGCTCGGCCAACCGGTGATCGAGCTCGGCCGCGGAGCGCATGGCGTTGAACCCCGAGATCAGGAACACCTCCGCCGCACCCAGCCGGTCGCCCAGGTCGGCGGTGAGCAGCATGGCGCCGTTGGCCGGATCGTTGACGTAGATCAGCCGGTTCGGGAACGGCGCGGTGATGTCCAGGTCACCGGTGCGGATCCGCAGGCCCTGGTCGTACTGGACGATCAGGTGCGGGTGGAAGGTGTCCTCGGCGCCGCTGGAGATGTACTCGCTGTCCGGGGGCAGCAGCCGCCGTACGGTGTCGTTGACGCTCACCAGGTGCAGCGTCGACGGCACGCCCAGCCGGCTCATCAGGATCCCGGCCCGCACCGAGGTCCCGCCCAGCGCCGGCCGGTACGGGAACCGGGCGGCGAAGCTCTCGAGCGCCGGGGCCGAGGCGACGTAGTGCTCGCCGCCCCCGCCCCGGGCCACGTAACCGAGGATCGACACCACGAGGTCCCGAACGCTGCTCACCACGGCGGGCGGCGTCAGGTCCGCGGCGGTGATCCCGTGCTCGGCGACGAGCTGCTCCAGGACATCCGCGGTCAGCTTCAGCTCGTAGTCCACGCAGCCGCCCAGGCCCAGCACTACACAGGAGGCGTCGGTCATCTCAGTAGAGCGAGCCCTTGCCGGCGGCGCCGAACAGCTCGATCTTCTGGGCGGCGACGACCCTCATGGCGTCGATGCAGGCGGGCTGGATGGCGTTGGGCTCGCGCACCTTCGGGTCGTTGCCCAGCACCTCACGCATCTTGTTGTGGTACGCGACCTTGATGTCCGTGGAGATATTGATCTTGTTGATGCCGGTCCGGGCGGCCTCGGCGATCTCGTCGTCCGGGTTGTTGGAGCCGCCGTGCAGCACCAGCGGGATCCGCACCCGGCCCTTGATCTCCTTCAGCAGGTCCAGCTTCAGTTCCGGCTTCAGGTGGGCCGGGAAGAAGCCGTGGTACGTGCCGATGGCGATGGCGAGGCTGTCCACGCCGGTCTGCTCGACGAAGGTGACCGCGTCGTCGGGGTCGGTGTAGATGATGGTGGCGGCACCCGCCTCGGCGTAGCTGTCGTTCGCGCCGATCGTGCCGAGCTCACCCTCCACCGACAGGCCCAGGGCGTGGGCCGAGTCGGCGACCTTGCGGGAGAGCGCGACGTTCTCGTCGAACGGCAGCAGCGAGCCGTCGATCATCACGGAGGTGAAGCCGTACTGGGCCGCCTGCAGGATCTGCTCGTAGGTGCCGCCGTGGTCCCAGTGGATGGCGATCGGCACGCTCGCGTGGTGCGCGCGCTGGATGATGCCGGTGATCATCTCGCGGCCGATGTGCCGTACCTCGTCGGGGTGGATCGCCACCATCAGGGGCGCGTCCGTCTCCTCGCTGATCTCCACGATCCCCTGGAACATCGCCCAGTCGCTGATGTTGAAGGCGGGCACGGCGAAGCTGTGCTCGTTGGCGACGTCCAGGATCGCCTTACCGGTCGTCAGCATGTTCGGTGTATCTCCTTTTGCGTGGCCGAGGGGAAATCAGGCTTTGACGGCGCCGGCGGTCAGGCCGCCGATGAAGCGCCGCTGGAAGAGCAGGAAGAGGACCAGGACGGGGACGGACCCGAGGATGCTCATCGCCATCATCTGGTTCCACTCGTACGAGTGCTGGCCCATGAGCAGCTGGATGCCGATGGGCACCGTGCGCATGTCGTCGGTGCGGGTCAGCGTGAGGGCGAACAGGTACTCGTTCCACGAGATCATGAACGTGTAGACCCCGACCGCGATGAGACCGGGCACCGAGACCGGCACGAGGATCCGCCACAGCGCGGTCCAGCTCGTGCCGCCGTCGACCTTGACGGACTCGTCCAGCTCCCGCGGCAGCGTGTTCAGGTACGCGGTGATCATGATGATCGCGTACGGCAGGGTGAACACCATGTGGGTGAGGATCAGGCCGGGATAGGTGTTGTAGAGCCCGAGCGCCACGACCAGCCCGAAGTACGGGATGACCAGCGTGATCGGCGGCACCGCCTGGACGCTGACGATCACCGCGTTGATGGTCTTCTGCAACGGGAACGTGAAGCGGCTGAACGCGTACCCGGCGAGCAGGGCGACCAGCAGGGTCAGGGCGGTCACGGCCAGGGCGACGATGTAGCTGTTGAGGAAGAACCGCAACTGGGCGCCGTTGCCCAGGATCTCGCGGTAGGCGTCGAAGGAGAAGCTGTCGGTGATGAGCTTCGGCGGGTTCTGGAAGACGTCCCCGTTGCTCTTGAACGAGGTGGAGAGCATCCACAGGACCGGCAGGCCGGCGAAGAGCGCGCCGATGACGAGCCCGGTGATGACACCGGCCTTCGCGAGGGTGCGCCGGGTCTTGACGGTGGCCATCTGCCTCACCGCTCCCATTGCGAGCGTACGTAGAAGAAGGCCAGCACCATCGTGATGAGCAGGACGACCACGGCGGCGGCCGACGCGGTCGCGAACTCGTACTCGCTGAAGGCCTGCTTGTAGGTGTAGGTGCTGAGCATCTCGGTGCTGTTCAGCGGCCCGCCGCCGGTCATCATCCAGATCAGCGCGAACTGCTGGGAGGTCCAGATCAGGTCCAGCACGGCCATGCTGATGATCACCGGCCGCAGCTGGGGCAGCGTCACGTGCACGAAGCGCTGGAGCCAGTTGGTGCCGTCCACGGCCGCCGCCTCGTACAGGTCGGCGGAGATGCCCTGCAGCCCGGCCAGCAGGCTGATCATGAAGAACGGGTAGCCGGACCAGATGTTGGCGAAGGTCACCGCCCACAGCGCCGTGGTCGGGCTGCCGAGCCAGTCCACGCCCTCCTGCACGAAGCCCAGCGTCTGGAGCACGTAGTTGACCACGCCGGACGGGTCGAGCAGCAGCCGCCAGATGACGGCGATCACCGCGATCGTGAACAGCCAGGGCAGGATGTAGACGATCCGGAAGACCGCCTTGGTGACCCCGCTCAGCAGGTTGGTGTTGAGCATCATCGCGAAGGCGAGACCCAGGACCAGGTGGGCCGCGGTGCTGACCGAGATGAAGATCGCGGTGTTCTTCATCGCGACCAGGAAGTCCGGGTCGGTGAGCACCTTGGTGTAGTTGACCAGCCCGGCGAACACCGAGTTGTCCTGCACGATCACGTTGTCCCGGAACGAGTAGCCGATCACCATGACGATGGGGACCACCATCAGGACCACGATCAGCAGCACCGTGGGGGACAGATAGCCGTACGGGACCAGTCGCCGGGCCAAGGAAGAGCGGGGCCGGCCCGGGGCGGCCGGCTGGGCCGGCGCCGCGGTTTCCGGTGCGGTCAATGTCATGGCTGTCTCCTTGATCGGATGCCGCGCCGGACCGGCGCGGCATCCGGGCGAGCTACTCGATCACCGACGACCAGGACTCCTGCGACTTGGCGAGGGCGTCGTCGACACTCGCCTTGCCGGTGAGCACCAGCTGCAACTGCTCGTCGAAGCTGCGCATCAGGTCCTCGGACTTGGGCAGGCCGACGAACTCGTTGGCCGGGTAGCCCTGCTGGTAGATGTCGAAGGCGGACTTGAACATCGGGTCACTGGTGCCGAAGTCGGGCTTGGCGTTCTTGTTGCCGGGGAAGCCGTTGGCGATGGTGCTCAGCTTCGCGTTGGTCTCCTGGCTCATCAGGTACGAGACCAGCTTGAACGCCTCGGCCTTGTGCTTGGTGGAGTTCGAGACACCGATCCCCCAGGACGCGTACGGGATGCCGCGCTTGCCGGTGTAGCCGTCCTCGGCCGGCAGGGCCGCCACCTCGAACTTCAGGTCCGGCTTGTTCTTCTTGATCAGGTTGATGTGCGCGAGCGAGTCGATCATCATGCCGACCTGGCCGTTGGTGAACTTCTCGACCTTGTCCTGTTCCTTCATGGTGAGCGAGCCGGGGGCGATGACCCCGGCGTCGTTCAGGCTCTTCACGTACTCCACCGTGCTCTTGACCTGCGGGCTGGTCAGGGCCGGCTTGCCGTCGGCCAGCATGCTGCCGCCCGAGGCCCAGAGCCAGGACATGACGTCGTTCTGGACGCCGTTGGGGACGGCGGTGTCGAGCGGGAGCGCCCAGCCCTTGACGTTGCCGCCGGAGGCGCTGATCTTCTTGGCCGCGTCCAGGAACTCGGTGCGCGTGGTGGGCACCTTGCTGACGCCGGCCTTGGTGAGCAGGTCCTTGTTGACGAACAGCGGGTAGACGAAGTTGACCACCGGGATCATGTACGTCTTGCCCTTGATCTGCACCTGGCTGGCCAGCTGGGACGCGTCGTAGCTCGCGTCGGTCATCAGCTTGGACATGTCGGTGATGGCGCCCTGCTTGGCGAAGTCGTTGACCCAGGCGCCGTCCAGGCCGACCACGTCGGGCAGCGTCTTGGACGCGGCGCCGGTGACCAGCTGCTGCTTGGTCGACGCGTACGGCGCGCTGAGCAGCTTGACCTTGATCGTGGGGTTCTGTGCCGTGAAGTCGGAGATGATCTTGTCGAAGTCCCCGGCCGGCAGCTCGGCTCCCCACCACTGGGCGAACTCGAGCGTCACGGTGCCTCCCGAGCCGGCGTCCTCCGAGTCGCCTGAACCGCACGCCGCCACGAAGGCGACCAGCGAGGCGGCGGTGGCCGCCGCCATCACTCGCTTGAGCCGGGATGCACCGAGAGCCATGGCGAACTCCTTCTATCGAGATCTTTCTGTTCTCTGCTGTGTTGGCGCCACGTTAGCAGCGTGTTACAGATGAGGACAAGACAAGAACAGCAGAAAGCTGCGGAGTACGGCATACTGTTGCGTCATGCGGCAGAAGTGCGGGGTTGACGAGACGGCGTTGAGCTGGAGACGGGCACCGAAGAGTCCTCCTCCGAGGGAAGGTGCCCCTCCTTGCGGCTCTTCGCCGCTCTACGCAGCGATGTGCGTGGTGTTCGCGCGGTTGTGGCATACTGCCGCACTGACGAAGGGGAAGCAGTGAGCGTCGACAAGGACGAGCGGCAGCGGCATCTGCCCGCCGGTCGTAAGGCCCAGCTGGCCGCGTACGTCGCCGAGACCGGTCAGGTCACGGTGGGCGAGCTGGCTGAGCGCTTCGGCGTCTCCATCGACACCGTGCGGCGTGACCTCGACCAGCTGAGTGCCGACGGGGTGCTCGTGCGCACGTACGGCGGAGCGGTCAGCCTGTCCACGATCTCGCGCACCGACCGTGCCGTCGACCAGCGGCTCGCCCTGCAGGAGCAGGAGAAGGAGAAGATCGCGGCACTGGCCGCGGCGCTGGTCCAGGACGGCTCGACCATCATGATCAACGGCGGGACGACCACCCTCGCGGTCGCCCGCAATCTGGGCCAGCACCGCGACCTGACGGTGGCGACGAACAATCTGCTGCTGCCCGGCGCGCTGCCCCCCGCCGCGGTCCGCGACATCTACGTCTTCGGCGGCGCGGTGCGCACCCTCACCCTGGCCACCATCGGGCCGGTCAGCTTCCGGGCCAACGGCGGCGCCGAGCTCGACATCAGCTGCGACCTGGCGCTCATCGGCGTCGGCGCGGTCTCCGCCGAGGCCGGCTACACGACCAGCAACCTGGCCGAGGCGGCGATGATGCAGGAGATGATCTCGCGCGCGGCCCGGGTGGCCATCCTGGCCGACTCCTCCAAGTTCGGTCGCCGGCTGTTCGCGCAGGTCTCCGAGCTGGGCGCGGCCGACTACCTGATCACCGACACCGCACCGCCGGCCGACCTGCGGGAGGCCCTCGCCGCGAACGAGGTGGAGCTGATCACCCCGGCGGCCCGAAGCGCCTGAGGCCCGGCCTCAGGTCCAGGGCAGCTGCGACCGTTCATGCCAGTAGCGGGCGCTGGGCACCGCCAGCCCTTGCCACCGGGCGGGATCGACGGTGAGCGTCTGCGCCCGGAGGTTCGAGGCCAGCTGGTCACCGGTCACCGCCCCGGAGAGCACGACCGTCGCCCACGGCTGCTGCAACGCCGCGGCGAGCGCCACCGCGTCGGCCGGGGCGCCGCCGGCCGCGAGGCGGCCGTTGGCCAGCGCCTCCTTGACGATCACCAGGCAGCCCGCGTCGTGCGCCTCGGCGAGGGCCGGGCCGGCACTGGGCTCCAGCGGATTCCACGTCGCCTGCACGCTGCGGAACAGCGGGCGCCCGCCGACCCGGATGCCGAGCGCGGCGCGGATCGCCCCGGCCTGCGCGGGACCACTGGTCGACAACCCGATCACGGTGCCCCGGGCGGCCAGATCGGCCAGCCGGCGGTGCAGGACCTCGTCGTGCAACGCCGGGCTGTCCGGGGTCACGGAGTGGATCTGGTACAGGTCGAGGCGGTCGCCCAGCAGCGCCCGGGACTCCCCCAGCTGCCGGTCGAACGTGGCGACACTGTGGTCCTTGAGCTCGTGCGCCTCGGCGTCGACCCGCCACCCGGCGACGTAGGTGTAACCCCACTTGCTGCCGACCACGACGTCGTCGGCGTCCGGCCGGGCCCGCAGCCACTGGGCCAGGAACTCCTCGGCCCGGCCGTACGAGCGGGCCACGTCGACGTACCGGACACCGGCCGCGTACGCCTGATCGAGCAGCTCGTGGGCCCGTTCCCGCATCGCCTCGACCGTCCGCCCGGCCGGCAGGTCCGCCTCGCGGCCGAGATTGATGTAACCCGGGCGGCCGACGGCGGCCAGCCCCAGCCCGATCCGCGACGCCCCGGCCAGCCGGTCGACGACTGTCATGGCTCAGAGCACCTTCCCGAGGAAACCGCCGACGAACGCGCGGAGACCCTCGGCGTACGTGTCGCGTGCGGCCAGGGCCGGCCACTGCTCGCCGATGGCGGCCAGGTGCGGCAGCCGGGCCGCGTCGAAGCTGCCGAAGTCGATGTCGCTGTACCGGGGCCGGTCGTCACCGGGGCGGCGGCGATCGGAGTGGCTGCGCACGAGGATCTCGCCGACCGTGTAGTACCAGATGCCGCGGAAGAGGTCGACGGCCTGGGCCGGCGTGCACCCGCGGTCGACGGCCCCGGCCACGATGGTCTCGACCAGCTCCAGGGCCGGCTCACCGAGCAGGCCGACGAACCCGTCGGCGGTCAGCACCTCCGCGGCCCACGGCCAGGCCGCCAGGCCGTCGTGCAGCGCTGTCGCGGCGGCGACGATGCGGTCCCCCGGCTCACCGGCCGGCTCCGGCCGCGGGATCTGCTCGGCGTACGCGTTGAGCAGCAGGAGCAGCAGATCCTCCTTGTCCCGCACGTGGTGGTACAGCGTGGTCGCGCCGATGCCGAGCTCGGCGGCCAGCCGGCGGATCGTCAGCTTGGCCCAGCCGTCCTGATCGATGAGCTGCCGGGCCGTGGCCAGGATCTGCGCCCGGGACGTGACCGGCGGCCGGCCAGTGCGGCCCTGCGGTGCGGCGGATGGGGACACCACCTCATCTAACTGCCCCCGGCGCGGCACCGCACATCGCCTCCCCGGAGAAGGCCCTCAGCGCGTCGTCGATGGGATGAGGTTGAGGCTTCCCGGAGGAGTCCATCCGGTTCCACCGGGCCAGGTTCACCGCGACCGTCATCTGGCGCTTGCCGTCGGCGTTGTGCAGGGACATCGTTCCGGCGCCCCACACCGTGCCGTCGTGGCCCCACAGGGGGCCGCAACCGGGCAGCGTGAACTTGTGCAGGCCGAGGCCGTACGTGATGGGTTCGCCGGTCTGGCTGATGACCGGCACGGTGCGCTGCATCTCGGCCAGCGAGGACGGCTGGAGGATCTCGCCGCCCAGCAGCATGCGGTAGAAGGTGTTGAGGTCGGCCACGGTCGAGATCAGGCCGGCGCCGGTCGACACCCAGGACATGTTGTAGACGCTGTAGTCGCGGGGCGGGTCGATGAGGCCGAACAGCGCCTCGTACATCCGTGGGTGCGGGCCCTTGATGCGCGTGCCGGTGGGGAACCCGGTGTGCCGCAGACCGGCGCGGTCGATGACCTCCCGGGTGATGTACTGCTCCGCCGGGATGCCGGTCACGTGCTCCAGCAGCCGGCCGAGCAGCAGATAGTTGGTGTTGGAGTAGGTCCCCGGAGTGCTGCCCGGCTCGCCGGCCGGAGGCGCCGTCACGCCCATCCTGATCAGCTCGATGGGGTCGAACTGCCGGAACCGGTTGTCGTCCAGGCTGTCGCCCGAGGGGCCGGACGGCGAGGGCTGCAGCGACGGAAAGGCGTACGGGAGGTATTCGGGGAAGCCGCTGGTGTGGTTCAGCAGCATCCGTACGGTGACCTGCCGGCCGCGCTCCCCCGGCACCAGCTCGGGCAGGTAGCGGCCGATCGGCGCGTCGAGCCCGATCCGGCCCTGCTCGACCAGCCGCAGGACGGCGACGGCGGTGAACGTCTTGGTCAGGCTGCCGACGCGGTGCCGCATGCCGGGCTCGACCGGACGGCCGGTGCGCAGGTCGGCGACCCCGGAAGCGCCGCGCCAGATCGTGCTGCCGTCCCGCACCTCGGCGAAGACGCCCGGCATCCCGGCGCGATGCACACTGTCCAGAGCGGACTTCAGGTTCGGGTGCGCAGCCGAGACCTCACCTGCGGCTACGGCCCGCGTCGAGGCAGCCACCATGCCTGCGCCGACGCCCAGCACGGTGACGCTCGCCCACGCCATCAATCGGATCCTCACGATGCGGCCTCCTCGCCGGTCAACTTTAGGAACACGTTCCGAAAGTAGCAGCCGATTCGGCTCGTGTCGAGCGGGAAACCGCCGTTCGTCAACCTTGGGTTGACGAACCGATGCCGTCAACCTATGGTTGACGGCATGACAACTCCTGAAACCGTCACCGCCTCGGTCCGGCTCGACGACCTGATCGAGGCCATCAAGAAGAGCCACTCCACCGCCCTCGACCAGCTCTCCGACGCGGTCCTGGCCGCCGATCACCTCGGTGACGTGGCGGACCATCTGATCGGGCACTTCGTCGACCAGGCGCGCCGCTCCGGCGCCTCCTGGACCGAGATCGGCCGCAGCATGGGGGTCAGCAAGCAGGCCGCCCAGAAGCGTTTCGTCCCCAAGGGCGAGGCGCCGGACCTGGACGCCAGTCAGGGATTCAGCCGCTTCACCGACCGGGCCCGGAAGGCCGTCGTGACGGCGCAGGAAGAAGCACGGGCCCGGGGCAACAACCAGATCAGCGTGGCCCACCTGGTGCTCGGCCTGGTGGCCGACCCGGCCGCGCTCGGCGCCCGGGCGATCGTCGCGCAGGGCGTCCCGCTGGACGGCGTCCGGCAAACCGCCGCCGCGACGTTGCCGGCGGCGGCCGATCCCGTGCCCGCGCTCATCCCGTTCGACGCGCACGCCAAGAAAGGCCTGGAGCTGACCTTCCGGGAGGCCCTGCGGCTGAACCACAACCACGTCGGCACCGAGCACATCCTGCTCGCGCTGCTGGAGCTCGAGGACGGCACCGGAGTGCTCGCCGGCCTCGGCGTCGACAAGGCCGCCGCCGAGGCGTTCGTCACCGCCGACCTGAAGTAGCCGAACGGACCATGCCTTGATCAACCACTCGGCTCGGAAGTGGCCCGGTCTCACTCCTTCGTGATCATCCGGACGGGTCTTCGCATATCGGACATAGCGCTCTTAGCTTACTTTATGGGCGCGGTACCGCCGGTTGTCTCACGGCGCCCGCACGGGTCACCTACCGATATCCGCGCTCTTGAAGAGGATCACCATGCTCAGAGCCCTCGCTACAACCGCCACGCTGCTCGCCTCGCTCGCCGCGACCGCGGCACCCGCGCACGCGGCGCCCACGCCGGCACCCAGCGGCAAGATGAAGATCGATGTGGTCTCGGCGAACGGGTCCGGCTGCCCGTGGGGCACGGCGGAAGTGACGGTGTCACCGGACAGCAAGGCGTTCACCGTCACCTACAGCGAGTTCACCGCCCAGGTGGGGGCCGGTGCCAAGCCGACCGACTTCCGCAAGAACTGTCAGCTCGGCCTGAACGTGCACGTCCCGCAGGGCTACACCTACGCGATCGCCAGCACCGACTACCGCGGCTACGCGCGACTGGAACGCGGAGCGTCCGCCACCCAGACGGCGTTCTACTACTTCCAGGGTGAGTCGCGGACCAGCCGGATCCGGCACGACTTCACCGGCCCGATCGACAGAGACTGGCAGCGCACCGACACCGTCGGGATCAGCTCCCTGTCGTACCGGCCCTGTGGCGAGGAGCGCTACCTCAACGTCAACAACGAACTGCGCGTCAACGCCGGCTGGTCCGACAAGAAGAGGACCACGAGCATGCTGACCATGGACTCCACCGACGGCAACCTCGACACCGTGTACCACGTCGCCTGGAAGAAGTGCTGACAGTTCCGTCCGTGGTCTTCTCCTGGGAAAGCCCCTCCGGTGCCGATGAGGCACTGGAGGGGCGGCACCTCGGCTGTCAGTAACGGAACGTGTCGACCAGCTTCGTGAGGTCGCCGGCGAGCTCGGCCAGGTCGCCGGCGGCCTGCTGGGTGGCCCGGGCACCGTCGGCGGTGGTCGAGGCGACCTCGGCGACACCGGACACCGTCTGGGCCACCTCGCCACTGCTGGCCGCCGCCTCGGTGACGGTACGGGTCATCTCGGCGGTCGTGGCGGTCTGCTCCTCCACCGCCGACGCGATGGTGGTGGTGTAGTCGCCGATCCTGGTGATCACCTGCGCGATGTCGCCGATGGTGGTGGCCGCGGAGCCGCTGGAGGACTGGATCGCGCCGATGCGGGCGGTGATCTGCTCGGTGGCCCTGGCGGTCTGCTGGGCCAGGTCCTTCACTTCTCCGGCGACGACCGCGAAGCCCTTGCCGAGCTCGCCGGCCCGGGCCGCCTCGATGGTGGCGTTGAGGGCCAGCAGGTTCGTCTGCTCGGCGATGCTGGTGATCAGCTTGACCACGTCCCCGATCTCCGCGCTGGCCGTGCCGAGCTCGGCCACCTGGGCGTTGGTGGTGTCCGCGGCGATCATCGCCTGGGCCGCCACCTGGGCCGCCTGGGTGGCGTTCGTGGCGATCTCGGCGATGGAGGCGCTCATCTGCTCGGCCCCGGCGGCGATGGACTGGACCCCGGCGTTGACCTCTTCGCTGGCGGAGCTCGCCGTACCGGCCCGCTGGGACACCTCCGACGCGCTGCCCCGCAGCCGGGTGCTCACGTCGGTCAGGTTGTCCGCGGCGGCGGTGAGCGTGACTGCCGTCCCCGCGATGCCGCGGATGGTCGTGACGACTTTGTCGACGAACCGGTTGAAGGCCTCCGCCAGCTGTCCCGCCTCGTCATCGCGGTCGGCCCGGACCCGCTGGGTCAGGTCACCGTCGCCGTCCGCGATCTCGATCATGCGATCGCGGAGCCGCTCGATCGGACGCACGATGGTGCGGGCGACCGCGAAAGCGGCCAGCGCGGCCAGCAGGACGGCACCGACCGCGAGCATGATGCTGACCCGGCGGGTGGCGTAGGCGTCCGCCAGCACCGTGGCCGTCGGCACGGACACCACCAGTGTCCAGGTGTCACTGCTGCCCAGCGGGACCGGAGCGGCGATCTCGAGCATCTCGTCGTCGCCGCTGCCGGTGACCCGCTGGGCGGGGCGGCCCGCTCGGACGGCACCGGCCGCCAGAGCGGCGAGACTCTGATCCGCGGGCTTGCCGGCGGCGGCACTGTCCCCGCCGGCGACCACAGCTCCCGCCGTGCTGAGCAACACGGCCCGTCCGGTGCCGAGCGGCCGGATGCCCGAGACCAGCTCCTGCAGCCGGTTCAGCGCCATGTCGATGCCGCCGACACCCACGACCGCACCGCCGCGCTCGATGGGCACGGCCACCGAGGTCATCAGGACGTCCTGGCCGCCGACGTTGTAGACGTAGGGCTCGATGACCTTCTCGGCACCGCTGTTCCTGGCGATCAGGTAGTAGTCGCCGGCCCCGGGTTTGTCGTAGTCGGTCAGCGGCGAGAGGCTGATCTTGCCGTTGTCGCGGAACCAATAGGGCACCAGCCGTCCGGTGGCGTCGTGCCCGGCGTCAGCCTTGCGGAAGGCGGCATCCCGCTGGTCGAAGGCGTCGGGCTCCCAGCCCGTCCACGTGCCGAGGTAGTCGGGATGCACACCGAGAACCGCCTGCAATTGGGCATTCACGGTACGCCGGTCTCCTCCGGACGTACCGGTGGCCTTCAGCACCTGCGCCATGTCGCGAGCGGTCCCCAGCCCGGCCGCGAGCTGCTGCTGCACCTGGGCGGCGTTGCGCCCGGCCACCTCGTCGGCATAGGCGAAGCCCGCCCGGCGGGCGTCGGCGGCGTTACGGCCGGTGATGTACGAGACGACCGCCAGCATCGAGATCACCAGGACCAGCACCATGCTGGCGACAACCCGCACCTTGATCGTGAAACGAGGACGGCGCACGGACGCTCCTTCCGGGACTGACTGACCGGGGGAAACGCTTCCCCTCAGCAAGATCGACGCCTGGCGCCGGCTCCTGAGCCGTCACACCGGCGGCCGGCGCCGGAAAGGGCACGACCGGGCATGATCCATTGACCTCGGTCACGCGGGGTGACACCGTTGTCATCGAGATGTCTCACTCCCTACCGATGGAGCTCATGGTGCCTGATCGTGTTCGCCGGAGGGTCGCCACCGCGGCCGTCCTGGCCCTGGTGTCGAGCGGCCTGGCGTTGAGTACGCCGGGCCCCGCCGGGGCCACCCCCGGAAAGTCGCACACCGTCACCTCGGGGAACGCCCGCTTCCAGGTGCTCTCCCCGACCCTGATCAGAACCGAGTACGCCCCGGGCGGCCGGTTCACCGACGCGGACACCTACAACGTGATCGGGCGCGACGACTTCCGGCCGGCCCGGTTCACCAGGCGGGTCTCGCACGGCTGGCTGACCATCGACACGGGCGCGGCCACCCTGCGCTACCGCGTCGGTTCCGGGCCGTTCACCGCCGACAACTTGACCGTACGCCTGAAAGCCGGCCGGCAGACCGTGACCGCCGCACCCTGGGCCGGTCTCGGTGCTCCCGACTGTGCGCCCGGCGTCCTGTGCGAGGCCGAGGCGCTCGCGCTCAACGGCCTGAGCGCGGCCACCGACCACCGCGACTACACCGGCCGGGGCTTCGTCGCCGGTTTCGAGGGCGCGGGCAACTCGCTGACCTTCGCCGTGACCCCGGCGGCCGCGGGCGCTCAGCAGCTCACCGTCCGCTATGCCAACAGCACCGGCGGGGACGGCCAGAACGTCGCCCGCACTCTGACCGTCACAGTGGACGGCGTCGCGGCGGGCACGTTGACCCTGCCGCCCACCGCCAACTGGGACACCTGGGCGCTCGCCGCCGTACCGCTGGAGCTGCCGGCCGGCCGGCACGAGGTCGGCCTGGTGCGGACGCCGACCGACTCCGGCAACGTCAACATAGACAGCCTGGCCGTGCTCGCGCCGGGTGCGGCGTACCCCGCACCCACGCCGGCCGTCCCGCAGCCCTGCGCGTTCGGCGCGGTGTGCGAGGCCGACCTGGGCGGGCTGACCGGCGGCGCGCGGCTCGCCGACGACCACAACGGCTACTCCGGCGAGGGCTTCGTGGCCGGGCTGGAACGGACCGGGGCCGGGGTCGCCCTCACCGTGACCGGCGTGCCGGCCGCGGGCGACTACCGGGTGCAGGTGCGTTACGCCAACGGTCAGGCCGGTGGCCAACCCGTGCAGACGCGGACGATGGCGGTGACGGCCAACGACACCGCACCGGCCACGGCCACGCTGCCGCCGACCAGCGGCTGGGACTACTGGCGTACGGAGTCGGTGCTGGTCGCCCTGCGGGCCGGCACGAACACCGTGGCGCTCGGCTGTCCCACCGACCAGAGCTGCAACGTCAACGTGGACACCGTCGCGGTCACCGCGAAGGGCGCGCCGCCGCTCGCCCCGCACGCGCCGCTCGGCGGCTACCGCCGCGGGCTGGACAACGTCAACGGCGGTGCGCGCACCTACGGCGGACTGCTCCACCAGGACGGCTGGTCGCTGCTCGACGACTCGGCGTCGGCGCTCTACCGCCCGGCCACCGGCACCGTCACCCAGCGCCGGACCGCGGGCCAGGACGGGTACGTCTTCGCGTACGGCCAGGACTACCGGCGCGGACTCCGTGAGCTGTCCACCCTGACCGGGCCGACCAAGCTGCTCCCCCGCTGGGCGTACGGCGTCTGGTACTCGGAGTACTACGACCGGACGGCGGCCGAGTTCCAGGGCCTGGTGTCCCGGTTCGCCGGCGAGGGCGTGCCGCTGGACGTGCTCGTCGTGGACACCGACTTCAAGGCGCCGGACAAGTGGAACGGCTGGTCCATCGATGCCACCCGGTTCCCCGACTGGAAGGCGTTCGCCGCCGGGCTGCGCTCCCGGGGCGTGCACACCGGCCTGAACATCCACCCGAGCATCCTCGGCTCCGACCCGGCCTTCCCGAAGGCCCAGCAGCTGGCCCGGGGCAAACTGCAGAAAGCCGGCTGCAACGGCGGCCCCGACTGCTACGTGTTCGACTTCGGTGACCCGGACCAGCTGAAGGCGTACCTGTGGCTGCACGACCAGATGGGCGCCGCGGGCGTCGACTTCTGGTGGCTGGACTGGTGCTGCGACAGCTCCCGCTCCACGCTGCCCGGCGTCACCCCGGACGCCTGGATCAACCAGCAGTACGCCGACAAGACCGGTTTCGCTTTCTCCCGGGCGTACGGGTCGTTGCAGGCCGGCGGCTACGGCAACCCGGGCCCGGTGCCGACCGGGCCGTGGGCCGACAAGCGGACCACGCTGCACTTCACCGGCGACACCATCTCGAACTGGGAGACGCTGCGGTTCGAGGTCGGCTACACCCCGGGTGAGTCGGCGGCCACCGGGCTGGCCGCTATCAGCCACGACATCGGCGGGCATACCGGCGGGCTGCAGGAGCCGGGCAGCGAGCCGGGCAGCACCAAACTGCCCGACGACCTGTACGCCCGCTGGGTCCAGCTGGGCACGTTCCAGCCGATCGACCGGCTGCACTCCAACCACAGCGACCGGCTGCCCTGGCAGTACGGCCCGGCCGCGAACGCCTCGGCCAAGAAGTTCCTCAACCTGCGCAAGAAGATCCAGCCCTACACGTACGCGGCGGCGGCCGAGGCCACCCGCACCGGCACACCCATCGTTCGGCCGATGTACCTGGCGTACCCGGGCGAGCAGGAGGCCTACGCGACGGCCGGCAGCCAGTACCTGTACGGCCCGGACCTGCTGGTCGCCCCGGTGACCACGCCGGGGGCCACCGCCGCCACGACGGTGTGGTTCCCGCCCGGCAGCACCTGGACGGACTACTTCACCGGCAAGCGGTACGCGGGCGGCACCAGCGCCTCGGTCACCACGACGCTGGACACGATGCCGGTCTTCGTCCGTTCCGGAGCGGCCCGGCCGTAATCGGGGCAGGACCGCGAAGCGGCGGGTGCCGGGCCGCCTCCAGGCCCGGCACCCGCCGCTCGCGTGTTACGCGGGTTCGATCCAGAGGTTGCGGTAGCGGACATTGGCGCCCGGGTCGCCGTGGTCCTGCAGGCGGATGGGCAGCATGTCCGGTCCCTCGGCGGCGCCGTTGCCGGTGGGACCGTCGATCGCGACGTTGTTGTGCACCGTCGTGCCGTTCCACACCACGGTGACGCGGGCGTCCTCGGTCTTGGTCGTGCCGCTGTAGCGGGCGGCCCGGAACGTGATGTCGTAGGTCTGCCACGTCTCCGGGGCCGTCCCCGCGTTCGTGGACGGCGCTCGTTTCAGATAGATCGCCGCGCTGTCGTTGTCGGCCGGGGTCGCTTTGCCGTACGAGTCGAGGATCTGGACCTCGTAGCGGTCCTGCAGGTAGATGCCGCTGTTGGCCCGGGCCTGCCCGGTCACGTCGGCCGGCAGGTTCGGCAACCAGAACTCGGCGTGCAGCTTGAAGTCGCCGAAGGTCTGCTTGGTGCGCAGGTCCCCGCCGAGGACCTCGGCCGAGCCGCCGGAGATCGGCCAGGTCGGTGCGCTGCCGTCGGCGTTCTGGAAGGCCTGCAGGTTGCCGCCGTCGAACAGCGTCACCCGGCTGGTGCCGTTGTGGGTCCATTTCTGCTGGGTGACGTTCGCCGGCGTCCAGATCTGGAGCTGGGTGCCGTCGGCGCTCGCACCGCCCGCGGCGTCGAGCACCTTGCCGGACTGCGGGTTGAGCAGCGACCCGTCGGCCTGGGCCTGCCACACCTGCGCGGCGCTGTTGTTGCAGGTGAACAGCTGCACCTTGGTGCCGTCGGCGGTGCCGCCGTTGTCGATGTCCAGGCACTTGCCCAGCGCCCGCAAGGTGTCACCGTTGCGGGTCCAGCTCTGCGCGGAGGAGTTGTTGCAGGTGTAGAGCTGGATTTTCGCCTTGTCGGCGTTGCTGGCGTTGTCGACGTCGACGCACTTGCCGCCGATGCCGGTGAGGGTGCCGGTCCGCGGGGTGGTCGCCGTGCTGCCCCCGCCGGCGCCCACGGTCAGGCTGTCCAGGTTGACGTTGCCGATGTCGCCGGTGTCCATCCTGTAGGCGATCGTGTTGCCGCCGGCCCGCAGGGTCACGGTGTCGGTCCTGGTCGCCCAGGTGTCCCAGTTACCGGTGTCGGCCAGGCTGACCTGGCTCACCTTGCTCCCGTTGACGTACAGGCTCAGGGTCTTGGCACCGGCCGACGGGTTCGGGCCGTTGCTGAAGCGCAGCCCCACCGGGTACGACCCGGCCGACGGCACGTCGACGCTGAAGGTCGTGGCCGCACCGGCCGAGCCGTAGCCGGCGACGAAGCCGGAACCGGTGTAGCCGGTGTGGTCGGAGGCCACGCCCGCGGTGCCGCTGAGGCCGGCGTTCTCGGCCTCGACCCGGTCCGTGCGCAGCGTCGTGCCGTCGGCGAGGCTGTTGAGCGTGTACCAGGCCTCGGTGCTCCACAGCGAGGTGCCCGACGTCGAGGTGAACGGGCGCGGGGAGCGGACGTGCACGACCCGGCCCGGCTTGAGCCCGTTGAGCTTGAGCGTCACCTTGAGCCGGTCCGCCGACAGCGTCGCCGACGCCACCGCCAGTGACTCCTCGTCGACCTTGGGGCCGCCGTAGGACGGGGTCGGGACGTAGCGCCACTGCTCGGCCCGGTACCGCGCGGCGAGCTGGGCGGCGGTGCTGTCCGACACCGGCTGGGTGTACTCGAGCTCGAAGCCGCCGGCGACCGCCCGCATCGCCTTGATGTCGAAGACCGCGGTCCCGTTGGGCGTGAGCTTCTGCAGCCCGTACGTGAGCTTGCCCTCCTGGCCCCAGTTGCCGCCGGCGCCGAGCCCACCGTAGTAGAGCGCGCCGTCCGGGCCCTGGCTCAGCCGCAGCACGCCCGACTCCAGGCCCTGCGTCAGGCGGAAGACCGCACCCTGGTACTGGCCGTTCACCTTCTCCAGGAAGGCCCGCTGGATGCCGCCGTACGTGACGTCGCCGAAGAGCATCTGGCCCGAGTACGGTCCCGAGTTCAGCATCACCGGGGTGCTCGGCGAGTTGGCGATCTCGTTCTGCGGCAACCACAGCACCGGCTGGGTGACCGGCTGGTTGTCGAACGGGCCGTCCGGGTTGGTGTAGTGGTTGAAGAAGCGGTTCGGCTTGATCTGCACGAGTTTCGAGGCGGGCAGCCAGCCGCCCTGGTTGTCCAGGACGAAGATGTCGCCCTCGGGCCCCCAGCCCAGCCCGTCGGGGGTGCGCAGGCCGCCGGCGACGTACTCCACCGCACCGGTCGAACGGTTGATCTTCAGGCTGGTGCCGCGGTTCGGTGAGCCCTGCGGCTGGGTGGTGGCCCCGCCGAGGTCGATGGAGACGGACAGGTTCAGGTAGAAGTAGCCGTCCTTGTAGAGCAGGCCGAACGCGAACTCGTGGAAGTTGCCGTCGAACGGCCAGGTGGCGACCCGGCGGTACTGGTCGGTGACGCCGTCGCCGTTGGTGTCGTTGAGCTCGGTGAGCTCGTGCTTCTGCGACACGTAGATCTTGCCGTCGACGATCTTCAGGCCCATCGGCTCGCGCAGCCCGCTCGCGACCTTCTTGTACGTGACCTGGCTCGGCGACGTGCTGCCGGTGACGCCGCTGAGGACGTACACCTCACCGGCCACGGTGTCGCTGCCGCCCCAGGTGGCGATGGCCAGGCGCCCGTCGGGGAACCAGTCCATCGCGCTCACCTGCGGCTGGAAGCCGGCCGGGCGCAGGTTGGTGAGCGTGTAGCCGGGGTGCACGGCGTTGAGCGGCAGGCCGTCGCCCGGGCTGTCCCCCGCCGTTTCGCACTCCTTGCGCCCGGGCGCGGTCACCCGGACCACGCCGGCGTCGGTGCTCAGCGCCGAGCCGGGCACGAGCGTGAACGCGGTGGCGCCGGGCTGGCGCCATTCCAGGGTGAGCTGCTGGCCGCCGGTCGCCTCGAAGTAGTCGATGTGCAGGCTGTGGTATCCGGTCGTGAGGGTGATGCCACCCTCCATCGAGGTCACCCCGTGCAGCCCGTCGTGGTTGATGACGGTCGCGCCGTCGATCAGCAGCCGTGAGCCGTCGTCGCTGGTGAGCCGGAACGTGTACAGGCCGGCAGTGGGGATGGTGACGTTGCCGATCACCTCGGCCTGGAAGTTGTCCTCGACGCCGAAGTCGGCTGCGGTGCTCCAGTTGACCGTCGGCATGAGCTTGTCGACGTTCGGGGTCTGGCCGGACTTGAGGGTGCAGATCCGGTCACGCGCGGTCTGCAGGTCGAAGGTGCGCAGCGTGACGCCGGGCTGCTGGGGCGGGACGGCCGCAGCGGCGGGGACCGCTTGCAGCAGGCTGGTCAGCAAAGCGGCGCCGACCAGCAGAGACATACGGGGACGGGTGAACATCGACATTCTCATAGAGCGCTCTCCCCAGACACCGGGACGGTCGGGATCGAGGGTCGACGACCATCGATGTCTGGACGCTAGGCTCCTTCTGCATCAAAGTCCACAACTTTGGTTATGCAGCTATGAACTTTTGCATTTTTCTTCAGAAGTCAGTCCGTCAGGTGAGCGCCGATCTCCGTCTCGCTGACCCGGGTGGGCTCCAGCACCCGGTGCAGGAACCCGCGGGTGCGCTCCTCGCGGGGGCTGCCGAACACCGTGGCCGGTGGGCCCTGCTCGACGATCACCCCGTCGTCCATGAAGACGACGCGCGCGGCGACCTCCCGGGCGAAGGCCATCTCGTGGGTGACCACGAGCATGGTCATGCCCTCGGCGGCCAGGCCCCGCATGACCGCGAGCACCTCGCCGACCAGTTCGGGGTCGAGGGCGCTGGTCGGCTCGTCGAACAGCATCAGCTGCGGGTCCATCGCCAGCGCCCGGGCGATGGCGACGCGCTGCTGCTGGCCGCCGGACAGCTGCGCGGGATACGCGTCCGCCTTGTCGGCCAGACCGACCCGGTCCAGGTTCACCGAGGCGATCCGGCCGGCCTCGGCCCGGCTGCGCTTGAGGACCCGCCGCTGCGCGATGGTGACGTTCTCCCGCACGGTCAGGTGACCGAACAGGTTGAACTGCTGGAACACCATGCCGATGCCCCGGCGGACGGCATCGATGTCGCAGTCCGGGTCGGTGACCTCGACGCCGGCCACCCGGATCGTGCCCGCGCTGGGCTCCTCCAGCAGGTTCACACAGCGCAGCAGCGTGGACTTGCCGGAGCCGGACGGGCCGATGACGCAGACGACCTCGCCCGGATCGACCGAGAGGTCGATGCCGCGCAGCACTTCGAGCCGGCCGAAGGACTTGTGCAGGCCGGCGATCTCGATGGTGGACATCGTGCTCACCTCTCTCTCCGGGCCCGGCGCTCCAGCCCGCGGACCAGCTGGGACAGTGGCAGGGTGATCACGAGATAGAGCAGACCGGCCACCACGAGCGGGGTCGGGTTGACCCGCGTGTTGAGCGCGTCGCCGGCGAACTTGGTCAGCTCGATCGTCGTCGGGGTCACGCCCAGGACGTAGACCAGCGAGGTGTCCTTGGTCAGCAGGATGATCTCGTTGGTCAGCGGCGGGATGACGATCCGGAACGCCTGCGGCAGCACGATGGAGATCATCGCGCGGGTGTGCGACATGCCGAGCGTACGGGCGGCCTCGAGCTGCCCCTTGGGCACCGCCTGGATGCCGGCCCGGATGGTCTCCGCCATGTAGGCGGCGGCGGTCAGGCCGAGACCGACGGTCACCGAGCCGTAGACCCCGCCGGGGATCTCCCGGTCCGGGAAGGCCAGCGGCACGCCGTAACCGACCATGAACAGCACCAGCAGGGCGGGCAGGCCGCGGAACAACTCGATGTAGGCGGTGGCGAGCCACCGGTACGGCAGGATCGACGACAGCCGCATCAGGGCCAGGACCAGCCCGACGGTGAGACCGAAGACGAACGCCAGCAACGTGTACGCGATGGTGTTGCGCAGCGCGACGGTGACCGCCTGGGGGAACATGCTCCCGGCGACGTCGAGCCGGAAGAACGCCTCGGACAGCCGGCCCCAGTCCGCCGCGCTCACCGCGGCCACGATCACCAGCGCGAAGACGACATAGCCGGCGACGCGGACGATCCGCTGCCGCCGGCGACGGCTCATGACCATGTCGCGGATCAACCGACCGGCTTCTCGCCGATCCAGCTCTTGTAGATCTTGTCGTACGTGCCGTCGGACCGGGCCGCCGCGAGGGCTTCGTCGACGACCTTGAGCAGCGCCGCGTTGCCCTTCTTGACCGCGAAGCCGTACTGCTCGCCGGTGTCGAAGCCGGTCGCGACGACGACCTTGCCCGGGTTGGCCTTGATGTACTCGTTCCACACCGGCAGGTCGTTGACGGCCGCGACGATCTGGTTGGTGGCCAGCGCCTGCTGCAGCGCGGCGAGGTCGCGGTAGGACACCACCTCGATGTCCAGCTTCTTCTGCTTGACCTGGGCGTTGATGTACTCCTCGCCGGTGGTCCCGCCCTGCACGCCGAGCCGCTTGCCGGCCAGCTCCTCCAGCGTCTTGACCTCCTTGCCGGTGAGCACGGCGAGCGCCTGGGTGGCGTCGAAGTACGGGTCGGAGAAGTCGAGCACCTTCTTGCGTTCCTCGGTGATCGTCATGCCGGCCGCGGCGATGTCGCACTTGCCGGCGTTGAGGTCGGAACCGGACTTGATGCCCTCGAACGGCGTGTCCACGATCTCCTGGGTCACCTTGAGCTTGGCCGCGACCAGGTCGACGAGGGCGACGTCGAAGCCGACGACCTTGCCGGACGCGTCCTTGGACTGGAACGGCGCGTACGGAAGGTGGGTGCACGTGGTCAGCACCCCGGACTTCACCAGCGCCACGCCGCTGTCGGTGGTGCCTCCGGTGTCCTCCTTGGCGCAGCCAGCAACGCCGCTGATCGCCAGCACCGCGGCGGCCGCGAGGGCCGCCGCGCGACTCGTTCCCTGCATGTTCATGGTCTTCTCCCGGTCCCGGCCCACGCCCGCGGCGGGCGATGCCAGGTTAGTCCAGGGCGATCAAGAGCATCTATGCCCTACGGGAGGACGAGGTCTTCGACACAACGATCTTCAGGACAGCAGCTCGACGTAGCCGGCGGTGCCGTGCACCCGGATCCGCCGGCCGTCGCGGATGAGCCGGGTCGCCCGCGGCACGGCGACGACGGCCGGCAGGCCGTACTCCCGGGCGATCACGGCGCCGTGGGTCATCTGGCCCCCCACCTCCGTCACCAGGCCGGCGATCCCGACGAACAGCGGCGACCAGCTCGGGTCCGTGAAGGGCGTGACCAGGATGTCGCCCGGTTCCAGGTCGGCCTGCGCCAGATCGAGGACGACCCGGGCCCGGCCCTCGACCGTCCCGCCGGAGACCGGCAGCCCGGCCAGGGCACCGGCCGGCAGGTCGTCGCGCCGGTACGACCCCGCGATCCCCTCACCGTCCGAGGTCAGCACCCGCGGCGTCGTGAGCGCCTGGTACGCCCGGAACTCCTCCTTGCGCCGCGCGATGAGCCGCTCGTCCACCCGGCGCGTCCGTACGACGTCGTGGAGCTCCTGGAAGGTGAGGTGGTAGATGTCCTCCTCCCCGGCGAGCACACCGTCCCGCACGAGGCGCCCGGCCTCGTCCAGCAGAGCCTGCTTGTAGAGGAAGTAGCGGCAGATGACGCCGTACTTGGGGTACTCCCGGTAACCGATGAAGGTGCGGACCCGGTCGATCATCCGCTCGGTCTCGCCGGCCTTCTGCTCGCCGTCCGGCAACGCGCGCAGACGTTCGAGCACCTCCCGGGCCTTCTCCTGCGCCTGCCGCCGCCCCTGCTCGAAACGCCGCCCGGCCGCACCCGGCTCGAAGTTGCGGACATTGTCGAGGATGACCGGCACGAGCGTGCCGGGGCGCTCCCGCCAGCGTGGCCGGGTGATGTCGATCTCGCCGACACAGCGCATGCCGTACCGGTCGAGGTAGGCCTCGATGGCGTCGCGCGCCTCGGTCCCGCCCGCAAGCTTGGGCAGCTCCTCCAGGAACCCCTCGTCCCCGACGCCCCGCAGTAACGCCACCACCTCCGGGTACGGGCGGATCACGTCGGCGACGTCCAGCAGTGCCAGCCCCATCTCCGACGTGATGTTGCCCGGGGCGGACAGGGTCAGGGTGTCGGCCGCGTTCTTCTCGCCCAGCCACTCCTGCAGCCGGTCGTTGAGCCACCAGGTGGCCTCCATGCCGGCCATGATCGCCTGGATGCTCACCGGATCACTGAGGACCCGCTTGTGCTCCTCGAACGCCTCCAGCAGGAAGTCGAACAGAGCCGGCCCGGTCCGCGTACGGATGTCGCGCTGCAGGGCAGCGACCGACGCCTCGCTGCGAGCGATGAGCTCGGTGACGATGGCCGGATCGGTCTCGATCGGGGCGGGCCCGGTTCCGGCGGCCGGCCGGCCGGGACCCGCGTCCGGGGACAACGGGACGAAGTCGCGGCTGAGGACGGTCTCCAGTGCGTCCCGGGTCAGCGGATCGGACCGGCCCGCCATCTCCAGCAGGCCGGTGCGGCCGGCCGGCGTGGCCAGGGCCCGGGTGACGTCGACGAACAGCCTCCCGCCGGCCTCGTGCATCGGCGCCATGGCCGTCAGCTGCCACATGGACCAGCCCAGGGGCCGCATGGCGTCGGTCATCATCTGCTGGTGACCGACGGACAGGTACACCCGGTTCACCTGGTCGTCGGCGGCGGGCACGGGGAACAAGGTCGTGATCGGGCGGCTCTGCACGATCCGGAAGCCGTCCTCGGCCAGGCACCACTCGATGTCCTGCGGGCGGCCGAAGTGGGCCTCGATCCGCCGTCCCAGTCGTACGAGCTCCAGGACCTGCGGGTCCGTCAGCGCGGGCTGCTCCTGCCGGTCTGCATCGATCGCCACCTGCTGCGTACCGCCGCCGGGCCGGGCCTGCACGGCCCGCTCCTTCGCGGCGATCGTCCGGGCCACGATCTCGTCCCGGCGCACCCGGTAGACGTCCGGGTTGACCAGGCCGGAGACCAGGGCCTCGCCGAGGCCGAAGCCCGCGTCCACAGTGGCGGTCCGCCGGTCTCCGGTGACCGGGTCGGCGGTGAACAGGATGCCGGAGGCCCGCGGGAACACCATCCGCTGCACCACCACGGCCATGCCGACCGTACGGTCGTCGATGCCGTTGCGCCGGCGGTAGATCACGGCCCGCTCGGTGAACAGGGAGGCCCAGCACCGGCTGACGTGTTGCAGGATCGCCGCGGGCCCCACCACGTTCAGATACGTGTCCTGCTGGCCGGCGAAGGAGGCCGTGGGCAGGTCCTCCGCCGTCGCGCTGGACCGTACGGCGTAGGCGGCCTGCTCGCCGTGCTCCACGAGCGCGCCGGTGATGTCCGCAGCGAGATCCTCCGGGACGGTGATCCCCTCGATGCTCCGGCGGATCTCCGCGCTCAGGGTGCGGATCCCGTCCCGGTCGTCCGGGTCCAGGCCCGACAGCTGATCGAGCCGGCCGCCGGTCGACGGCGCCTCCGCCAGGATCCGCCGGAAGGCGTCGGTCGTCACGCAGAAGCCGGCCGGCACCCGGACGCCGTCGAGCCGGGACAACGCCCCCAGCTGCGCGCCCTTGCCACCGGCCACCGCAGCCCGCGTCCCGTCGATCCGGTCGAGATCAAGCACGTACCGCCCGGTCACCGGGGCAGCTCATCGGCCGACAACATCCGCACGTCGTGTCCCCATTTCCGCAGGTGGTGGTCTCGGCGGACGATTCTGCGCCACCACCGGGGTCTTGCCGCAAGCCCCCCACTGCGCTATACGTTAGAAGTGGCAGGGAGATCTCTCCTTGCCTTTGCTTTTATCTCACCCGCCACTTCTTCCCGGGCCCGGCTCAGGGCAGGAAACGCACCTCGGGGAAGGCCCGGCTCGGACCGTCGAGCAGGTGTCCTCGGCGGTGGCGCAGGTGCCGGTCGAAGAAGGCGAGCGGGTACGCCTGCTGGATCCGTACCGCCCGGGCCGGGTCCAGAGTGCCGATCCAGCCGGCGAGCTCGTCGTCGCTCATCCCGGTGATCGTCGCCAGCTGGGGAACCAGCCACTGGTGGTCGCAGTACGCCCCGTGCAGCCCGCCCTCCGCCTGCACGTTGAGCCGCCAGCCCCGCAGCAGCGACCAGAACTCCTCGACACTCGGTTCGGCGGCCCGGTTGAACTCGGCGGTCATCAGCATGAACGGCCGGTCGAGCCCGGTCACCGGCGGCTGCGACTGCATCGGGCCGTCCAGGCTGAGCCCGGCCCGCACCCGCCGGTCGGTGTTCATGACCAGGGCGGTGGCCGTCGCGCCCTTCGACCAGCCGAACATGCCGACGCGGCGCGTGTCCAGCGTGGCCCCCAGACCGGCCGGCAACCGGCGGCGCCCGGCGTCGGGGTTGCGTCCGGCTACGAGGTCCTCGATCCGGTCGAGCACGAAGCGGACGTCGTTCGCGTGGTCCCACGGCGTCACCGGTACGTCGTCGCCGGGCACGGTGAGCCGCCCGCCGGGGAACTCACTGTAGGAGTCGTACGGATGGTCGACCGTCACCACGGCGTACCCGTGGCTGACGAGTTCCTGCACCACGATGGTGGTCTCCGAGCGGTGACCGCCGGAGCCGTGGGAGAACACGATCACGGGCCGGCGGTCCCCACCCCGCAGCACGGGCGCATCCTCATGCCCGGCCGTGCGGGGTCCGGCCGCGACCTCGGGATCGAAGCCGTTGTCGGCCAGCAGGGCCCGCAGCGGCGCGGCGGTCATCCACGGCGCCACCGGATGACTCCGGGCGCCGGGAGCGGCGGGATACCAGACACTGATCATCAGCTCCCGGTGCCCCCGTCCGGTGACCGGGTCCGGGCGGGACCGGTCGACCAGGTGCAACGACACGGTGCCGATCCGGTGCGGCCCGGTGGGTGCGGGCAGCTTCAGCCGTACGGGGCCGGGCGCGGCATGGGCCGTTCGGGCCGGGCCGGCGCCGAGCGGCACGGCGACGCCGGTCGCGATCGCGGCGGTGAGCAGGTGCCGGCGGGTCAGGGCGGTGGTCATCAGTCCTCCGGGGTGTCGGTGCTCTCGATCTGGGTGATGAGCAGCTTCAGCCGCTTGATCTCCTCGGCGAGCGCGGTGCTGCCCGCGGCGGTCAGCGTGATCCAGGTGCGGCCACGCCGGCCCTCGTAGCCCTTCTCCACGTCGATGAGGCTCGCCATCTCCAACACGCTCAGGTGCTTGGAAAGGTTGCCGGCGGTCAGGTCCAGTTGATGGCGCAGGTAGCTGAACTCGACCCGGCGGGCCTCATGGGTGATGGCGAGGATCCCCAGCCGCACCCGCTGGTGCACGACCTCGTCCAGCCCGGTGACCGGATGCCCGGACGCCGTCCGCGGCTCCGGCGCCTCGGCGGTCACCGATGCCGCCGGCGGGCCACCGCGAAGCCGGTCGCGCCCAGCAGCAGCACGATGCCGCAGATGACCTGCGGGATCGCGAAGTCGGTCCGGATGCCCCAGGCGGTCCCCCACCCCTCGTTGGTGGGCAACGTCAGCGCCACCGCGAGATATCCGAGGGTGAACAGCAGCAACGCGAGGTTGCGTTCCACCCGGGCCAGCACCAGCAGCGCGACCCCGATGACCCCCCACGGCGCGATCAGCCGGTCCACCACGAGCACCCAGGACGGGAACCGCACCGGGTGGTCCGGGAAGTACAGAGCGGCCGCCACCCAGGCGGCGGTGAACAGGACGGTCAGGGCGGCGCCGGTGATCGCGTACGGCAGCACCCGGGCGCCCAGCCCCCGCGCCCGGGCGGCCCGGATGTAGCTGATCGCGATCCCCGCGTACGCCAGCACGAGGGCGGGCGGCCAGTAGAAGAGCACGCCGCGCCGGGCGAACTCGCAGCTGCCGTCCGGGGCGCAGTTCAGCCGCATGCCGAACCAGTCGAACGGGATCCCGGCCAGGGTCACCAGGCCCAGCACGAGCAGCGCCAGCCAGGTCAGCCGCTGGTCCAGGCGTACCCGGCGGGTCAGGCCCCGGACGTCCGACAGAAGCCGGCGGGGGTCGCCGCCGGCGGACATCGATTCAGTGGTCATGCCAACAGGTTTCCACGGCAAACCGATTTGCGCTAGCTCTCAAGCCGTGGCGAACGGCGCGGGTTCGGTCACCGGCAGCTCCTCGATCGATCGCCGCTCGCCCCGGGCGATCCCGCCGTCGGGGCCGGGCCGACCGTAGCGGCGTTGTCCGGGAAAGCTGACATTGCATTCCAGGCCGTCAATGGCGGAAATCAATTACCTGTTATGACCGGCGCATCGAGAAAGTCGCTGATCCGCTGATGCCGCCCTGACCAGGAACAATGAAAGACATCGAAGGATGCCACTTGAATGCGTGGAAACAATCTGGCAATCTCTCGCATCAGGCTGTTAACGCTCTCATCTTTTTCGTGGCCGCTGGGGGGACCGACGTATCCCCGCCATTCGCCGTCCTCGCCGCGCCGGAAAGGCACATCTCCTCATGAAGCTCCGAACCTCCTCAGGAAAACGACGCATGCTGCTGCTCTCGGCAGCGACCGCGGGTGTGGTCGTCGCCGCCAGCATCGCGGTCGTCGGCTCCGCCGAGGCCGCCAGCACGCTGGGCGCTTCCGCGGCCGCCAAGGGCCGCTACTTCGGTGCGGCGATCGCGGCCGGCCGGCTGGGTGATGCGACCTACACCCGGATCCTGAACAGCGAGTTCAACGCGGTCACCCCTGAGAACGAGATGAAGTGGGACGCCACCGAACCGGCCCGGGGCAGCTTCACCTACAG